>NZ_JAGMXV010000099.1 GCF_018006725.1 Rhizorhabdus sp.
GCGCAGGCGGAAGGCTTGCCTTCCGCCTGCGCGACCCGAAGCCGGCGACGCTGTTCGGTTCGGGCCAGGTCGAGCAGATCGCGCTGGCGATCCGGCAGGACGAGGCGGAACTTCTCGTCGTCGACGCCGCGCTGACCCCGATCCAGCAGCGCAATCTGGAAAAGGCGATCGAGGCCAAGGTCATCGACCGCACCGGGTTGATCCTCGAAATCTTCGGCGAACGCGCGGCGACCGCCGAGGGGCGTCTCCAGGTCGAGCTCGCCCATCTCGATTATCAGGCCGGACGCCTCGTGCGCAGCTGGACCCACCTCGAACGCCAGCGCGGCGGCTTCGGCTTCCTCGGCGGTCCCGGCGAAACCCAGATCGAAGCCGACCGGCGGCTGATCCGCGACCGCATGGCGAAGCTGCGGCGGGAGCTGGAACAGGTTCGCCGAACGCGCGGGCTGCACCGCGCCCGGCGTCAGCGCGCCCCCTGGCCGGTCATCGCGCTCGTCGGCTATACCAATGCCGGCAAGTCGACGTTGTTCAACCGCATGACCGGTGCCAAGGTGATGGCCGAGGATCTGCTGTTCGCGACGCTCGATCCGACGATGCGGCAGATTTCGCTGCCGGGGCTCGACAAGGCGATCCTGTCAGACACGGTGGGGTTCGTCTCCGACCTGCCGACCCAACTCGTTGCGGCCTTCCGTGCCACGCTTGAAGAGGTCACCGGCGCCGACATCATCCTCCATGTCCGCGACATCGCCCATCCCGACAGTGACGCGCAGGCCGCCGATGTGCTGACGGTGCTGGGCGAAATCGGCGTTGGTCCGCGCGCACCGGATGCGGAAGCCGGCGAGGGCGCGCCGATCCTGGAGGTCTGGAACAAGATCGACATGCTCGACGAGGAGGCCCGATCGGCGATCGAGGCCGAAGCGAGCCGGCGCGAGGATGTCATTACCTTGTCAGCCCTGCAGGGCGACGGGGTCGAGCAGTTGCGCCGGATCGTGTCCGACAGGCTGTCGGTCGGCAATCGTGTCCGCACGCTTGCGGTTCCGATCGGCGATGGGGCCGCGATTGCCTGGCTGCATGCCCATGGCGAAGTGGTGGGACAGGAGGTCGATGGCGACCGGATGGTCCTGGAAGTCCGGCTGTCCGATGCCGATCTGGCGCGCTTCGAGGCGCGCTGAGGCTTTCAGCTGCGTTCGGCCTGCTTGGCCTGCACCCAGAGCGCTTCCTGCGCGTCCAGATCGAGATTTGGGAAGGCGTCGCCCGCGATTTCTTCCATAGCTCGAAAGCGCCGTTCGAACTTGCCATTGGCGGCGCGCAGCGCGGCTTCGGGATCGATGCCGAGCTTGCGCGACCAATTGACCACCGCAAACAGCAGGTCGCCCATCTCCTCGAAGCGATGGGCGTGGTCGTGGGCTGCGAGAACCTCCGCCATCTCCTCGTCGATCTTCTCCCGGGCGCTTTCGGCCTCGGGCCAGTCGAAGCCGGTCCGCGCCGCGCGCTTCTGCAGCTTTTCCGCGCGGAGCAGGGCAGGGAGGGCGGCGGTGACGCCCGCCAGGGCGCTGCCGTCCTCCGACTTTCCGGCCCGTTCGCTGGCCTTGATCTCTTCCCAGCCCGGGCTTTCTCCGTCGCCGAAGACGTGCGGATGCCGACGGATCATCTTGGCGCAGATCGAATCAAGCACGTCGCGCAGGTCGAAATGGCCTTTTTCCTCGGCCATCCGGGCGTGGAAAACGACCTGCAATTGCAGGTCGCCTAGCTCGTCGCGTAGCGCATCCATATCGCCGCGCTCGATCGCGTCGGCAACCTCATAGGCCTCCTCGATCGTATAGGGCGCGATCGTCGCGAAATCCTGCTGGACGTCCCAGGGGCAGCCCGTTTCGGGATCACGGAGGCGGGCCATGATGGCGTGAAGCTTTTCGATCATCGCGATCACCTATCCCAGGGCGGCTGTGGCGAGAAGATAGCGCGGACGTGGCGGATGAATGCGCTCGCATTGGGCGTATCGCGCGCGCCGCGCGGTTGAACCGCATAGATGGCGACGTCGGTCGCCCCGCGATAGGTGTCGAGCACCCGTATCAGCCGCCCGTCGCGTAATGCCGGTCCAACATCCCAGGTCGACCGCAGGGCGATGCCCAGCCCGGCCAGAGCCAGATCACGCGCGACCTCGCTCGAATTGGTCCGCACGGCGCTTTGCCCGTCGACCGTGACGGGACCATCCGGTCCTTCGAGGCGCCAGGGCAGTTGATGATCGGCGGCGAGCAGGCGATGCGCGTTCAGCTCGTCGAGGCTGGCCGGGGCTCCATGCGCCGAGAGATAGGCGGGCGATGCGCAGAGGATCCGATGATTTTCGGCGAGCAGACTGGCGTCGAGCGACTTGGCGGGCGGCGGTGAGATGCGGATTGCGACGTCGATCCGCTCGCCGAGCAGGTCGACGAAGCCGTCGTCGAGATCGATCGCCAGCTCGATCCGGGGGTGGAGGTCGAGAAAGCTCTTGAGATGGGGAACGACGTGGAGCCGTCCGAAGGACGTCGGGGCGGACACGCGCAGAGGCCCGGCGGGCTGCCCTATGCGCCCCGCCACGCGGGCCTCGGCGGCGCGGGTTGCCTCGACGATCCGGCGGACATCCTCGTAGAAGGTCTGGCCGACCTCGGTCACCAGCAGGCGCCGGGTGGTGCGATGGACGAGTTGTGCGCCGAGCCGGGCTTCGAGCCGCGCCAGCCGCTTCGACACCATTGCCGGCGATATGCGCAGCCGCCGGCCGGCAGCCGCGAGACTTCCGGCGTCGATGATCTCGACGAACAGGTCATAATCCTCGTGCATCGCTTCATGCTGCCCCAACATCGGTTGCAAAGCCATGGCCGATCGCGGATGAGGGCGCGGGTAGTGGCGGGGCTTCGGGGGCAGGGATGATTCAGCGCTGGCTGTTGCACGTCGCCTGTCTGTGCGCGCTCGCCTGGCCTGCCTTTCTCAACGGCCAGCCTTTCTTCTTCCCCGATACGACATCCTATGTGCGGGCAGCGGACAGCGCCGCCTACATTTTTTCGGGTCATCGCATCTCGACCGAGTGGACCGAACATTATCGGCACGCGCTCGAGCCGGCCGCAAAGCACGTCGCCGCGCGCGGCCATGTTGCCGCCCATGGCAATGATATCGCCAGCCAGAGCATCATGGCGGGTCGATCGCCCTATTTCGGGGCTCTGCTGTGGATGACCTTCTTGTTCGGCAGCTTCTGGCTGTTCGTGATCGCGCAAGCGTTGGCGGCCTATTGGCTGGTTCATCTCACGCTGCGGATGTTCGGTGTGGCGAGCCGGCAGGCGATCGTTGCGGTTGTTTCGCTGCTTGCGCTGGGCACTTCGCTACCCTTTTTCGTCGGGTTGCTGATGCCCGATCTTCTGGCCGGACTGGGCATGCTCGCCTTTCTCCTGCTGGTGATCGACAGGGGCCGGATGGCGCGATGGGAGCGGATCGGCGTCGCTGCGCTGTTGCTGCTGTCGCTGCTCTCGCACCTGACCCACATCGTTGCGATCGGGGCGATGCTCGCCCTGCTGCCGGTTGGTATGCGGTTGGGCGGTCGGCCCTGGTCGGAATGGCGCGGCACTTTCCTGACGACCTTGACGCTATTGGCGGTAGGGCTCTCTTCGGTGGTGGCGACAGGCGTGGTCGTGGAGCAGGTGTTCGGGCGCAAGCCCTTGCTGGTTCCGCTGCTGACCGCGCGCTTCATGGCCGATGGACCGGGGCTTGCCTATCTGCGCGATCATTGCGATCGGCCGACCTTCGCTGCATGCGCATGGAAGGACCGCTCGTCGATCGCCGCCGGAGAGTTTCTCTGGTCGCTCGATCCGGCGCGGGGCGGCTATATGTTCGCCGATGCGCAGACGCGGCGCGCCATGTCTGATCAGGATACCGCCTTCGCGCTTGCAGTTCTCGCCGAGCATCCGATCGCGCAGGGGGGACGCGTCGGCTACAATGCGATGCGACAGATGCTGCAGTTCGAGGTCGATATCCTTAACTATCATTGTGCGCCCGGCGATCGCTGCTGGCGCTCGCTGCCGCCCCGCCAGCGCGCAGCGCTTCTATCCTCGCTGGGTGGACGCAACCTCTGGCCCCAGATGCTGGTAGCGAGGCTCCAGCAGGCGATCGTTGCTGCATCGGTGCTGCTGCTGCTCATTTGGTCGGTGCGGGGCAGATCGTCGACGCAGGCCGATCGGGATCTTCTGCTCTGGATCGGCCTGTTCGGCATAGGGGCCCTCGTCAATGCGTTGCTGGGCGGCGGCGTGTCTGAGCCGCAGCCTCGCTATCAGGCGCGGATCATATGGTTGCTGCCGCTGATGGCCTCGATCGCTGCGCTCCTGTGGCTTCGCATTCGCGTCGGCAAGAAGCACGGATGACAAGCGACCGGCCGACCTTTATCAACGCCGGCATGAAGCCCGATATCGCCGTCATCCTGCCCTGCTACAATGAGGAAGCGGCGATCGGCGCGACCATCGCCGGCTTCCGCGCCGCGCTGCCAGACGCGCGCATCTATGTCTTCGACAACAACAGCCGCGACCGCACGGTCGAGGTCGCCCGCGCCGCCGGGGCGATCGTCCGGACCGAGCGGATGCAGGGCAAGGGGCATGTCGTCCGGCGGATGTTCTCCGATGTCGAGGCCGACATCTATGTGATGGCCGATGGCGATGCGACCTATGATGCGGCGGCGGCTCCCGAACTGATCCGCATGATGCTGGCCGAGCGGCTCGACATGGTGGTCGGCGCGCGCAAGTCGGAGGTCGAGGAGGCCTATCGGCGCGGTCACCGTTTCGGTAACAAGATGCTCACCGGGATATTGGCGCGCCTGTTCGGGCGGAGCTTCTCCGACATATTGTCCGGCTACCGCGTCTTCTCCCGGCGCTTCGTGAAGAGCTTTCCGGTGCTGTCGGCCGGTTTCGAGATCGAGACCGAGATCAGCATTCACGCGCTCGAACTGCAGATGCCGGTCGGCGAGGTCGTGACCCATTATGGCGCGCGGCCGGAAGGGTCGATGTCGAAGCTGTCCACCTATCGCGACGGTTTCCGCATTCTCTGGACGATCATGACGCTGTTTCGGATCGAAAAGCCCGTTCTGTTCTTCGGCGCGATCGGTGGGCTGTTCGCGCTGCTCGCGATCCTGCTCGCGGTGCCGCTGGGGCTGACCTATCTCGAAACCGGGCTCGTTCCGCGGCTTCCCACCGCTTTGCTGGTCACGGGTCTGATGATTCTCGCCTTCTTCAATCTCTACACCGGCCTAATCCTGGCGACGGTGGTGCGCGGGCGGCGCGAGGTCCGACGGCTAGCCTATCTGGCCCACCCGGCGCCGGGCGATCAGGACCGCGCAGGCTAGTCTTGCCCGGCCGTCACCAGAGGCGGCGTTCGCGGGCCAGGTGATAGACGAAGATCGGCACGCCGAGCAGCGCGGTCAGGACGCCTAGGCGCAGTTCGATATCGGACGTCGGGATCAGCCGCACGGCGATGTCGGCGGCACAGAGGAGCGCGCCTCCTCCCAGTGCCGAGGGCAGCAGCAGCGATGATGGCGCGCGGTCGGTGAAGGGGCGCAGCAGATGCGGTACGATCAGCCCGACAAAGCCGATTGCACCAGAGACGGCTACAGCGGCCCCCACGCCGATGGCGATGCCCAGCATCAGCCTCAGCCGAACAGCCGAGAGGTTTACGCCGAGCGTCTGTGCCGCGTCCTCGCCCAGCGTCAGCGCATCGAGTGCGCGGGCGTCGCGGAACAGCAGCAGCATCGCTGGCAGGATGCAGGGCAGAGCGATCCAGACATGGGTGAAGGAGCGATCCTCGAGCGACCCCATCAGCCAGCTCATGATCTCCATGCCGGCGAAGGGATTGGGCGCCAGATTGAGCGCCAGGCTGATGCCTGCACCGGCGGCGGTGCCTACCGCGATCCCTGCGAGAATGAGCGACAGCGGGCTTTCCGCCTTCCGCGCCAGCAGCAGAAGCGGGGCGAGTCCGATCAGGGCGCCGGCTATGGCGAGCAGCGGCAGCAGTGCTGGCTGTGCTTGCGACAGGCCGAAATAGAGGGCGATCACGGCGCCCAGCGCAGCGGCGTTGGAGGTGCCCAGGATCGAAGGCTCAGCGAGCGGATTGCGCAGATAGCCCTGCAGCACTGCGCCCGCGAGGCCCAGCATCGCACCGACCAACAGGCCGAGCAGGGCACGCGGCAGGCGCAAATCGAACAAGATGTCGCGCAACAGCGGATCGCCCGTGCCGGTGACGATTCCCGCAAGCTCGCGTGGCCCATAGCCGGTCGGACCGGTCAGCAGCGATCCGGCCGCCAGTAGCAGGGCGAGGATCGCCAGAGACGCGATCAGCAGCGCACGGGGCGGGGGAGACGGGACCATGGGGTCGGCTTGACCGCAGACGCGCCTTGCTTTCAAGAGGGTTCATGCGCCGCCCCGTGAAGAGCCTGATTTTCGCGCTGGCGGCAATGATCCCAGCCGTCCTCTCGGCTGCTACCCAAGGGCCTCTATCCGCTTCGCCGCCCAGGCGGATCGTGTCGCTGAGCCTGTGCGCGGATCAATATCTCGTTCTTCTTGCCGATCCGGGCCAGATCGTGGCGCTCAACCGCTTCTCGCAGGATCGTGGCATGTCCTGGGCCTATGAGCGGGCGAAGCGTTTCCGTGTGACGCGGGGTAGCGCCGAGGAGTTGATGACGCTTAGGCCTGACCTCGTCTTCACGTCGGGCTTCGGGACCCCGACCGCGCTGGAGGTGCTGCGCCGTCGGCACATCCCGACCGTCGAACTTGAGCGTGCCGAGGATTATACCGTAATCGAACGCTCGGTGCGTCGGGTCGCGACAGCGGTCGGCCATCCAGAACGGGGCGAGGCCCTGATAAAGACGATGCGCGCGCGGCTGGCCGCTCTCGGGGCTCCCCCCGGACGCGGACGGGTGGCGGCCTATTATCAGCGGCGCGGCTATCTGACCGGGCAGGGCACGTTGATCGACGAGATGATGCGCCGTGCCGGGCTCGTCAATCTCGCCCGGCGCCTCGGCCGACCGATGCTGTCCTATCTGTCGATCGAGCAGATGGCACGGGCGCGGCCGGACTTTCTGCTGGTCGAGCAGAAGGGCGTCGTCCGCGACCGGGGGACCGAGATGCTCGAACACCCGCTGTTGCGGCGGGTGGTTCCGGACAGCCGCCGGATCCTGCTGCCCGAGGCACTAACCACCTGCGCCGGCCCGAGCTACCCCGATGCCATGACGGCGCTTTATCGGGGGATAAGGCAGGCCGATCGGCTCGCCGGGCAGTCAACTCAGTCGCGCTGATCCTCGGCACCGCGATATTTGAGTTCGAGATAGCGACCCTGTGTCGCCAGCTTGTCGAGATCGCCGCTCACGAGTTGCTCGCCCATCCGGCGCAGCTCGTCGTCGACGACCTTGAGCCCCTCGACCAGTTGGCGATCAGGTGAGCTGCCATTGCGCTCGGCCCGGCGCATTCCCTCGGGGACCTGCTTATAGCCCTCGACCAGTTCGGGCAGTTCCTCCGCCATCAGCTTGCGGAACTCATGAGCGGCGGGTTCGCGCGGGTCGAGCTTTGCCAGCTGCGGGCCCAGCGCCTCCAGCTTGATGCCGATCTCGTCTGCGAGCCGTTGCGCTGGAGCGGGGAGGGCAAGGCGTTGAGCCTCCAGCCAGCGTTCGGTCTGGGAAGGGAGCAGAGGCAGGTCGCTCTTCGCCATCTGCTGCGGCGTCGGTTCGGGCGCCTGTGGCCAGCCAAGTATGCCGAAGAAGACGATCGCCATGGCGATCAGCATGAGGAAGAATCCCCAGATGCCGAGCGGCGTGACGAAGGCGCCGATCATCCCGCCGGCAAGGGCGACGCCCAGCACAGCAAAGAAGGCGAGGCGCAGGCGTCGGAAGAAGCCCACGACACGGCGTCGGTGCGCCTTGATCGCGCGTGGCGAGGTGCGCGACCGGATACGATCCAGCACCTCCTCGGCGCGATCCATCGCAGCGCGGCTGTCGACCATCTCCTGTTTGTCCTATTCCAGCGCCTTGAACGGCTCGGTCTGCCCCTGGGCGGCACCCTCGGCGCGGGCGATATAGCCCTTCGACTTCTCGACCTCGCTGGTCAGCACGTTGACCGTCTGCTTCATCGAAGACAGCGCCTCCACTTTGAAGCGGTCGATCGTGTCCATCGTGTCGTAGATGTTCTGGAAGGCGCGCTGCAGAGTCTCGATCGGGATCGTCGACGAAGCTGCCTGCTTGTGGATTTCGGCCGTCTGGTTCTTCAGCATAGTGCCGGTTGATTCGATCATGTTCGCCGTCGTCGTGTTGAGCGCGGTGATCTGCTCCAGCACCAGCTTCTGGTTGGTCAGCGCCTGCGCGACGGTGACGGCAGTGCGCAAGGCGGACACGGTCGTCGTGGAGGCGCGGTCGACTCCCTTCACCAGTTCGACATTGTTCTTCTTGACGAGATCGAGTGCAAGATAACCCTGCACCGTCACGGCCATCTGGGTCAGCAGGTCCTGCGTGCGCTGGCGGACATAGAACAGCGCGGTTTCCCGTATTGCCTTGGCCTTTTCGGGATCGCTGCTGTCGAGTTCGAGCGCCTTCTGCTCCAGTCGCTCGTCGAGCGTCTTCGACAGGTGGATCATCTGCTCGAGCCGCCCCATGGCTGCCCAGAGATTCTGCCGCTCGACGTCGATCGCGGCATTGTCCTTGATCAGTTCGTCCTTGCCAGAGGCGAGGCTGTTCAGGATCGAGGAGATATGGCTCTGCGCAGAGCGATAGCTGTCGAAATAGTCGCGCATCCGGTCGCCCCAGGGGATGATCCCGAACAGCTTCTTGCGTGTGAAGAGATTGTCGCGCTTGCCCGGGTCGAGATCCTCGACCGTGCGTCGCAGCTCCGCGAGGTTGGCGCCGACGCCATTGTCCGCATCGATCGCCTTGACCGGGCGGTCGAGAAATCTGTTCGACTGGCCAGCGGCTTCGGCAATTTCGCGCCGGCCCATATTGCTGATCGAATCCACGCGCTTGCCGAATTCGGGGCTGTTGACGTCCTGGGCGACCAGCTCCGCGACGAAGGCGTCGACCTTCTCTTCGAGCTGCGAGCGCTGCTCGTCGCGCAGGGGAACGAGCCCGGCAGCCTTCTCCGGCGCAAGCGCCTTCACCGGTGCAGGCGGCTGCAGCACCAGATCCGGTTGCTCTGTCGTCGTCGTGCTGGCCATTGCCGGCGTCTCCCTCGTGCTTTGCTAAGCGCAAAGATGGCCGCATGAGGTGCATTATTCAAGCGATACGGCGGACAGTCGCGGATAACCTCGACGCAACCGATGAATGCACAAAATGCAATTGCTATTGACGCATTCGCATTTGTCGAATCACTGCTCTGCGCGCAGAAGAGACGGGCCTTTCAGGCATCCTCTCCTAATGACTTCGGGCTGGTTCGTTCGGACCGGCCCTTTTTTTTCCGTCGCAGGGCGCGTTTGGCTCTTCTGCGCGAAGTGCGGGCGATACGCTGCCCTTGTTGCATCGCGACATTTCCGCTATGCGCGCGGCAAATCCCTCCTATCAGGACTTTTACGACCATGAGCCTCCGCAACGTGGCGATCATTGCGCACGTCGATCACGGCAAGACCACGCTGGTTGACCAGCTGTTCCGCCAGTCCGGCACCTTCCGTGAAAACCAGCGCGTCGAAGAGCGTGCGATGGACTCGAACGACCTCGAAAAGGAACGTGGCATCACGATCCTGGCGAAGTGCACCTCGGTCGACTGGGAAGGCACGCGCATCAATATCGTCGATACGCCCGGCCACGCCGACTTCGGTGGTGAGGTGGAGCGCATCCTGTCGATGGTCGACGGCGTCATCCTGCTGGTGGACTCGTCCGAAGGTGCAATGCCGCAGACCAAGTTCGTGACCGGCAAGGCGCTGGCCCTCGGCCTGCGTCCCATCGTCGTCGTGAACAAGATCGATCGCCCGGACTCGCGCGTCGAAGAGGTGCTGAACGAGGTGTTCGACCTGTTCGTCAGCCTCGATGCGACCGACGAGCAGCTCGATTTCCCGGTTCTCTACGCCTCTGGGCGCAACGGCTATGCGAGCGAGGACGCCCAGGCGCGCGAGGGTACGCTGCGCCCGCTGTTCCAGCGGATCGTCGATCATGTTCCGGCGCCGCAGCTCGATCTCGACGCGCCGTTCAGCTTCCTCGTGACGCTGCTCGACCGCGACAATTTCCTCGGCCGTATCCTGACCGGCCGCGTCAACAGCGGCACGGTGAAGCTCAATCAGCCGATCCACGCCCTCGATGTCGACGGCAAGATCATCGAGACCGGTCGCGCGACCAAGCTGATGTCCTTCCAGGGCCTCGAGCGCGTGCCCGTCGAGGAGGCCAAGGCCGGCGATATCATCTGCATGGCCGGCCTGACGGTCGCGACCGTGGCGAACACCATCGCCGATCCTTCGGTGTCCGTGCCGATCAAGGCGCAGCCGATCGATCCGCCCACGCTGTCGATGACCTTCGCGGTGAACGACAGCCCCATGGCGGGCCGTGAAGGCACGAAGGTGACGAGCCGCATGATCCGCGACCGTCTGTTCCGCGAAGCCGAGTCCAACGTGGCGATCAAGGTGACCGAGAGCGCCGGCAAGGACAGCTTCGACGTCGCCGGCCGTGGCGAGCTTCAGCTCGGCGTGTTGATCGAGACGATGCGCCGCGAGGGCTTCGAGCTCGGGATCAGCCGTCCGCGCGTGCTGTTCCGCGAGAATGAGCAGGGCGGCAAGGAAGAGCCGTACGAGACCGTCGTCATCGACGTCGACGAGGAATATTCGGGCACGGTCGTCGAGAAGATGAACCTCCGCAAGGCCGAGATGACCGACATGCGTCCGTCGGGCGGCGGCAAGACCCGCATCACCTTCTCGGCGCCGTCGCGCGGTCTGATCGGCTATCATGGCGAGTTCCTGTCGGACACCCGCGGTACCGGGATCATGAATCGCCTCTTCGAGAAGTACGGCCCCCACAAGGGCAACATCGAAGGCCGCAAGAACGGCGTGCTGATCTCGAACGGTGCGGGCGAAGCGAACAGCTACGCCCTCGGCCCGCTCGAAGAGCGCGGCATCCTCTTCGTCGGCCATGGCGAGGCTCTCTATGAGGGCATGATCGTCGGCGAGAACGCCAAGACCGACGATCTCGAAGTCAACCCGATGAAGGCGAAGCAGCTCACCAACTTCCGCGCTTCGGGCGGCAAGGACGATGCGATCCGCCTGACGCCGCCGAAGAAGATGACGCTGGAGCAGGCGATCGCCTATATCGACGACGACGAGCTGGTCGAAGTGACCCCCAAGTCGATCCGTCTGCGCAAGCGGCACCTCGACCCGCACGAGCGCAAGCGCGCGAGCCGGGCCAAGGCGGCCTGAGGCCTCTACAGCCAGAAGAAAAGGGGCGCCGGTCGATCCGGCGCCCCTTTTTTTATGTCGTAGCCCTTCGATCGAAGGGGCTGTTCGTCAGCGCGGCAGTTCGGTCGTGCCCATCAGGTGCAGATCGACCGCGCGAGCGCACTGGCGGCCCTCGCGGATCGCCCAGACGATCAGGCTCTGGCCGCGGCGCATGTCGCCGCAGGCGAAGATGCCGTCCTGGCTGGTGGCATAGGCGTTGGTGTCCGCCTTCACATTGCCGCGCGTATCGAGTTCGACGCCGGCCTGTTCGATCATCCCGGCGGCATTCGGTCCGACGAAGCCCATGGCGAGCAGGACCAGATCGGCCTGCAGCGTGAATTCGCTGCCCGGAACCTCCTGCATCCGGCCGTCGACCCACTCGACGCGGACGCATTCCAGGCCGGTCAGCTGCCCGTTGGTGCCGATCGCGCGCTTGGTCAGCACCGCCCAGTCGCGCTCGCAGCCTTCTTCATGGCTCGACGAGGTGCGCAGCTTCAGCGGCCAGTTCGGCCAGGTCATCGCCTTGGCTTCCTTTTCGGGAGGCTTGGGCATGATCTCGAGCTGGGTCACCGAGGCGGCGCCCTGGCGGTTCGAGGTGCCGACGCAGTCGGATCCCGTGTCGCCGCCACCGATCACGATGACATGCTTGCCGGTCGCGGTCAGCGTCCCGCGCGGTGCCGCGCGCAACTCGTCGTCGCCCGCCACGCGCTTGTTCTGCTGAGTGAGGAACTCCATCGCATAGCGGACGCCCTGCAGTTCGAATCCCGGTATCTCCAACGGGCGGGGCTTTTCCGCACCGCCCGACAACACGATCGCGTCGTAATTCTCGCGCAGCGAGTCGAGCGAAACCTGCACGCCGACCTCGGTCGAGGTGCGGAAGGTGACGCCTTCGGCCTCCATCTGCACCAGCCGGCGGTTGATGAGATGCTTCTCCATCTTGAAGTCGGGGATGCCGTAACGCAGCAGGCCGCCCATGCGGTCGTTCTTCTCGAACAGGGTGACGCTGTGGCCGGCGCGTGCCAGCTGTTGCGCGCACGCCATGCCGGCCGGTCCCGAGCCGACCACCGCGACCGACTTGCCGGTCTTGCGGGTCGGCAGCTGCGGCCGGATCCAGCCTTCTTCCCATCCGCGATCGACGATCGCGCATTCGATCGACTTGATCGTAACCGGCGTATCCTGAATGTTCAGGGTGCAGGCCGCCTCGCAGGGTGCAGGGCACACGCGACCGGTGAACTCCGGAAAATTATTGGTCGAATGAAGAACTTCGAGTGCGTTCTTCCAGTCTTCTTCGAAGACCAGATGGTTCCAGTCCGGAATGATGTTGTTCACCGGACAGCCATTGTGACAAAACGGAATGCCGCAATTCATGCAGCGCGCCGCCTGATCGCGCAGCTCCTTGTCCGCCAGCGGAACGATGAACTCGTTCCAGTGCTTCAGCCGCTCTTCCGGCTTCGCATAGCTGCGGTCCTTGCGCTCGATTTCCAGAAATCCGGTTGCCTTGCCCATCTTTATTCTCCGGTCATTCGGCAGCGACGTTGGCGGCGGCGAGGCGCTCGGCCTCCAGCTGCTGCAACGCCCGTCGATAGTCGCGCGGCATCACCTTGACGAAGCGCGACAGCGTGTTGTCCCAGTCCTCCAGCAGGGCAGCCGCCTGGGCGCTGCCGGTGTGGAGGTGATGGCGCTCGAGCAGGATGCGGAGCCGTGCCGCGTCATGGCGGAGCATGTCGCCCATGCCATAATCGTGGACGCTGACCGCGCGTTGCTGCGGACGGCCTTCCTCGATATCGGCGTCGGCCGCCGGATCGATTGCGTCGACGTCGACCATCGCCAGGTTGCAACGCTGGCGGAACAGCCCGTCGGCGTCATAGACATAGGCGATGCCGCCCGACATGCCGGCCGCGAAGTTGCGCCCGGTCTGGCCGAGCACGACGACCACGCCGCCCGTCATATATTCGCAGCCATGGTCGCCAGTGCCTTCGACGACGGCGATCGCGCCCGAGTTGCGGACGGCGAAACGCTCACCGGCCACGCCCTGGAAATAGGCCTCGCCCGCGATAGCACCATAAAGCACGGTGTTGCCGACGATGATGTTCTCCAGCGGGTTCCGGTTCACATGCGCCGGCTGGCGCACGATCACCCGTCCGCCCGACAGACCCTTGCCGACATAGTCATTGCCGTCACCGGTCAGTTCGAGCGTCACGCCATGCGCCAGGAAGGCGCCGAAGCTCTGCCCGGCGACACCGGTCAGCCGGATCGTGATCGTGTTTTCGAGCAGGCCATCATGGCCGTAGCGACGGGCCACCTCGCCCGACAGCATGGCGCCGACGGTGCGGTTCACGTTGTACACCGGCCGTTCGATGACGACCGGTTCGCCGCTTTCGAGCGCGGGCGCGGCGGCGGCGATCAGGTCATTGTCGAGCGCGGCGTCGAGGCCGTGGTCCTGGAACTGCGAATGGTGGAGCGTGTTGCCCATCGCCGGCTCGGCCTTGTGCAGAAGACGGCCCAGTTCGACGCCATGCGCCTTCCAGTGGTTCACCGCCTTGCGCATGTCGATCCGGTCGACCCGACCGACCATCTCCTTCAGCGTGCGGAAGCCCATCTCCGCCATGATCTGGCGGAGCTCTTCGGCGACGAAGAAGAAATAGTTGATCACATGCTCTGGCTGGCCGCTGAACCGGGCGCGAAGCACCGGATCCTGGGTAGCGACGCCGACCGGGCAGGTGTTCAGATGGCATTTGCGCATCATGATGCAGCCGGCCGCGATCAGCGGCGCGGTCGCGAAGCCGAACTCGTCCGCCCCGAGTAGCGCGCCGATGGCGACGTCGCGGCCTGTGCGCAGGCCACCGTCGACCTGGACGACGATGCGGCTGCGCAGACCGTTGAGAAGCAGCGTCTGCTGGGTCTCGGCCAGGCCGATCTCCCACGGGCTGCCGGCATGGGTCAGCGAGGTGAGGGGGGAGGCACCCGTGCCACCCTCATAGCCGGAGATCGTCACATGGTCGGCGCGTGCCTTGGAGACGCCAGCGGCAACCGTGCCGACACCGACTTCGGAGACGAGCTTGACCGAGACCCGCGCACCCGGATTGACGTTCTTCAGGTCGTGGATCAGCTGGGCCAGATCCTCGATCGAATAGATGTCGTGGTGCGGGGGCGGCGAGATCAGGCCGACGCCCGGCGTCGAATGGCGGACGCGGGCGATGTTCTTGTCGACCTTGTCGCCGGGCAGCTGGCCGCCTTCGCCGGGCTTTGCGCCCTGCGCCATCTTGATCTGGATGTCGTCGGCGTTGACCAGATATTCCGTCGTCACGCCGAAGCGGCCCGAGGCGACCTGCTTGATCGCCGAGCGCATCGAATCGCCGTTCGGCAACGGCTTGAAGCGGTCGGCTTCTTCGCCGCCTTCGCCGGTGTTCGAACGCCCGCCGATACGGTTCATCGCCAGCGCCAGCGTGGTGTGCGCCTCGCGCGAGATCGAGCCGAAGCTCATCGCGCCGGTCGCGAAACGCTTGACGATTTCCGTGGCGGGCTCGACCTCGTCGATGCTGATCGGCGTGTCCGCCGTCTTGAGCTCCATGAGCCCGCGGATCGTGAGGACGCGTTCATTCTGCTCGTTGATCGAGCGGGCGAACTCGGCATAGCGATCCTGGCTGTTGCCGCGCACCGCATGCTGGAGCGAGGCCACGCTCTCGGGGGTCCAGGCATGCTCCTCGCCGCGGATGCGATAGCCATAGACGCCACCGACATCGAGCATGTTGCGATAGATCGGATTGTCGCCATAGGCGGCCGCGTGACGGCGCACCGTTTCCTCGGCGACTTCCTTGAGGCCGATGCCTTCGATCGTCGTGGCAGTGCCGGTGAAATATTTCTCGATGAACGCCGAGGACAGGCCGACGGCGTCGAAGATCTGCGCGCCGCAATAGCTCTGATAGGTCGAGATGCCCATTTTGGACATGACCTTGAGGATGCCCTTGCCGACCGCCTTGATATAGTTTTTCTGAACCTCGTAGCTGCTCAGTTCGAGACCCTGGCGGACGCGGATCTCTTCGAGCGTGTCGAAGGCGAGATAGGGATTGACCGCTTCGGCGCCATAGCCCGCGAGCACGCAGAAATGATGGACTTCGCGCGCTTCGCCGCTCTCGACCACCAGGCCGGTCTGCATGCGCAGGCCCTGCTTGACCAGATGGTGGTGGACCGCTGCGGTCGCCAGTAGCGACGGCATGGCGATCCGGTCGGGCCCCTGGGCGCGATCGGACAGGATCAGGATATTCTTGTCGGCGAGCACCGCCTCGGTCGCGGCCCAGCACATTTCCTTGACCGCGCTGGCAAGCCCCTCGGCGCCGGCCGAGGCGTCCCAGGTCATGTCGATCGTCTCGGTGCGGAAGGCGCCGTCGAGCTGCGCCTCGGCCGAACGGATGCGGGCGACATCCTCATTGGTCAGGATCGGCTGATCGACCTCCAGGCGGAGGTGGGTACCGGCCTGGCGGCCGAGCAGATTGGGGCGGGGCCCGATCATCGAGACCAGCGACATCACCAGTTCTTCGCGGATCGGGTCGATCGGCGGGTTGGTGACCTGCGCGAAATTCTGCTTGAAATAGTCGTAGAGCAGGCGCGACCGGTTAGACAGCACCGCGATCGGCGTGTCGGTGCCCATCGAGCCGATCGGATCCTCGCCATTGCGAGCCATCGGTTCGAGGAATTTGGCGATATCTTCCTGCGTGTAGCCAAAGGCTTGCTGGCTATCGAGCAATGACTGGGCATCGTTGCGCAGTGGCGGTACGTCACCGATCTCGTCGGCGTCGAGAACTTCGAGATCCTTCAGCTTATACTGCGTTTCTTCAAGCCACTGCGCGTAGGGCGCGGCGGTAGCAAGGCTCGCCTTGATCTCCTCGTCCTCGATGATCCGGCCCTGCTCCATGTCGATCAGAAGCATCTTGCCGGGCTGGAGGCGCCACTTGCGGACGATCTTCTCCTCGGGAATCGGCAGCACGCCCGATTCCGACGCCATGATCACATGATCGTCGTCGGTGACGAGGAAGCGTGCGGGACGCAGGCCGTTACGGTCGAGGGTTGCGCCGATCTGACGGCCATCAGTGAACGCGACGGCGGCAGGGCCGTCCCATGGCTCCATCAGCGCGGCATGATATTCGTAGAAGGCCTTGCGGTCAGGATCCATCAACGGATTGCCGGCCCAGGCCTCCGGGATCAGCATCATCACGGCATGAGCCAGCGAATAGCCACCGGCCACGAGCAGCTCTAGCGCGTTGTCGAGGCAGGCCGTGTCCGACTGGCCATGCGGGATGATCGGCCAGATCTTGTCGAGGTCGGCGCCGATCAGGTCGGATTCCATCGTGCGGCGGCGGGCGTTCATCCAGTTCACATTGCCGCGGACCGTATTGATC
>NZ_JAGMXV010000332.1 GCF_018006725.1 Rhizorhabdus sp.
TCCCGCGACCGCGCTGCACAGAGCGACGGCGATAAGGAAGGCGAAGGCCACCGCGACGATCGCCAGCGGAAGCGATTCGGTCGCCTGTGCAGTCGCCTGTCCCAGCCACAGAAGCAGCAGGGCGAACACCGCCAGCCCTGCGGCGGGAAGCGCCTGTCGCGATGCAGGCTGCCGGACCGGTATCGCCCGGCCGACACAGGCTGCCTTTTCGCGTCTGGTGGCGGAATGATCGATAGTGGCACGGCGCATGACGATGACCCCTGGCATGGCACCCCCTGGCGCCTGACAGCCTTTTACCGGAGCGATGTACCGATCGGTACATCACATCCGTAAAAGCATCGTTGCCGAAACTGACCGAAGCCGCAGTGATGCGGCGCACAGGAGTGAGACCGAGGGGTGACCGGCGGACGCGCGACCTCGACGCTCAGACCGGGCCGATGCCCTCGACCGCCACGAGGCTGGCACCAAACATGACGCCGTCAATCCGCACATGCTCGTCAAGCAGATGCTGCGGAATGCGGTCCATCTCCAGCCAATATTCCCCGCCATCCTCGCACCGCAGAGCAAAGCAGTTGCTCTTGGCGATCAGGCGTCCCGTGCGTGCGAATCGACCTGGCGTCTTGTTCGGCATGTCGGCTCCCCCATGATTCCAAGGAGGCACCCTCTCCGCCGCCCAGACTATGCCGATACGGACGCGGGGCAAGAGCCATGAACCGCAACAGCCAATGCGGGTGCCTGCTGTGGCCCCAATGCAACGCTGTGGGAGAGTGGATGCCCCGTGAGGATTCGAACCTCAATTGACGGAGTCAGAGTCCGTAGTCTTACCTTTAGACGACGGGGCATCATGCGGTGGCGGGCGAACTAAGCCGGGAACCCTTATGCGTCAAGGGGTTTCGGTCGATTTTTTGGGCTCGCCCTGCCCCGCTGTGGACGGCGTTTCCAACATTTCCATGTTGGAATTCCAACATCAGGCCGCCGCGCCCGAGTCGTGATGCTTGCCACGCTCGATCTCGCTCGCGGCGTCGGCATAGGCATTTGCCTTGTTCCGATAGTCGCCGAGCAGCATATCCGAACGACCCAGCCTCTCCCATTCAGCGTTGAGGCGCGCACCCTCCGCGCGCAGCCACGCGACGATCGCAGCGCGTTCCTCTGCTGCTGTTGCAAAGCCGGTCATGCCTGCTCCTGTTCTCCGTCGCGGGCTTCGGCGGCGGCGCGGACCTTTAGCTGGGTGACGGCCATGGCGACGCCGCTGGCGGCCATGCGGGTGTTGCGGGGGCCGTAGACCTCAAGGATCTTCTTCGTCCGCTCGAGCGTGTGCCCGCTGACGGCGGCGATGAAATGGTCGGGGACGCCCAGCTCGAACATGTGGACCATGCCGGTGCGGCGCAGGTCGCGAAACTCGATATCGGCCAGCTCGTTCGCCAGGGCGACGTCGCCGGCTTCGGCCGCGCGTTCGGCGGCGAGGTTCACATATTTGCGGAAGAGGCGCTGAAACTTGAACGCCTGGTAGGGCTTGCCGCTGTCTTCGTCGATGATGACCGGCGGGTTGATCGGCTTGACGTCGCCGGCGCGGGCGGCGGCGATGGCCGCGTCGACCTGTTCGCGCAGCTCGCCGATCACGGGGACGCCGATCCAGACCTTCGTCTTGTGCTGGCGCAGGGCGAAGCCGCGCACGGTGCCGTCGCGGCCGACCAGCGCCGGCCGCGCTTCCGCCGGCACCTCGTGCGGCAACAGCTCGCGATAGTCGCTCGCACCGAGCTTCAGCAGATCGCCTTCGCGCTGCATGAGGTTGAAGCCTAGCGATAGCGCCAGCGCGATCGACGGCTTGCCCTGTGCCGTGGCGATAGCGGCGATGGCCTCGCGCGCGCCGGCGGGAATAACCTGCTGCCGCGCGGGCGGCTCCGGGATTTCGATATCGGCCATGGGGTTCACTACGATCATGTCCTTGTCCAGGGCGAAGCGCATCAGGCTCTTGAGGACGGAAAGCAGGCCGCTGGCGCGGTGGAGGCGCGGGCGGGCTTCCCGGCCGCACAGGACGCGGACGCGATAGATACGCTCGTCATGGATCGGCTTCAGTGCCGGCTTGCGCAGGATGACGGGCGCGACGTCCTTTGCCAAAGCGAGCGGCGGGCCGGTCAGTAGCGCAATGGCCGCGTCGATGCCGGCATGATGGGCGAGCCACAGCGCGGCGCGATCGTCATCGAGGCCGGCGGCGCGCAGCTTGCGCCCGTTCGTCTCGAATGCCCCGATATCGGGCGGCGTCAGCAGCGCGTCCTTCAGCACGACACAGCGGGCGCGATCGACCAGGCGCACAGGCATGCGCCCGTCATCGGCCCATTCCTCAATCTGGTTGAGGTAGCTGCTATAGGTGGCGCGGGTGGTCTTGGCCTTGGTCGCCAGAACCTCCGTCCGGTAGCGGCGGATGACGTGGCCCATGGTGGCGCGCTCGACATTCTTCTCGACCGTCACGGGCTTCGCCTCGCCCTTGCGCCAGCTGGCGACCTCGCCGTTGAGGCGGTTGGCGCGCTCGATCGCGGCGGCGAGATCGCGGCCGAGGCGCTGTGGCTGCCAGCCCATGTCGCGCAGGGACTTCGACGGCTGCCAGTAATAGCTGCCGTTCTTCTCGATCATGCGCTCTATGCGGATTGCCATCGTTCAGGCCTCCGAGATCAGGGCGTCGGCCTGCGCGGTGCAGGCGGCGGCATGGTCGCGCAGAAGCTGGCGCATGTCGGCAATGATGCCGTCGCGGATGCCGCGCGCGTTGGGGCCGTCGGACAGCAGCTTGCGCATGGACGCTTCGGAAATGCCGAGCTGGCGCGCGGCCTCACGCCCGCCGCCGAGCAGATCGACCGAGCGGCGGAACCAGTCGCGGCGCGCGGGCGACCATGTGGCGTCTGATGGGGGTGTGTTCATGGTCCTGATCCCTGACCTATGCGCGGCCACCGTGCCGGCGCGGGGTGGAAAAGCTATGCGTCTATCCAGACTTCGGCAATAGCATCGGATTGAGGGCGCGGCGTGATGCCGGGGATATAGTCCCGCTGGCCTGAAATGCCCTTCCACCACGCGATGAACCCGGCGCAGACGCGCAGTTGCTCGACGGGGTGCGTGCCATCTTCGCGCTTCGGATAGTCGAAGCCGTCGCGCGCTTCATTGAGCGGCACGCCCTTGTGGCAGTAAAAGGCCTTCTCTTGAAACGCCAGCGCCATGGTCAAACCTTCCCATGCTTCCGGGTCCGATCGTTCCGGGCTGCCCTGTCGAAAAGCGCAATTGTCGCACGCCTTGGCAAAAGGCTGCGGCCGGCCATCCACGTCCAGAGGGGCATTCGCGGGAAGCGCCTCCCAGACAATTTTGCACGTGCCGCAGCCCTCATAGACGGTGCCCTTCAGCCTCAAGGCAGAAACTCGCGTCGCTCCACAATTAGGACAGGCCATTGCTACACTTCCTGTTCTGAAGGCGGCGGATGATTTCCGCGATGGTGATGGGCCGGAAGGTCGGCGCGAGCAGCCAGATCGGCGGGCGGGTCATCGCCCGTCTCCGTGCCGAACAAAGCGAGCGGAACCATCGAACGGCTGCCAGTCCCACTGGCGGATATGGCGACCGCAGTCCGAAAATCGGACATGGATCTCGGCGGCGTCGATCGCGCGGGGATCGGCTTCGGCCGGGCCGGTGAAGGCGTCCAGCTTCTCGATCGCGCCGGCCAGCATCGAGGCCGCGTACGGGTCCATGCCGAGGCGGGCGGCGTGCGCGCGGACCAGCTGCACGGCCTTGGTTCGGAGGGTGAGGGCGTCCATTATGCGGCCTGCCCGACGAAGGTCATGCGGTTCTCAGCGCAATAGCGCCGAAACGCGGCCTCGTGCAGTTCGCCGGGCAGCATGTCGATGCCAGTTCCGCAGACGCCGCCCTTCCACGAGCCCTTGCGCTTCCCGGTCTCTTTCGAGAAATTGATGCTCAGTGAGCGCCGAACCTTGTTGCGGCGAAAAAGCGATAGCCATTTGAACCATCCAGTCCCGTGCGTCCATTCGCGCTCTTCGATCCGGGTCGATGCTTCGATGCGCTCACCGTCAAAATCGTCGAATGCGAAGCGAACTACAGGGCAAGCATCCTCAATCGCGCGCTCAGCGTTCCACTTGTTGAGCCATGAACCTTGGCCATGGCGTCTTTCCCAGCTGCGCCTGCTGCCCTCGTCTAGCACAGTGTAGAAGTGAACCCCTGCAACATCATAGAAGC
>NZ_JAGMXV010000333.1 GCF_018006725.1 Rhizorhabdus sp.
AAGGCCGCCAGGGCGGCATTTTCGCTCGCAGTCCGCGCGCCGATCGTCGCCTCGCGCCGCAATCGCCCGGCAAGCTGGCTGGCGACGACCGCCACCGTCATCAGGACGAGCAGCGTCACCACATTTTGCGGGTCTGCGATGGTGAAATTGTAGAGCGGTGGCAGGAAGAAGAAGTTGTACGCCAACGCCCCCGCGACGCTGGCGACGAGCGACGGCCGAAGCCCCAGCAGGGTGGAGGTCGCGATCACCGGCAGCAGATAGAGCAGATCGATCGACTGCGGTCCGACCCAGGGCTGGGCGACCTTGGCGATCAGGGTGGTCATGGCGACGAAAACGAGGCCGACCGCCGATCCCCGCAATGCAGACCGGCCGAACAGGCGCAGCGGACCCTCGCGCGCCGGACCTTCCGCGACCGGCACAACATGGACGGCGACCCCGTCCAGGGTCCGCACCAGCCGATCGACAACCGAACCGTGACGAAGTTCGAACCACCAGCTGCGCCGCGACTTGCCCAGCACCACAGCGGTGGCGCGCGATTGCAGGACATGGTCGCGAAGGCCTTCGAACACCGACCGCGCGGGGACGATCGCGACCGTCGCTCCAAGGCTGGCGGCGAGTTTCAGGGCGTCGGCCGTGCGGTCGCGCGCCGGAGCGCCGAGATGCGCGTTGCGCGGCGTTTCCACGCTCACCACCGTCCAGGACGCATGCAACGCGTCGGCGAGCCGCTTCGCGCTCCGGATCAGCGTCTCCCCGCCGGGACCGTCGCCGATGCCGACGATGATACGCTCCCCCGCCCCCCACACACCTTGCTCGCCGACGCTGTCGATATGATCCAGCAAATTCCGGTCGACCGACTGCGCAGCCCGGCGCAAGGCGAGTTCGCGCAGCGCAGAGAGGTTTGCCTTGGAGAAGAAATGCGCCAGCGCCCGGCTGGCTTCCTGGGGCACATAGACCTTGCCCGCCTTCAGTCGCTCGATCAGTTCGTCGGGCGGCAGATCGACGATCTCCAGTTCGGCATCGTCGAGGATCCGGTCGGGCACAGTCTCGCGAACGCGGACGCGGGTGAGGCTGGCGACGAGATCGTTGAGGCTCTCGACATGCTGCACATTGAGCGTGGTCCGGACATCGATGCCCGCGTCACGCAGTTCCTCTATATCCTGCCAGCGCTTGGGATGCCGGCTGCCCGGCGCGTTGCTATGCGCCAGTTCGTCGACCAGCGCGACCTGCGGCCGGCGTTCGAGCATGGCATCGAGATCGAACTCGCTCAGTTCATGGACACCATGCGACACCGACCGACGGGGCAATATCTCGAGCCCGACGGCGAGACGCTGGGTCTCGGCCCGGCCGTGGGTTTCGAGTATGCCGACGACGACGTCGGTCCCGTTGCGCAGATGCTCCGCGCCCTCGCGCAGCATCGCGAACGTCTTGCCTACCCCCGGGGCTGCACCGAGGAATATCTTGAGGCGGCCGCGTGCCTCCCGACGCGCGGCCCGCAGAAGAAGCTCGGGAGAAGGGCGCGTGGGCTCGACCATCAGCGTCTGATAGGCGCGATCCGGTCCAGCTGTCGATTGAGCAGCAGCACATTGACACGCGGTTCGCCGATTATCCCGAGCAGCGGACGCTCTACCTGTTCCGCGACCAGTGCACGGAGGCGTCCCTCGTCGATCGACCGCGCGGCAGCAACCCGGTGTATCTGGGAAAGAGCCGCCTCGGGGCTGAGATCGGGATCCAGCCCCGAGGCGGAGGTGGTGACCAGGTCAGGAGGAACAAGATCCCCGGTCAGTCCCTGAGCGCGCGCTTCGCTCACGCGCGCTGCGATGGCGTCGCGCAGAGCGCTGGAGCCCGGTGCGAGATTGGTGCCGGCCGATGCGCTGGCGTCGTAGCCCTGTCCCGCCGCCGAGGGGCGCGGGTGGAAATAGGCCGCACCGGTGAAGCCCTGCGCGATGAGTTCCGAACCGATGATCCGGTCGCCATCGCGGATCAGGCTGCCATTGGCGGCGCCCGGCATGGTGACCTGGGCGATCCCCGTAACCACGGCCGGAAAGACGAGGCCGGTCATCAGGGCGAGGACCGCCAGCAGGATGACGGCCGGGCGCAGCGCGTCGCGAATTTCGGTGAACATAGTCTGTCCTTCAGGCGAGATGGAGGCCGGTCACGGCAAGGTCGATCAGCTTGATGCCCAGGAAGGGCGCGACGAGCCCACCGACGCCGTAGATGCCCAGGTTGCGCGCAAGCAGATCACCGGCCGGAGCCGGCCGATAGCGAACGCCCCTGAGCGCGAGCGGAACGAGCGCGGGAATGATCAGCGCGTTGAAGATGATCGCCGACAGGATCGCACTCTGCGGGCTGTGCAGGCCCATCACATTGAGCGCGGCGAGCCCGGGATAGAGCACCACGAAGATCGCGGGCAGGATCGCGAAATATTTGGCGACGTCGTTCGAAATCGAGAAGGTGGTGAGAGCGCCACGCGTCATCAGCATCTGCTTGCCCAGACCGACGATCTCGATGAGCTTGGTCGGGTCGCTGTCGAGATCGACCATGTTCCCTGCCTCGCGCGCGGCCTGGGTGCCGGTATTCATCGCGACGCCGACGTCGCTCTGCGCCAGCGCCGGCGCGTCGTTCGTGCCGTCGCCACACATCGCGACCAGCTTGCCGCCCTGCTGTTCACGCCGGATCAGCGCGAGCTTGTCCTCCGGGGTCGCCTCGGCGAGGAAATCGTCGACCCCGCTTTCGGCCGCGATGCTCGCCGCGGTCAGCGGATTGTCGCCGGTGATCATCACCGTGCGGATGCCCATCCGGCGCAGTTCGCCGAAACGCTCGCGGATGCCCGCCTTGACGATGTCCTTGAGCTGCACGACGCCAAGCAGGCGCTTGCCGTCGGCAACCGCGAGCGGCGTGGCACCATGGCGCGCGACATCATCGGCAATCGCCCGCAGCCGCTCAGCGCCGGAAACGTTCCCTACCCGCCGGAGCACGGCATCGACCGCGCCCTTGATCAGTTCCCGCTCGCCGATCCGCAGGCCCGAAACGCGGGTCTGCGAGGTGAAGGCGATCGGCTCGGTCCCTTCGGGCATGCTTTCGCCGTCGCCTGCCAGCACCACGATCGAACGGCCCTCGGGCGTCTGATCGGCCAGGCTGGACAGGCGCGCGGCGGCGGCAAGCTCGGCCTCTCTCACGCCAGGCACCGGCAGAAAGGCGGTGGCCTGCCGGTCGCCGATGGTGATGGTCCCGGTCTTGTCGAGCAGCAGCGTGTCGATATCGCCTGCCGCTTCGACCGCACGACCCGATTTTGCGAGCACGTTGAAGCGGACCAGCCGATCCATGCCGGCAATGCCGATCGCCGACAGCAGGGCGGATATCGTCGTCGGGATCATTGTGACGAACAGCGCCACGAGCACCGGCACCGCGAGACTGCCGCCCGCATAGGCGGCGAAGGCCGGCAGGGTACCGACGGCGATCAGGAAGATGAGCGTGAGCCCGGCCAGCAAGATGGTCAAGGCGATCTCGTTCGGGGTCTTCTGCCGGCTCGCCCCTTCGACCAGCGCGATCATGCGATCGAGGAAGCCCTGCCCCGCCGCCGCGGTGACGCGGACAGTGATGCTGTCCGAGATGACACGGGTACCAGCGGTAACCGCCGAGCGGTCGCCGCCCGCCTCGCGGATCACGGGGGCGCTTTCTCCGGTGATCGCGGCCTCGTTGACCGAGGCGACGCCTTCGACGACCTCGCCATCGGCTGGGATCAGATCGCCGGTCTCGACGATCACCAGATCGCCGAGGGACAGGATGTTTGCGTCGACCATATCCCAGGCGCCGTCACGACCGCGCAGGCGCTTGGCGCGAAGTTCCGCCTTGGTTGCCCGCAGGCTGGCCGCCTGCGCCTTGCCGCGTCCCTCCGCAAGCGCCTCGGCGAAATTGCCGAAGAGGACGGTGAGCCACAGCCAGAGGACCAGTTGGGCCTCGAACAGCGGGTTTCCGGTGCCCGTTGCGATCCCCTTGACCAGCAGGGCTGTCGAGAGAGCCGCGACGAGCGCGGTCACGAACATGACCGGATTGCGGATGAGGACGCGGGGGTCGAGCTTCAGGACGGCATCGCGCGCAGCGGAGGCCATCAACGGCCCGGTGAAGAGCGAAGGGAGAGCAGACATGGTCATGCCTTTCGAGGGAGCGAGCCGATCAGAGAAGCGTGCCGGCCGCGACCTGGGCCTGGTCTGCGATCGGTCCGAGTGC
>NZ_JAGMXV010000100.1 GCF_018006725.1 Rhizorhabdus sp.
AACCAGGCGCAACCGCCGCTGTTCCGCCCGATCGCCACGAACGTCAAAGCCGAGAAACGCTTCCTGTCCACGATCGCACGTCGGCTCGATACGCTGGGCGCGATCACGCGCGGTCAGCGCCAGACCGGCGGCCAGGGTCTGTTCCGGCCCGAGGACAATCTGGAATCGAGCTACGCCCGCGATGCGCTGTGCCAACTCTACTTTCTGATCGTGCGCGGCAAGGTCGAGGGGTGCTCGCTGGGTCGCTTCGAGTCCGCGACCGGCCTGAAATTGACCCATGACAACGGCATCAAGGACGAGTTGCCGCCGATCACCACGTTCCTCAACCGCCTGCTGGCGCTGACCATCGAGCTTCAGGGCATCCTCTTCACCGCCTTCGAGCAATTACTCGACGCCAAGGTGGCCGGAGCCATCGCCAGCGGCGTTTATGATGTCGGGCTGGAAACGCTGACGGCGGAGAGTTTCGTCGTCGCGGAGCGCACGACCATCTACACCCATCCGGCAACGGGCGCACAAACGCGGCTGCTCACCATCACCGAGCGCCGCCGAAACCAACCGACCACGCTCGATACGGCGCTCGACTGGCTCGACGATCCGCATGCCCGGCTGCTCATCAACGCGCGGTCGGGACGCGCTGCTGTCCAGGTGCCGGCGCCGTCCATCATGCACGACGACGGCGAGATCGAACGTCGCGTCCGCCTGATCCGGCCGATGGAGCAGCACCACGCAAGCCTCGCCATGATGGAAGACAGCCATTGGCAGGAAGCCGCTCGCGACAGCTTTGCAGCGGTCTGGCAACGTGAAGTCGCCGAAGTGCCGGCCTATACCGATGGCGCCATCCACATGGTCAGCGGTTTGCTCCTGCCGGTGTGGAAGCGCCTGCCGAACGAGTCGACGCGCGTCTATCGGCTCCAGACCGATGATGGCGAACGCATCATCGGGCGGCGGGTTTCGCCCGCCTGGGCCATGAATGCCGCCTCGACGGGAACGGCCAACCTCAGCAGCGATGATGCCTACGCCGCTCTGGTGGATGGTCGCACCATCCTCGACCTGGCCAGCGGGCTCCAGCTTCGCCGCGCGCGCGTCATGGGCGCGAACCGGATCGAACTGTCCGGCTTCACCGACACCATGCGGGATCGCCTGCGCGCCTATGGCCTCTTCAGCGAGATCATCTCGTGGAAGCTGCGCTTCTTCGTTCCGGTCGATGCCTCTGGTCCCGCCATCATCGGCAAGCTGATCGCCACCTATCCGGTCGAGCGGATCAGCGAGCGTGAGGCAGCGTGATGGCTCGGCAGGACGCTTCTGAACTGGCACACCGTCTCGGCCGACAGGCCGAGGCGGTCTGCCGCCACTATCTCTCCAACGGCCACCGGCAGGGCAATTACTGGCAGGTTGGCAATGCTCGCAATGCCGCAGGCCGCTCCATGTTCGTGCGCCTGCGTGACACACCGAAGGGGCCGGCAGGCAAATGGACCGACGCCGCCACCGGCGAACATGGCGACCTTCTCGACATCATCCGGGAATCGCTGGGCCTCATCGACTTCGCAGACGTTGCTCAAGAGGCGCGTACCTTCCTCAGCCTGCCGCATCCCGAACCCGAGCCGGCATCACGCCGCGGACTGGCGCCAGCGCCATCGGGGTCGCCCGAGGCGGCACGCCGTCTCATCGCCATGACGCAACCGATCACCGGGACCATTGTGCAGACCTATCTGCGCAAACGCGGCATTGTGCTTTTGCACGGAACCGGAAACCTGCGCTTCCACCCCCGCTGCTACTACAAGCCCGACGATGGCCCGACCGAGACCTGGCCGGCCATGATCGCCGCCGTCACCGACCTCGCTGGCAAGATCACCGGCGCGCACCGCACCTGGCTTGCGCCTGACGGCTCCGACAAAGCCCCCATCGACACACCGCGCAAGGCGATGGGGGATCTCCTCGGCAATGCAGTCCGCATCGGTGCGCCCGGCAGCGTGATGGCGGCAGGCGAAGGTATCGAGACCATGCTGTCGCTCCGGCAGGTCCTGCCCGATATGGCGATGGCGCCGGCGCTTTCGGCAGCGCATCTGGCCGCCATCCTATTCCCGGCGACTTTGCGGCGGCTCTATATCGTCCGAGACGACGATCCGGCCGGTGACGGCGCGCGGGACATGCTGATCGAACGGGCGAACGCCGAGGGAATCGAGGCCATTCCATTGTCGCCGGCGTTCGGGGACTTCAACGAGGATCTGCGGCGGCTCGGTATCGATGCGCTTCGGGCAGGCGTTCGAGTGCAGCTCGCTCCAGACGACGTCGCACGCTTCATGAACCTGGCCGCTTAGCCGGAAAGGATTGGGGAGCGGCGTACAGCCGCCATGCCCGCAACGATGCGCCAGTGACGGCAAAAGGACCGCGCCTCGGCCTTCGAGAGGGCGATCGGCCATCAGCCGGGCCGGACAAGGCAATGGCTGCGGCCGACGATTTTCCGGCAGCGCATGTCCACCCCACGCGGCGGGCCGCGCGGGGACCCCGAACCCGCGCCTTTCCATCGCGAAACAAAATCGCCGGCCTTCGCCATCCTCCGCTGGCGCTTCGGCCCTACGCTTCGCTCCGCGTGCAGGTCCGTCCCGCCCGACGGCTTCGTCGCCATGAAGGCCGCGACGGTCGCGGTCCTTGCCGACGGAGCATCCCATGAGCGAGCACGACGACTACGAACCACACCACGAGTCATCCCCGACCGACCATCTGATCCAGGACTTGCAGCTCCACGGCTATCGCCCCTCCGAAGACGAGTTGGACCAGCGCCCGCCACCGGAAGACCACATCATCGAAGGCGCCGTCGCCGACATCTTCGACGCCCTGGTCGCCACGATCACCGACACCAGCCTCGACTTCGATCTCCCCGATCTCCTCTGGTCGACCGTCAATATGTTCCACCGCGCCGTGGACCGCATCGAACAGAAGCTCGACGACAACGAGCAGGCGCAAAGGCAGCTTCAGCGCGAACAGGATGGCTCCGAGGTGAAGTCCCTCCAGCTCGAGCACCTCATCGACATCGGCATGAACCTGATCGACCGCCGCGACGGCATGGAAACCTTCCGCGAAGCCGCCGCTGGACGCTACCTCGTCGCCACCGGCTCACCCTGGTCGCAACGCACCGGATCACGGGTCAACCATCGCAACCTCACCGCGTCGCTGATCGACAGCCGGGATTTCCTCGCCGCCAGGAGGCGCGCGGATACCGAGGTACTCGTACCCGCCGGCCCGAAGATCGCCTTCTCGGGCGGCGACACCGCCGATCACAAGCAGATCTGGGCCAAGCTCGATCAGATCCATACCAAGCACCCCGACATGGTGCTGCTGCATGGCGGCTCGCCGAAAGGCGCCGAAAAGATCGCTTCCCGCTGGGCCGACAGCCGCAAGGTGCCGCAAGTCGCCTTCAAGCCGGACTGGACGAAGCACGCCAAGGCGGCACCGTTCAAACGCAATGACCAGATGCTCGGCATCGTGCCGATCGGGGTCGTGATCTTCCCGGGCACCGGCATTCAGGACAACCTAGCCGACAAGGCGCGCAAGATGGGTATCCCGGTCTATCGGTTCGGCTCGAGCGGCGCGTAAGCGCCGCCGGGACCGGTCGCCTTGAAAAATGATAGCAATTCTTATATTATGCTATCATCGCTATCGCACTTGCAGGAGGCGCTATCATGCCCGCAGTTACGATCAGGAATCTGTCCGACGCGACACACCGCGCCCTCAAGGTGCGGGCGGCGCAGCACGGCCGCAGCGCCGAAGCGGAAATGCGCGACATCCTCGAAATGGCTGTCCGCCCCGATACGCGCCTCCGGCTCGGCACGGCGCTCGCGGAACGCAGCCGCCGCCTCGGCTTGACCAATGAGGATGTCGAGGCCCTCGACCAGGCTCGTGACAAGGCGCCCGCCAAGCCGATGAGCTTCGAATGATCCTCCTCGACACCAATGTCGTATCGGAGGCGATGAAGCCCGCTCCCGACGAGGCCGTGCGCGCATGGCTCGACGAGCAGGCAGCGGAAACGCTCTTTCTCTCCAGCGTCACCATCGCCGAGCTGATGTTCGGCATCGGCGCGCTCCCCGAAGGCAAGCGCAAGGAGCGTCTCACCGAAGCCCTGGATGGGGTGATGGAACTGTTCGCAGACCGCGTCCTCCCGTTCGATATCGATGCTGCGCGCCGCTATGCGGATCTCGCCGTCAAAGCCCGAACGGCCGGGAAAGGCTTCCCTACTCCCGACGGCTACATGGCAGCGATCGCAGCCGCCAAGGGGTTTGCCGTCGCCACGCGCGACAGCAGCGCATTCGAGGCCGCGAATGTCACGGTCATCGATCCCTGGAAGACCGGGCGCTGACA
The DNA here is from genome assembly GCF_018006725.1 of Rhizorhabdus sp. Classification (GTDB taxonomy): domain Bacteria; phylum Pseudomonadota; class Alphaproteobacteria; order Sphingomonadales; family Sphingomonadaceae; genus Rhizorhabdus. The sequence continues at coordinate 4,357 of NZ_JAGMXV010000100.1, forward strand.
TCCGGCCACCGGCAGCGCAAGTGACGCCAGCCGAGCCGGCAGCAACAGTCCACGCGGCATGCAGACAACCCGGTCTCCTGATCGGACGACTACCCCCGCTTCAAGACGCTGATCCTTGGGTTCAGCCGATGGCCTGACGCCATCAACCCTTAAAGGGTCGGACTACGCATAGCGTGCCGCCGCTCCGGCTTCGCCTGCACGGTGATTGCGGCCACCGGCCGAACTCTTCGGCCGCCTGTCAGCGGGGGATGGACCTCCGCTCAAACAGGAGCCAGGTCGATGTCCTTCCAAACCGCTCACGCCTTCGCCTTCAGCCTCGCTACCACCCTGATGGCGGCCATCGTCATCTATCGCGCCGGAGACGGCACGCTCTCCGTCACCCCGGCGTCGGAATATGATGGCGATGAAAACGCCATCGTCGGCGAAATCGACCCCTTCGCCTCATGAGGCGAACCGGGTCGCGCAGTCGGCGGATGCTTCACGCTTCTGCTCCCCCCGCAGCTCGAATTCTGCTAATCTCGCATGTGCGCCGTGGTGGTGGTGGTGGCGCGTCCGTCTGACATTTGACGAAAGACACCACCATGATCTTCATCGGTATTCTCCTCAGCATCGCCGCCATCGGTTTCCTCTGCTGGCTCCTCTTCACGCTTGCGGTGTTCGCTCTTCCGTTCTTCGCGGGCGTGACTGCCGGCACATGGGCCTACGGCACCGACGCGGGCTGGCTCGGCGCGATTGTCGTCGGCTTTGTCGCCGCCGGCCTGACCTTCGGCATCGGCCAATTCCTGCTCGCCACCGTCCGTCCGACCTGGGCACGCCTGCTCATCGCCGCAGCCTTCGTCGCCCCCGCCGTCGTCGCCGGATTCCATGCCACCCATGGCATCGTGAAACACACCATGCCATCGGAGACATGGCAGACCGTGTTCTCCGTCATCGGAGCGATCGCGGTCGGCATCGTCGCCTTCGTGCGCATCACTGGAATGGCGGCCTCCGACCCATCTGCCGGGCATGTGTCCCACGCCTAAACCCGCAGCGCCCATCGCGGCGGGATCCAGCGGCACATACCTTGCCCTCCACGCCATCTGGTCGCCCGATGGGGAAGCGGCATCGCGAAGCATCGGCTGCGCCCACCTGTCACGGAACGATGGAGCGCGTCGGGGCGGCAACGACATCGTGGCCGGCAGCCCCTCAGCGTCGAGGCGTTTCGTCAGAGCTGGCAGAATGGCGAAATGCGCAGCGCAGGCCTGTTCAAGCGAGGTCTACGCCTGTGATCGCCGGTCGGACTTCCCAGGCCAATGCGAAGGTCGCCGCCGTCTCCGCCGTCGATCCGTCCAGCACCCGCGCCAAAACGGCCTCTTCAATGGCCTGATCTGGCCGAAGGACGGCTTTGCCTCGAGCGCCTAAGCCACAACGGCTGGCCCCGACTTTCTTCCCCTGCCGGCTGCGCCGTCATTCCTCGCGAAACAACAAAGTCGTGTCTGCGCCATCCTCCGCTTTGCTGCGGTCGCAAGCGATGTGCCGTCGCTCGCCTCCGTCCGGTCGATCGCCATCGAGGCCGCAATGGCGCGGGCTCGAAACGGAAAACGGAGACTTACAATGGCGACCATCGGCACCTTCAAGAAGACCGGCTCGAACGAATTCGGCGGCGAAATCGTCACCCTCAGCGTCCAGGCCAAAGGCGTGCGCATCGTCCCCGACCTGCGCGCCAGCGGCGAGAACGCCCCCAGCCACCGGGTCCTGGTCGGCCGCGCCGAGATCGGCGCCGCCTGGTCCAAGCGCTCCAACGAGGGCCGCGACTATCTGGGCCTCAAGCTCGACGATCCGAGCTTCAACGCTCCGATCTACGCCAACCTCTTCGATGACGAGGACGGTGAAGGTTACTCGCTGATCTGGTCCCGCCCCAACGGCCGCCGCGCAGACTGAGGCGGCTTCACGAGGCCCCGGCCGAAAGGTCGGGGCCGCCTTCCTGCTCAGATCGCACCCGATCGCAGATGAGTGCCCCAAATAGTCGGGTCACACCGAAGGCGCGCCCTCCAGCTTTACTGCAAAAGCCAGCCCGCAGAACCTTCGCTTCACTGACGACAGCGCCTCGTTTGCCCGAATCAGCAAATCGGCGGCAGCGCAACACGGCCCTTCGGCAACCTCTTTGAGCTGGCAGAAACGGGATAATACGACTAAAATAGCCGTAGTTCTGGAGCGCGCGCCGGTTGCGATGGGAGGTGATCATGCATGATCACCGCCCGACAATCACGGGCCGCACGCGCGTTGCTGGGTTGGACACAGGAGACGCTCGCTGACAAGGCCCGCCTATCGCTGACCGCGCTCAAGCGCCTCGAATCCGAAAGCGGGCTCGATGTGTACGAGACGACGCGCGATCAGGCACGCAGGGCTTTGGAAGCTGCCGGCATCGTCTTCCTGTCGACCGACCGAGGGCAAGGAGTGCTTCTGGTCGATGATCGCGGAAACAAGCCGAACCGATCTACAGGCTTACGCTGACCTGTGGGCAGCCAGGTTCCCCATCATTTGCACTGCCTCCATTTCGGATCAAACATGGATAATAGACAGGCACCGCATATTCGCCGAGTCTGCACCATGACCGCACCATTCCGGGACCTTGCGCCATCGGGGCAAGATCTCACCGATTACGACAAGTCGCACGCCAAACTATACATGCGCTTGCTGGATGCGGCCGCTGACGGCGCGCATTGGGAGGAAGCCGTGCGGGTGCTGTTCGACCTTGATCCCGCCCGTGAACCCGAGCGCTGCCGACGCATCCATGACAGCCATCTCGAACGCGCCCGGTGGATGACACACACCGGCTATCGGCATCTCCTGCGACAGGCTCACCGCTGAGAGGCTTGCGAACCTGCGTGATGCCCTTTCGACATCACGCAATGCCCTCCTCCGGACTTCCAACACCCTCGTCGTGCCCCGAAAAATCACACGCTCGACTTACGCGCACCACGCGGGAGAGTTGATGCGATGAGGCCCGATACATCGAACTGGCGAGACGACCGCAGCTACGATTTCTTCGATACACTGCCGATCGAAGGTCTCGCCTGGGAGTGCCTTCGCAGATACCGCCCTTATCAGGACGATTACGCCAGTCTGGTCGATGCTGGCGCCGAGACTCAGCCGCTGCCTGACGACAGGCAGCAGCGCTGGGGGTTGCGATTTCCCCGCAAGACCAGGTCGTTCTGCCCTACAGCAACAGGTGGTGTGGTCGCCGCAGAGCGATCCCGCCGTCCTCTTTTTGACAGCACGACCGAACTTTCTGCCGTCCAGCTCAAACAGCCTCGCCGACAGCTTCGCTGCGGGCCGTGATGGCCCTGAAGGAACCTATGCCGGTCTTCCCGAGCACAACCTCCAGCTACTCTTCCTACCCGGCATATCCGCACACGACCAGCTTGCGGCGGTCGTCCCCATCGATGACGACATCCTCGATCGCATTGATGCGCTGACACGCCTCGCGCGCGCCTGGCTCCAGCGTCCGCCATTGCGCGACACGCGCATGACCGCCGAGCAGCGCCGCCGCTTTCGCCTCAAACTTCGTGCTGCCGACGGCCGCATGAACGGCGCGACCTATCGCGACATCGCCATCGCAATCTACGGCGCGGCGCGCATCGATACCGATCCTTGGAAGACCTCGCCGCTGCGGGATGCCGTGATCGCCTTCGCCGAAGCCGGATTGGCCCTCATCGATGGCGGCTATCTGCACCTGCTTCGGCATCGTCGGCGCACCTAGCCTGCGCCAACAACAGGGGTGGGGAATTTAGCCATCCCAAGTCCCCCATCCATCCCGCCGGAGGTTCTCCGCCACCGTTGTCGCTGTCAGCCGCTGATCGCCAGCGGCCCCCAGCAACCCCACGGAGGCCCGCCCCATGCGACCCGATACCGCCGCGCTCCCGCCACGCTACCTGCGGACCAAGGAAGCCGCTGAATTTCTCAGCCTGTCCGCGCGCACCCTCGAAAAACACCGCACCTACGGAACTGGTCCGGCCTATCACAAACTCGGCGGGCGCGTCGTCTATTCGGTCGACGATCTGGAGACCTGGGCCGAGCGCGGCGCCGTAACCTCGACGTCCGATCCGCGCGGCTCCGTGCTTCCCGCAAAGCGCCAGACGCTGCCGACCGGCCAGATCGCCGGCCGATACGCACGCTGATTGTGGCCGGTCTCTTTCATGGTGGTGCGTCGTCGTGACCCTTCGGAGCGTGGGCAGCTCGACCTGTTTCGCGCGCTTCCCGGCGACTTCGCGCCACGAGACGCGCAGGATCTCATGGCCCATCCCTTCTTCTCCCTCTCGAAATCGCACCGCATAGCGCCGATCGACTTTTCGGCGGGCGGTGTCTCCATCCGGGTAGAGGCCGTTCCCGATCATGGCATGGCCACGATCTGGGACGCCGACATCCTGATCTGGGCCGCCAGCCAGATCGTCGAGGCCCGCGACGCGGGCCTGCGCACCTCGCGTCTGATGGCGGCGACACCCTATGAGATCCTCACCTATGTCGGGCGCGGCACATCCAAGCGCGATTATCAGCGGCTCAAGGCCGCGCTCGACCGGCTGCAATCGACCACCATCTCGACGTCGATCCGCCAACCCGCCAAAGGCCGCCGTCACCGCTTCTCGTGGATCAACGAGTGGCAGGAGCGCACGGATCGTCAAGGACGACCGGATGGCATCGAGCTGATCGTCCCCGACTGGTTCTACAAGGCCGTCCTCGATGACGCGCTCATCCTCACCATCGATCCGGCCTATTTCGATCTCACCGGCGGCCTCGATCGCTGGCTCTACCGCATCGTGCGCAAACACGGAGGCCGTCAGCGCGGCGGCTGGCGTTTCGACCTACGCCACCTCCACCTCAAATCCGGCAGCCTGTCGCCGTTCAAGCGCTTCGCCTTCGAACTGCGCGACATCGTGCGACGCCAACCACTGCCCGGCTACCTCCTGTCGCTCGAAGTGGAAATCGGCGGGCGCACGCTGCTGGCTTTCGAGCCACTGGCCGCCTGTGGAAAACCTGTGGACGGCCTCGTGCTATCGGGAACCCGACCTATCGTGCCATCGGGAACCCGAGGCTCGTGCCATCAGGAACCCAAGCCGGCCTTAACGTCTGGAAATCGTGGGCGGATTCGCGCCCTTAACTTAGAGTCTAACCAAGAATCTAACTTTGAAGAGCGCGCGCGCGATGTGGAAAACCTCATCCGCACCGCCGCAGCGAGCCTCCGCGCCGCCGGCAAATCACCGCGCAAGGGTGCTCCAGCCGCTCAGACGGGCCGGAAAGAGAGCGAACCGGCTTCCCCCGATCAGCTTCCGCTCCTCGATCGGCCTGGAGGTGCGCGATGATCGTCGCGTTCCTCAACCAGAATGGCGGTGTCGGCAAGACGACGCTGGCGCTCAACCTCGCGGGCGAACTCGCTGGGCGCGGTCAGCGCGTCACCCTGATCGATGCGGACCCACAGGGATCGGCCCTCGACTGGTCTGAGCAGCGCAGCCATGAGGGCCTGCCGCGCCGGTTCGGCGTCGTCGGCCTGGCGCGCGACACGCTCCACCGCGAAGCGCCGGCGCTGGCCCGCGATGTCGACCACGTCGTCATCGACGGCCCGCCGCGTGTCGCAGCGCTCATGCGCTCGGCGCTGCTCGCCGCCGACCTCGTACTGATCCCGGTGCAGCCGTCGCCGCTCGACGGCTGGGCATCGGCCGAGATGCTGGCGCTGCTCCGCGAAGCCCGCGTCTATCGCCCGGAACTGGTCGCCCGCTTCGTGCTCAATCCTTGCGGTGCGCGCACCATCCTGGCCCGCGAGACAGCCGAGACCCTGGCCGATCACGATCCACCGTTGCTCGCCACCACCATCGGCCAACGTATCGCCTTCGCCGCCGCCGCGCAGACCGGCCGCCTGGTCGCCGAACTCGCCGATGCGACATCGGCCGCGCGCGAGATCGCGGCCTTCGCCGATGAACTCCTGCGTCTGCGGATCGACGGGGGCGCACAATGAACGAACGATCCCCCCGTCGCGGCTTCGCCGCACGCCCCTCCGATCCCGACCAATGGATCAAGGCTGCGGACAACGCACCACGCGCCGCTGACGTCGCTGCGTTCACCGCCAGGCTCACCATCGATGTGACGCTCGAACTGCGCGGCCGGATCAAGATCGCCGCCTTCGGGCGCGGCGTCACCGTCGCCGACATGCTGCGCGAGCTGCTCGCGCGTGAATTCCCCTCGACACCAGGAGACACCACATGACCGGCACTGCGGCTCCCCGCATGCGCGGCGGCCCTCTGCCGTCAGCGCTCCCCCATGACACCATGACCCACGTCGAACTGACGTGGGTCGAGAAGAAGATCGAATACTGGATCAGGTTCGGCCGTGAGGCGCATGAACAGATCCTCGACCGCCGCCGGCGTGTCGTCTCCTTCCGTCCGAACACCGTATTCGCGTTCGTGCGATGGGCGGCCAACGACTTCGGCACGATCATCTCGCGCATCGACATCGTACGCGCAGTCGAGCCCGGAGAGCCCTACCAGACGCTGCCTTTCGTCCGGCCGGGCGGTGAAATCCTGCTCAGGATCGACGGATGGCCAAAGGTCGAAGACGTGCTGCGCCACGTCGATGCAATTGAAGCGATCGGCATCGAGGCGGACGCCGTTTCGCCGGAACACTGGCGTCACGTCCACAACCGGATGGCGGCTGGACATCAGCCGCGCACCTATACGCTCGACCAGCATCGCGCCGTCCTCCTGCGCCGGAGGACGTGGTCGTGACGCGCGCCGGTCTCTTCATCGTCATGGCTCTCGCGACCACGGGGATCAGCTATCCGGCGCTCACCCCGTTGCCGATCAAGCTCCTGTGGAACGCATCGGCGAGCGCCCCCATCGGCTTCTACACGATCGACGTCGATGGCCCGTTCGACGTCACCGATCTCGTTGCGGTCGATGCGCCCGAGCCGCTCGCGACCTTCATGGCCGAACGCGGCTATCTTCCCAAAGGCGTCCCGCTGCTGAAGCGCATTCTCGGCGTTTCCGGGCAGACCGTTTGCCGCTCGAACCTCTCCGTCACGATCGACGGCGTCGACATGGGCGATGCGCTACCGCGTGATCGCGCCGCGCGCGACCTCCCGGTCTGGCAGGGCTGCCGCCGTATCCCGACCGGCGCAGTCTTCCTCATGAACTGGAAGGTCCGCGACAGCCTGGACGGTCGCTATTTCGGCCTGACCTCCACTGACCAGATCATCGGCCGCGCCGTCCCCCTGTGGACAGACGAGGACGGAACGGGCCGCTTCGAATGGCGCGCACCGACGCGATGAACACCTCGCCATCGGCGGGGGCGGCGCCCACCGATGGCTTTCCCAACGCCGCCGCAAAGGAAGTCATCATGCCTCAGATTGGTCAATTCACGCGCCAGGACACGGGCTTCGCCGGCAAGCTGGAGACGTTCACGCTCTTCCGCGATGTCGTCATCGTGCCGGCAGAGCCCTCCGATGCCGAGAATGCGCCGGATTACCGCGTTCACGCCAGCGACGATGGCAAAGCCGAAGCCGGTCCGGAAATCGGCGCGGGCTGGAAACGCACCGGCGAGCGCGCGGGCGAATACGTTGCCGTACTGATCGACGACCCTGCGCTGCCGCAGCCGATCCGCGCCAATCTGTTCTGCGACGATGACGCCGGGAACGCCTGGTCGCTGCACTGGTCGCGCCCGCGCGACCGCGCCGGGAAGGACTGACCGATGTCCGGTCCACGTCCAGCGATAAGCCATCGGGATGCGGGAGGGCGGCATCACGCCGTCCGGCGAATGGCCTTCCTTCTCCTTTCCGGCCTGGCCCTCGCAGCGGGCGCAACGGACGCCGCTCTTGCCCAGTCCGTGTCGGCTGCGCGCACGGTCGCTGGCGATCCACACGCCGCCTTCGTCACCGAAGCCTCGCAGCGCTTCGGCATTCCCGAACACTGGATCGTCGCCGTCAAACGCGCCGAAAGCGCCGGCGATGTGCGCGCCATATCGTCGGCCGGCGCGCTCGGGTTGATGCAGGTCATGCCCGATACCTGGGCCGCGCTTCGCGTTCGCTATGGGCTCGGGCGTGACCCCTACGACCCGCGCGACAACATCCTCGCAGGCGCTGCCTACCTGCGTGAAATGTTCGACCGCTATCGCACGATCCCCGCAATGCTCGGCGCCTACAATGCGGGGCCTGGCCGCTACGACGAATACGTCCATACCGGCCGCGCCCTGCCCGCCGAAACGCGGGCCTACATCGCGCTGCTGGCTCCGCAGCTAGGCGCACCATCGCCGTCGAGCGCGCCACCGGTTGCGCCGCCACCGCCGCCGGATTGGCGGGAAGCGCCGCTCTTCGTCGTGCGTTCCGCCGACGATCGTTCGGCGACATCGCCATCGGAAAACGCGCGGTCGAACGACAGCCGCTCCTCCGTCGCGGCGCGCACTCCCGACACCGCCGAAGACTCGAACGCCCCGATCGTGGTCGCTCGCTCTGACGGGGGGACGCCCCGATGAACTGCGGAAGTATCCTTCGCACTCTGTCGCATTCCGGCGTGACATGGAGGGCACAAGGGGGAGAGGCAGGCACAACAACCGCACGATGGCAGGATAAAAGGCCGCACATTGCGCGGCGGTCGGGCGGTTGTTTTTGCAAGAGGTTTTGGCGCGCTCCGCACATTGCCGTGCTAATCGGCAATGTGCGCCTGACGCCCAATTGCCTGTATCAGCGCGATTTTTCGCACATTGCGGCCTTGCGTCATGGCCGATGACCACGAGTTTCGTGTTCGGCCTGGGCGCATCCGGTCAACCCGTGCGCAGTCGGCTCGGCCCTTCATCGCGCAGGCGCTGGCCGCCGCGAAGAAGGCGGGCGGCGGTGTCTCGCGCTCCGGGCGCGTCGTTGCCGCCAATCGCTCGCGCTTCGGCCGAGGCCAGCGCGCCAGCATCCAAGCGAACCGCCTCATCACAGCGCGCACGCGCGGCGCTGTCATCAAGGCCCGCGTCGTGCGGCGCTCCGGCCGCACCGCGCCGCTCGGCACGCATCTCGATTATCTCCGCCGCGACGGCGTGACCCGTGATGGAGAAAAGGCCCGACTGTTCGGGCCGGGAACGGAGGAAGCTGATGGCCGCGCCTTCTCCGGGCGATGCGAAGATGATCGCCATCATTTCCGCTTCATCGTCTCACCGGACGACGCCGTGGAGATGTCGGACCTCAAGTCCTTCACCCGCGATCTTGTCGGCCAGATGGAAAGGGATCTGGACACGCGGCTCGATTGGGTTGCGGTCGATCACTGGAACACCGAGCATCCTCACGTCCATCTAATCGTGCGCGGCGTCCGCGACGACGGCCAGGACCTCGTGATCTCGCGCGACTACATCAAGGAGGGCATGCGCGATCGCGCGCGTGACCTCATCACACAAGAGCTTGGCCCGCGCACGGATCTCGATATTCGCCGCACGCTCGAACGCCAGATCGAGGCGGAGCGCTGGACGCAACTCGATCGGCAGCTTGTCCGCGACGCGGGAAAGACCGGCGTCATCGATGTCGCCCCGGAGGTCGGCCGCCAGCCCGACGCCTACGCCGTCGAGAAGGTCGGCCGCCTGCGCAAACTCGCAGCCCTCGGCCTCGCCAGTGAAGTCGGACCTGGCCAGTGGATGATCGACGATCAGGCTGAGGTGACGCTGCGCCAGCTCGGCGAACGCGGCGACATCATCAAGCGCATGCACCGCGCGCTCACCGAACGCGGTATAGACCGCGGCTCGGGCAACTACGTCCTGGCAGGGGAAAGCCTCGATGTGCCGGTCATCGGCCGTCTGGTCGAGCGCGGCCTCGATGACGAGCTGAAGGGAACGGCCTACGCCGTGGTCGACGGCGTCGATGGTCGGAGCCACCACATCCGCTTGCCGCATCTCGATGCGGCAGGCGACAGCGCGCCGGGCTCGATCGTCGAGCTGCGCACGTTCGAAGATGCTCGCGGCGAACGCCGCGTCGCACTTGCCGTCCGCTCCGATCTCGATCTCCAGCATCAGGTGAACGCCTCGGGCGCGACCTGGCTCGACCGGCAATCCATCGCCCGCGAACCCGTCGCCATGTCGGAGGGCGGCTTCGGCGCCGAGGTGCGGCACGCGATGCGACAACGGGCGGAGCATCTGGTCCACGAAGGTCTCGCCGAGCAGCAAGGCCGCCGCGTCATCTTCAGCCGCAACCTGATCGAGACGCTTCGGCGCCGTGAGGTCGACGCCGTTGCCGACCGGCTCGCGAAGGAGACAGGCCAGCCGTTCAAAGCGGCCGGCAATGGCGAATATGTCGCCGGCACCTATCGCCAGCGCATGACGCTCGCATCCGGCCGCTTCGCGATGATCGATGACGGCCTCGGCTTCCAGCTCGTGCCCTGGTCGCCGTCCCTCGAAAGCCAGCTCGGCAAACACGTCTCCGGGGTCGCCCGCGGCGACGGCGGTGTCGACTGGAGCTTCGGCCGCAAGCGGGGGCTCGGCCTCTAATCACCTAAGAAAGGACCGCAGCAATGTCCGCGACCAAAATCCTGTGGGGCCAGATCGCCGTCGTCTTCCTCATCGTGCTGCTCACCACCTGGGCGGCGACGCAATATGTCGCATGGAGCCTCGGCTTTCAGGCGCAGCTCGGCACGCCCTGGTTTTCCCTGTTCGGCCTACCGATCTACTATCCGCCAGCGTTCTTCTGGTGGTGGTATTTCTACGACGCCTACGCGCCGGAGGTCTTCGCCAAGGGCGGGATGATCTCGGCGTCGGGCGGCTTCATCGCCATAGCCGTCGCCATCGGCATGTCGGTCTGGCGCGCCCGCGAAGCAAAAAGCGCGGCGACCTACGGCTCCGCCCGCTGGGCCGGAAAGGACGAGGTGAAAGCCGCGGGCCTGCTCAGTCCCGACGGTGTCGTGCTCGGCCGCTATGATCGCGACTATCTCCGTCATGACGGCCCCGAGCATGTGCTTTGCTTCGCCCCGACCCGATCGGGCAAGGGCGTCGGCCTGGTCGTGCCGTCCCTGTTGACCTGGCCGGGCTCGGCCATCGTCCACGACATCAAAGGGGAAAACTGGCAGCTCACCGCCGGTTTCCGCGCCCGGCATGGCCGCGTTCTGCTGTTCGACCCGACCAACCCCAAATCGTCGGCCTACAATCCGCTGCTCGAGGTGCGCCGTGGCGAATGGGAAGTCCGCGACGTTCAGAACATCGCTGACATCCTGGTCGATCCCGAAGGCTCGCTCGAAAAGCGGAACCATTGGGAGAAGACCAGTCATGCCCTGCTGGTCGGCGCCATCCTGCATGTCCTCTACGCCGAAGACGACAAGACATTGGCCGGCGTCGCCGCCTTCCTGTCCGATCCGAAGCGCCCGATCGAGTCGACGCTTGCCGCGATGATGAAGACCAGCCACCTCGGCGAAGCCGGGCCGCATCCCGTCATCGCCAGCGCCGCACGCGAGCTGCTCAACAAATCGGACAACGAACGCTCGGGCGTGCTCTCCACCGCCATGTCGTTTCTCGGCCTCTACCGCGATCCTGTCGTCGCCGAGGTGACGCGGCGCTGCGACTGGCGGATCAGCGACATGGTGGGCGGCAAGCTCCCGACCACGCTCTACCTTGTCGTGCCGCCGTCCGACATCAACCGCACCAAGCCGCTGATACGCCTGATCCTCAATCAGGTCGGTCGCCGTCTCACCGAGGATCTGCAAGCAAAGGTCGGGCGGCATCGCCTGCTGCTCATGCTCGACGAGTTTCCCGCCCTCGGCCGCCTCGATTTCTTCGAGTCCGCGCTGGCTTTCATGGCGGGCTACGGCCTCAAGAGCTTTCTGATCGCGCAATCGCTGAACCAGATCGAGAAGGCTTACGGCCCGAACAATTCGATCCTCGACAACTGCCATGTGCGCGTTTCCTTTGCGACGAACGACGAAAGGACCGCGAAGCGGGTCAGCGACGCGCTCGGAACCGCGACCGAGATGAAGGCGATGAAGAATTACGCCGGGCATCGGCTCTCGCCCTGGCTCGGCCATTTGATGGTGTCGCGCTCGGAGACCGCGCGTCAGCTCCTGACACCAGGCGAAATCATGCAGCTCCCGCCGACCGACGAGATCGTCATGGTCGCCGGGACGCCGCCGATCCGGGCGAAGAAGGCGCGCTACTATGAAGATGCCCGCTTCAAGGAACGCATCATGTCACCGCCGGGGCTGGCGCGGCCTGCTGAAGGTCGGCCCGACGATTGGAGCAAGCTGCCGATCCCCGCGCGCCCGGACATGGCCGAAAACACTGCGCCAACGACGAGCGGTGACAACGAAGAGGATTCCACCGAGTCCGAGCGTCGGCATCAGCCCGAACTCAACCGGGTGAACCCCATCGAAAAGAAGGCGCCGATCGACAATGAGTTTGAGAT
>NZ_JAGMXV010000334.1 GCF_018006725.1 Rhizorhabdus sp.
CGCCTGATCGGAATTATGCCGAGACAGGCGTTACTCGGCCGAGTCTTCTTTTGGCGAGGGCGGCGCTTGGCATTCCAATTCTGGCGTTACGCCCGGACGCGCTTTAGGCTCACCCAATCGCCTTTCTGAAGCGTCCCGTCCCTCACGCGGAAATGAGCATAATGGTCGTCGAAAATCTGGTCGACTTCGACATGACCGACAAGACGGCGGTGGCGCGGCGTTGCGTGATAGACTTCGAGTATCTGCCCGATGTGCGCGCCATCGGCCTTACCCAGGCAGGCCACTGTGCCGCCCGCATCCATACGGACGATCTTGCCGCGCATGAACAAGCTATGGCCGATACCCTGTGCGAGGAGCGGCGTGCTGCCAAAGAGCAGAAAGCCAACAGCAGCACCGACGCCAAGATGTTTTCGCATCGCTGTTTCCTCTGTCAAGTCAGACGCTCGGACCCGGTTTTGAAAGCTGGGAGCACGGGGCGACGCTGGGCATCGTCAAAGAACTGGCCCGCCGCGGGGGAACGGCGGGCCCTCAGCCCCTGGGGTCTGTTCTCGGGGCTGGAAACCTCACATGTCGCTCATCGGCTTGTCGGCCATGGGCTTGGCGGTCTTCTTCTTCGCCGCCGGCTTGGCCTTCTTCATCGGCATCTTGCAGCAGCCACTCTTCGCCTTACCGGCCATGCCCGAGCCGTTCGATGCAGGCGAGCCGCCGGACATGCCGGCCATCCCCGACATGCCCTGTTGATCCTGCTGGGCCGGTTGCCCCTGCTGCTTCTGCGCGCCGGCCTGATGATCCTTCATCATCTGATCGTGCATCTGCTGCCCGCCATGATCCATGCCCTGCTGGTGGGCATGGGCCGGCGCAGCCTGCGCGGGCGCGGGCGTCGACTGGGCGAGAGCGGTGCCGGCGGCGAAGGTTAGCGTCGCGAAGAGGCTGACGGGCGCCGCGAGAAATGTCGTCTGTCGCATTGAGGGTCTCCGAGTGTTCTTCCTGTTGCCCGATCGACGTTCCGATCCCGGCAATTCCGAAGCTTCAATGCTGCTAGCGAGACGCTGTCTGTATACGTAAGTTACGAATCGAAATCCGATCGGCCGTGTGCCTGCTGGAGCAGGCGCGTAAAATGATGATCCGGGATCGATCAAAAATGTGACCCGGCCTGGTTTTCTCGTCCTGAGACCGGCCAGAAAAGCGATTGGCCCGCCGTGGGAACGGCGGACCAAGGCTTCGGTTGAAAGCGGCCATGATCTTGTCCGTCAACCTTGTCGTCTGATGGAATGATGGCAGGGTCAGCAACCACCGTCCGACCTGTGTGACATGCCGGAGGCGCCGTCCTGGTCCTGCGAATCCCGCATCGCCATTCGATGGCCCTGCATCATCTGGCCGTACATCTGCTCCTTACCGTGAGCCATGCCCTGCATGTGGGCAGGATCGGGCTGGGCAGGCGCCGGCCTGGCCTTGAGGGTCTCCTCAAGATCGGGCATGCCCGGCGGCATCCCGTCCGCCAGCACCGGTCCGGCACTGACGGCGAGGAAGCCGAGAGCTGCGAGCGAAGCGATCATTGCCGTCTTCTTGCGCAAGTATCCATTCCTTCAAGTCTGGGTTTCCCGTTCGATCGAGCATATGCCCGGTCGATTGTCGCCCCTTCCGGAGCTTGCCCGTGAAATGGTGTCACCTTCCGCCTTGCTGTATACGTAATGTGCGAAGTCCGTCTCTGAGATGGCCATAAATTATCGCACTGGCATCGTTGTTGTGCCGATGTGTAACTATGGTTCGGACTCGAGAGCAGGACAGGTCGGCAACAGTGACTAATCCATGGCGGCCAGCAGACGCTCGAGAGGAATAGTGGCAAAAGTGGTGAAGCTGTCAGCAATGGCATAAGGCAGTACCAGCACCCGATTATGTACCATCGCGCCGCAGCTGTAGGCTACGTTTGGCACATAACCTTCGCGCTCATCCATGTCCGACCGCAAAAGCGGTAGCTTCGTCCGCGCCAGCAGCTTCGAGGGATCGTCACGGTCCAGCAGGCACGCCCCGATGCAATAGTTCCGAACGGCGCCGACTCCATGAGTTACGACCAGCCAGCCTTCGTCGATCTCGATCGGCGATCCGCAATTACCGATCTGGACAAACTCCCAAGGCCAGCGAGGTTCGATGGCTTTCGCTCCGCCACTCCAGTCGTGAATGTCCGCGGACGTCAGGAACCAGATATTTTCGTTATCCTCGCGCCCAAGCATGGCAAAGTGCCCGGCAATGCGTCGGGGGAAAAGCGCCATGCCCTTGCTACCGGTGGCATCCCCACGCAGCGGTCTGAGTTCGAATGTCCGGAAGTCCGGCGTGGACAACAACTCCTGCCGGACGGACTGGCCGCTAAATGCCGTATATGTACCGAAATAGGTGGCTCGGCCATCGTCGTCCAGGAAGCGGACCAAGCGAAGGTCTTCGATGCCACCACGCTGGCTGGGGGTTGTCGGAAAGATCACGATCTCCGAGAGATCGTGGCTGCCATCGCACTTGATCCGAATGCCCGCGTCCGGCCCGTCCTCGCCGGAGATGTTTTCAGTCTCCAGCACGAGCGGCATGGGGCTCGGAGGATTGATTGCTATGGTTCCGTCCGCGGCGCAAAACCCGGTGCGAAAGGTGACGGAGGAGATATGCCCCTCGCCCACGCCTCGCAGGGAAAGAATGAATCGGAGAGAGTTTTCAGGTACAGCAGACTGATCAGGATGCAGGACGATGCTCGGATTGAAAAGCGCTGCTGCCTCATAGGAATATTCGTTGCAAAAATGGGCACCGATCAAGAGCGCCTGTTCATGGGTGACCTCGCAATCACAGACGATGATGCCATCAACCTCGTGGAACCGCCGCAAAAACAGGGACGGAACCTCACGATGCCTTCCCGAGAAATCATCAAGAATGCGTTGCAACTCATCGTGGAGCGATGCTGGGTCGAGCGCCAGGACGCGGTCGGCGATGCGCTGCGCACGTGGCTGATCCGGTACCGCATATTTATAGGTTTCCGTCGACGGCATATAGGGTCTGATCACTACCCTTGCTGGATTGGGGCGGAGCAATTCGGGTAGCCGGTTGACAAATTCGGCGGTTGACACTGACTTCTCCAATACAGATCGACCGTGGAGCGTTCACGCAATCGTAAAGATGGTGCTCGGCATTACCCGACTATCGGGTGGCGGCACGGAAGGCTCCGGCGATGGCGGGTGCGATGATTTCCGCCGTTGCCGGATACTCGGACTTTGTGCCACGTGCCATGATCGCTGTCCTGGCGTAGTTGTCGGACACACAAGCTGTGACCGGGGGCTCTGGCCTGAACGTGACTATGTGGGGCACGTGCGAAGCGCGCCGCTCAGCTCGACATGTCCGCCATCGTTCGGCAGCTCGCCGCGCATTTCTTGCAGGTGGCCGAGCAACGCGCGATCCGCTGGTCCGCGCTATGGCGTCCGCATTCCTCGGCGCAGCGCTCGCAAGCGTCGGCGCAGGCGCGGCAGACGATGCGGTGCAGGGCAGATTCCCGCAGCATCGAGTTGGCGGTCGCCTGGCACAGTTCCGCACAGTCGTTCAGCATGGCGATCAGCGACGCCGTAGCTGACGCGCCGCCTTGCTTCGTCAGCCAAGCGGCGGTTTCCAGGCACATGCGGTGCGAAGCCACGCAATCGTCGATGCAGTCCGTCATCGACATCGCCATCCCTTCCATTCGATGCTGCTGCGCCGCCGCCGGCACAGCCAGCGTTCCGGCGGCGGCAAGGCCGGCGCCGGCCATCAGCAATTCGCGTCTCTCGATCATCATGCACCTCCCATCTGCTATCCCTTGAGCGCTGTGCCGCATCCGGCGGCCTCAGCCGTCGCAGGCGACCCATCCGACGCCGCACGCGCCTTCTCCCGCGCCATCCGGGTTTCCTCCCAGGGCCAGTGGCCGTTGATCTCGACCCCGAGCGAGATGCTCAGGAAGGTCCGCACCAGCACCAGCCCGGCCAGAACGATGAGATCGTCGAGCGTTGGGTTGATCACCAGCGACTTGACGATGTCGCCGGCGACCAGAAATTCCAGGCCGAGCAGGATGCTGCGGCCGAGCGCCGAGCGGAACGCGCTATAGGCCTCGGTTCGGTCGCCCGCCCTCGCCCGCCGCGCAAACAGAAAGGTTGCGAGCCCCGCGCCGACCAGGATGGTCAGCGTGCCCGCCAGTTCCAGGCCGATCACCGCGAGCC
>NZ_JAGMXV010000101.1 GCF_018006725.1 Rhizorhabdus sp.
TGTGGCGAGCCGATCGGTGCGTCGGGCCTTCGGCAGGTTTACGAGAATGTTGTGCAGTTGCGCGGCGACGGGGGCGGGCGGCAGGTGCCGAACGATCCGAAGACGGCCTATAGCCATGTCTATGGGGCGCCTGGCGTTTCCGCCGTAACGATATTGGAGCGTTGATGGATATCGAACTGTCCCCCGCCGATGCGGCCTTTCGTGACGAGGTTCGGGCCTTCCTGGCCGAGAAACTCCCGAAGGCAGTGCATGAAGGCAGTGCCGCGACGCCGTCGGTCTTCGTCGAGCCGGAAATCGGCCAGGCGTGGAACGCAGTCCTGCATGAAAAGGGCTGGCTCGGCTATCAATGGCCGAAGGAATATGGCGGTACCGGCTGGACGCCGCTGCAGCGCTATCTGTTCGAAAAGGAATGCGCGCTTGCAGGTGCGCCGAACCTTACCGTCCTCGGCCTGAAGCTCGTCGCACCGGTGATCTGGACCTTCGGCCGCGAAGACCAGAAGCATTATTATCTGCCCCGAATCCTGTCGGGCGAGGATTACTGGTGCCAGGGCTTCTCCGAGCCGGGCAGCGGCTCCGACCTCGCGTCGCTCCAGTGCCGGGCGGTGCTCGACGGCGACCGTTACATCGTCAACGGATCGAAGATCTGGACGACCCACGCGCACCATGCGAACAAGATGTTCTGTCTGGTCCGCACCGATGCCACCGGTCGCAAGCAGGCCGGCATCAGCTTCCTGCTGATCGACATGAACCAGCCGGGCATTTCGGTCCGTCCGATCCTGACACTGGGCGGCGACCATGAGGTCAACCAGGTTTTCCTCGAAGATGTTTCGGTTCCGGTTTCGGATCGTGTCGGTGAGGAAGGGCAGGGCTGGGCGATCGCCAAATTCCTGTTGGAGAACGAGCGCGGCGGTTCGTGCCACGCGCCCAAGCTTTCCTACGACCTCGACCAGATCGAGACGCTTGCCAAGGATCAGCCGGACGGCCGTGGCGGAGCGCTGAGCGAGGATCGCGACTGGCGGCGCAAGCTGGCGAAGCTCCGCCTGGGCGTGCAGTCGCTGGAGATGATCGAGCTCAAGATCATCTCGGAAATCGCCAAGGGCCGCGCGCCGGGCCCGCAGACCTCGTTGACCAAATTGCTGGCATCGAACCTGCGGCAGGACATCGACCTGCTGGCGGTAGACCTGTTCGGTCCCGCTGGTCTGCAGCTCGAACTGGCGCGGCCGCTCTACGGCGACAATGCGCCCGATCCGCTGCTGTCGCGCGCGGCGCAGCTGGCATCGCCGCGCTACCTGAACAGTCGCGCATGGACTATCTTCGGCGGCACCAACGAGGTGCAGGCCAACATCATCGCCCGGTCGGTGCTCGGGCTTTGATGCGGAAACCGGAATAAGAGAGCGAGGAGCGGGAATGCAGCTGAGCAGGGAAGCCCTATTGGGCGCCTATCGCAGAATGAAGGTGATCCGCGAGTTCGAGGAGCGCCTTCACGTCGAGATTCAGACCGGCGAGATTGCCGGCTTCACCCACCTCTACTGCGGCCAGGAAGCGGTCGCGGTCGGGGTTTGCGACCATCTCTCGGTCGAGGACAAGATCGTCTCGACTCATCGCGGCCACGGTCATTGCCTTGCCAAGGGCTGTGACGTGAACGGGATGATGAAGGAAATCTGGGGCAGCCGCGACGGGCTCTGCAAGGGCAAGGGCGGGTCGATGCACATCGCCGACCTCGACCAGGGCATGCTCGGCGCGAACGGCATCGTCGGCGCCGGTGCGCCGATCGCGGTCGGCGCGGCAATCAGCCTGAAGATCGACGGCCAGGGCAAGGTGGCGATCACCTTCTCGGGTGACGGCGCCTGCAACCAGGGCACGACCTTCGAGGCGATGAACATGGCGGTCGTCACCAAGGCGCCGTGCATCTTCGTGTTCGAGAATAACCATTATTCCGAACATACCGGCTTCGAATATTCGGTCGGGACGTCGAAGGATATCGCCAGCCGCGCCGAGGCGTTCGGCATGAAGGTGTGGCGCGGCGACGGCACCGACTTCTTCTCGGTCTATGAGACGATGCGCGACGTGCTCGACTATGTCCGCGCCGGCAATGGCCCGGCGGCGGTCGAGTTCGATACCGAGCGCTTCTTCGGCCATTTCGAGGGCGATCCGCAGCGCTATCGCGGCAAGGGAGAACTGGAGCGCATACGTGAGACGCGCGACTGCCTGAAGCGCTTCCGCCAAAGCGTCACCGGTGCGAAGCTCCTCACCGATGCCGATCTCGACGCGATCGATGCCGAGGTGATGGACACGATCGAAGCGGCCGTCGAGGCCGCTCGTGCTGCCGATCGGCCCACGCCGCAGGACGTCCTCACCGACGTCTATATTTCCTACTGAGGCGGGAGCGCGAACAATGGCAAGAATGATGTACCGCGATGCCGTCGTCTCGACCATCGCCGAGGAAATGGAACGTGATCCCAGCGTCGTGATGCTGGGCGAGGATATTGTCGGCGGCATGGGCACGCCGGGCGGCCCCGAGGCGATCGGCGGCATCTGGTCGACCTCGACCGGTCTGTTCGGAAAATTCGGCGCCGACCGCGTGATCGACACGCCGATCTCCGAAAGCGCGATCATCGGTGCGGCTGCCGGCCTCGCTTTGTCGGGCAAGCGTCCGATCGCCGAGCTGATGTTCGCCGACTTCATCGGCGTCAGCCTCGACCAGATCTGGAACCAGCTGGCGAAGTTCCGCTACATGTTCGGCGGCAAGAGCCGCTGTCCGGCGGTGATCCGCATGGCCTATGGCGCGGGCTACAATGCCGCGGCCCAGCACAGCCAGTCGGTCCACCAGATCCTGACCGGCATGCCCGGCCTGAAGGTCGTGATGCCGTCGACCCCGGCCGATGTGAAGGGCCTGCTGCGCACCGCGATCCGCGACGATGATCCCGTCATCTTTCTGGAGCACAAGGCGCTCTACGGGATGAAGGGCGAGGTGCCCGACGATCCCGACTTCACAATCCCTTATGGTCATGCGCGTCTGTCGCGTGCCGGTCAGGACGTGACGATCGTGTCCTCTGGCCTGTTGCTCGGCTTCTGCGAGGCGGTGGCGGACAAGCTCGCTGCCGAGGGTATCGGCTGCGACGTGATCGATCTGCGCTGCACGAGCCCGCTCGATGAGGAAAGCATCCTCGACTCGGTCGAGGTGACCGGGCGCCTGGTGGTCGTCGACGAGGCACCGCCGCGCTGCGGTCTGGCCGGCGACATCTGTGCACTGGTCGCCAACAAGGCCTTTGCCAGCCTCAAGGCGCCGCCCGAGGCGGTCACCCCGCCGCACACGCCCATCCCGTTCGCCCGCGAACTGGAGAGCGCCTATCTGCCCTCGGCCGACAAGATCGAAGCCGCGGTGCGCAAGACGCTGTCCTGGCGCTGAGAGGGGACGACATGGCTGACATCCGTCCCTTCTGCATGCCCAAATGGGGCATCGAGATGACCGAGGGCAACATCGCCGAGTGGATGGTCAAGGAGGGCGAGGCCTTCACCAAGGGCCAGACCATCTGCCTGATCGAAACCGACAAGATCACCAACGAGGTCGAGGCCGAATATGATGCGGTCGCCCGCCGCATCCTGATCGGCGCGGGCGACGAGCCGCATCCGGTGGGCGCACTGCTCGCGGTGTTCGCCGATGCGGCTGCGACCGACGCCGAGATCGACGCTTTCATCGCGTCGTTCAAGCCGGCAGACACGCAGGTTGCCGCCAAGCGCGGCGATGCTGCTCCGGCGGCTGCGCCCGAGCCGGCTCCGGCGTCGGCCGCACCGGCGGCGGCACCGAAGAAGATCGAAACCAATCGGCCGATCAGCCCGGAAGCGCTGAAGCTGGCCGAGCAGCATGGTGTCGATCTGGCGCCGATCGAGGGTTCGGGCCGCAATGGCCGGATCACCTTCCAGGACGTCTATCAAGCCATCCAGCCCTACGCGCGTCCGGCGTTGAAGGGGCCGGCGACGGTCTATGACGAGAGCGACAAGATCTTCGCATCGCCGCTCGCGCGTCGTCTCGCCGCGTTGCACGGCATCGATCTGGCGGGGCTGACGGGGACAGGTGCTCGCGGTCGCATTTCCAAGGCGGACGTGCTCGCGAAGGTTCCGGCACCGGTTGCTTCGGCGGGGCCCGCGCCTCTCGGCTCGCCGTTCGTGCCGGTCGCCAATACGCCGCAGGTTGTGCCGTTCGACAAGGTCCGCCGGATCGTCGCCCAGCGCCTGGGCGAGGCGAAGCGCGAGATTCCGCACTTCTACCTGAAGGTCAGTGCGGCCGCCGATGCGCTGCTGGCGCTGCGGAAGACGGCCAATCTGGTGCTGGGCGTCAAGGCTTCGGTCAACGATTACATCGTGTGGGCGAGCGCCAAGGCGCTGGCGCGGCATCCCGACGTCAATGTGCAGGTCCATGGGGAGAGCGTGCATCGCTTCGCCCATGCCGACGTCGCGATCGCGGTGGCGAGCCCCAAGGGCTTGGTCACGCCGATCGTGCGCCAGGCCGACCGGATGCGGATCGACCAGATCGCGGCGGAGACGCGGCGCCTGATCGACAAGGCGCAGGCCGGGCGGCTCGGTTTCGAGGATATGGACGGCGGGACCTTCTCGGTCTCCAATCTCGGCATGATGGGGATCGAGGAATTCTCCGCGATCATCAATCCGCCGCAGGCGGCGATCCTCGCGGTCGGTGGGGTGACCCGTCAGGCGCAGGAGGAAGAGGATGGTTCGATTTCCTTCGCCAGCCGCATTGCGCTGACGTTGTC
Organism: Rhizorhabdus sp.; assembly: GCF_018006725.1. GTDB lineage: Bacteria > Pseudomonadota > Alphaproteobacteria > Sphingomonadales > Sphingomonadaceae > Rhizorhabdus. Next base: position 4,770 of record NZ_JAGMXV010000101.1, read on the forward strand.
GGTCGACCATCGGGCGATCGATGGTGCCGCCGGTGCCTCCTTCCTCGCGACGCTCAAGGGGCTGATCGAGGATCCCGAGACGCTGTTCGCCTGATCCGGAGAAACGAGCCATGACCAAGATTTCCAAGATCAAGGCGCTGGGCGACGTCGTTCAGATGGCCTATCTTCCCGAGGACTTCGACGCCGCCCTGAAATATTGGACGGAGACGGTCGGGGTGGGGCCCTTCTTCCTGATGGAGAATGTTCGCCTCGGCGAGATGAAGTATCGCGGGCAGCCGACCGACTCTGTCTTCTCGATCGCCATCGGTTATTGGGGCGACATCCAGATCGAGCTGATCCGCCCGGAAAATGACGCGCCGTCGATCTACAATGGCGACTATGGCGTGACCGACCGGATGCACCACATCTGCATCTTCGTGAAATCGATCGAGGAGGCGCGCGCCGCCTGTGCCGAGGTCGGGGCCGAAATCCTGGTCGAGGGCAAGGTCGGCGAAGATGGCGCAGTGATCTATGTCGATGCGGGCGGTGGCCCCGGCACGGTCATCGAACTGCTGCAGCCGATGGGCGGGTCCGAAGGGCTGTTCGACATGATGCGCGACGCCGCGCGTGACTGGGACGGCAGCGAGCCCCTCCGCAAGCTGGGGTAAGGAAAAGAGGTCGGCTCGTGGTACGGGCCGACCTCTCCTAGCGGGCGGAATCAGGCGGCTGCGGCCGCCTTTTTCTTGGCTGCGGCCGCCGCGTTGAAGCTGGCCGGATCGAAGTAATAAGGCTTGATCTCGCAGCACTTGCCGTCGCGGAAGCGGAACAGCTCGCAGATTTCGGCGGGCGGGATCGACGGGTCAGCGAAGCGGATCGACAGGATCGTGACGGCATAGTCGCCGCCGACCGTGGTCTGGACGCGATCGAGGCCGCCCGCGTCGACCAGCCCGAAAACCCTCGTGAACAGTTCCTTCAGCCCGTTCTTGCCGCGATAGGTGCCCGCCATGGGCAGCGTGTCGGCTTCGGTCACGACGAAGTCGTCGGTCACCATGTCGGCGACGCGGTCCCAGTCGCCTTCGCCGCAGGCGGCGTAAAGGTCGTCGACATAGGCTTCGATTTCTTGCGGGGTCATGCTCACGGTCATCCTCCTGACGATTATTTCGGGACATTGTCCCGCAGCGGCGCGGTGACGGAACCTAGCGTAATGGCTAGCCAGAAGTCGCCGCAGCGGGCGCTAAAGCGATGTCATGGAGAAGATCAGGCAAATCACGCTCGCCCGCCGTCCCGTGGGCGCACCCGTTCCGGCAGACTTCCAGCTCAAGGAAGCGCCCATGCCCACGCCGGGCCCCGGCGAAATCCTTGTCAGGATGCGCGTCGGCTCTGTCGACCCGGCGATCCGCGGCTTCCTCGACGACCGGAAGAGCTACATGCCGCCGGTCGCGATCGGTGCCCCTATCAACGGCATGTCGCTGGGCGAGGTCGTCCAGTCCAACAACCCCGATTATCCGGTCGGCTCGATCGTGCGCGCCTTCGCGACCTGGTGCGATCATTATGTGATCGGCGCAGATGCGCTGGGGCTTGAAATCGTCCGCCCGGCCGAGGGCGTGGACCTCCACCATTATATGGGCGCGCTGGGGCCGGTCGGGCTGACCGCCTGGGTCGGCCTGTTCGCGGTCGGCGAAGCAAAGCCCGGCGAGACCGTCGTCGTCAGCGCGGCGGCCGGCGCGACCGGTTCGACCGTCGTCCAGATCGCCAAGGCGCGCGGCTGCAAGGTCGTGGCGCTGGTCGGCAGCCCGGACAAGGCACAGGTCGTGCGCGACCTGGGTGCCGATGCCGCGATCGACTATCGCGCCACCCCCGATATCGCGGCCGAGATCGCCAAGGCGGCCCCCGAAGGCGTCGACGTCTATTTCGATAATGTGGGCGGAGAGACGCTGGAAGCGATCCTGCCGCTGATGCGCCTCCATGGCCGCATCGCGGTATGCGGAATGATCTCGCAATATAATGACGCCGACAATCCGCCGGGCGTGAAAACTCTGTGGCAGCTGGTCGTCAACCGGCTGAAGATGCAGGGCTTCATCACCTATGACTATGCCGATCGGCTGGATCAGGCGCAGAGCGAACTCGATCAGTGGGTGCTGGAGGGTAAGCTCAAGCCGCTCGCCAATGTCCGCGACGGTTTCGAAAAGCTGCCCGAGGCCTTCATCGATCTGATGGAAGGGCGGACGGTCGGCAAGACGATCGTCCGGATCTGACGGGGGGAGGATCATCCATGGCAGGACGGCTTCAGGGAAAGCGTGCGCTCGTGACCGGCGGTGCCTCCGGGCTCGGCGAGGCGATCGTCCGCAGCTATGTCCGTGAGGGGGCCGACGTCATTATCGCCGATATCGACGCGGCGGCGGGCACTGCGCTGGCGAACGAACTCGGTGGCGGCAATCGCTTCACATCGCTGGACGTGTCGTCCCAGGCGAGCTGGGAGGCGATGCTGGCGGGCATCGATAGGGTCGACATCCTCGTCAACAATGCCGGCATCACGACGCTCGGCAGCATCGAGGAGGTGACGCTCGAGCAGTTCGTCCACGAGTTCAACATCGACGTGGTCGGCGTCTTCCTGGGTACCAAGCTGGTGATTCCGAAGATGCTTCCCGGCGGCGGATCGATCATCAATATGAGCTCGATGGCCGGCGTTCGCGCGCAGGCCAATCTGGCGGCCTATAATGCGGCCAAGGCGGCGGTGACGCACCTGACCAAGTCCTGCGCCGCGCTGTTCTGCGAGAAGGGCTATGGCATTCGCTGCAACTCGGTCCATCCGGGCGCGATCCACACGCCGATCATCGACAAGGTTCTGGCACAGTCGGACGACCCCGATGCCCTGTATAGGTCGTTTGTGAAGTCTCACCCGATCGGACGTCTCGGCAAGCCCGAGGAGATTGCGGCAATCTGCGTCTATCTGGGCAGTGACGAATCTGCCTTTGCCACCGGTGCGGAGTTCCGTATCGACGGCGGCAGCACGATCTGAACGGGACCGAGAATGAGCGACAGCTGGCATTTCCTGACTGAAGAAGCGTCTTTCCCCGATGAGGGCAAGCTGGCGGCCAAGCTGGCCGGGTGGCATGTCCTGGTGGCGAAAACCGACGACGGGTTTCGCGCGGTCAACGACCGCTGCACGCACCAGGCGGCGCTGCTGTCCGGTGGCAAGATTCGGCGGGGCGCAGTGATGTGTCCGCTCCACGGCGCCCGCTTCGAGCTGGCGACGGGCCGGTGCATGGGCGGCGCATACAAGGATTTGCGCACCTTCGACGTTCGGGTCGAAGGCGGCCGGATCGAGGTCCTGGTTCCCGACGAGGAACCGTCGATGGAAGAGCGCCCGATCGCCGTTTGACTGGGGCCCTCGCACAAGCGACAGGTTTTCGGCAGGGCAATGCGCCTTAGGGTCTCCGGCAACGACATGCTGGGAGAAGATCGATGCCCTTTACAGGCCCTGCCGAAGACCGTCTGGCCATTCGCGAACTGCTTGAAACCTATGCCGACGCGGTGACCCGCCTTGATGCCGTCGCCTGGGGCTCGACCTGGGCCGAGGATGGCGAATGGTCGCTGCCGGACTATCCCGAACTCGGCACCACCAAGGGGCGCCAGGCGATCGTCGCGATGTGGACCGAGGCGATGAAATCCTACCCGGGCATCATGTTCGAGGCCTGGCCGGGCTCGATCGAAGTCGATGGCGATCGCGCCGTCGTCCGCAGCTACACGGCAGAGGTCTATGACCAGGGTGAAGTCACCCTGCGCGATCGTGGCGTCTATGAGGATGTCTGCGTCAAGGTCGATGGGCGCTGGCTGTTCAAGAGCCGGTCCTTCCGCAACATCCACCGCCAGCACGGCCCCAAGGGCGTCTGAGGCGGCATGGGGACTTCCAATCGCTTCTGGCGGCTCGACGCGCATCCGGTCGGCACCGACTTCGCCTCGGCGCTGAGCCTCCAGCAGGAGGAGATGGCGCCGCTTGGCGAAGGGCAGGTACGCGTCCGGGCGCAGTGGCTGTCGCTCGACGCCGGCACGCGCATGTGGATGAACGGCCGCACCGACGGCTATCAGCCTCCGCTGCCGCTCGGCGCACGCATGGTCGGGCTCGTACTGGGCCGCGTCGCGGAGAGCCGGGACCCCGCCTTTCCGGTCGGCGCGCTGGTGCGCGGCTTCGGTACCTGGGCGGACTATTCCGACATGGCGCCTGCGCTGTCGGGTCTCGAGATTGTCGACGATAGCATTCCCGACGTCCGCGAGCATTTCGGCGCATTGGGGATGAACGCCTGGACTGCGCTGGTCGGTGTACAGGAAGTCGCCAAGGTGCAGCCGGGCGAGGTTCTGGTCGTCTCGGCGGCGGCCGGCGCGACCGGTAGCCTGGCCTGCCAGGTCGGCCGGAACCTTGGCGCGCGCGTGGTCGGGATCGTCGGGGGGGCGGAAAAGTGCCGCTATCTGACCGAGCAACTCGGCGTCGAGCGAGCGATCGACTATCGCTCCGAGGATGTCGCGGCGGCGCTGGCTGAGGTCGAAGGCGGCATCAACGCCTATTTCGACAATGTGGGCGGTCCGATCCTCGATGCCGTCCTGCCGAACATGGCTCATTATGGACGGGTCGCGATCTGCGGGCTGGTCTCCGCCTATGATAATGACCGCGCTTCACCCGGACCGGCGCAGTTCGAGCAGGTGCTGATGCGTCGGCTGCGGATCGAAGGCTTCTTCATCCCCGACTTCCTGCACCGTGGCGCGGAGTTCCTGCCGCAACTGCGCGCCTGGCACGATGCTGGCAAGCTCACGGTCCGTTTCGACGAAGGCCAGGGGCTGGATAATGTCCTGAGCGCCTATGCTCATATGCTGAGCGGCGGCAATATCGGCAAGGTTCTGGTCAAGCTGTACGACTGATGCCGATCATCCACCATCATGAGCCGATCAACTGCCTCGTCGCGGTACGCGGCCATCCGTTCGACCGGACGGCATTCGACGCGATCTTCCAGTCGCTCGAGGGCATATCGGCGACGATGGTCGACCAGCCGGCTGCAGCGCGGCTGATGAGCCCGGATGGCATGCGCGGTTTCGACGTGCTGGTGCTGTACGACATGCCGGGGCTCGACTTCGAAGCAGGCGAGGGGGCTCCGGCCTATCTCGACCCCGAACCGGGGGTGAAAGAGGGCTTCCGAGCACTGCTCGAGCAAGGAACGGGAGTCGTCGCGTTGCACCACGCCCTGGCGGGCTGGCCGCTCTGGGCGGACTATCATGACTGGCTGGGCGGCCAGTTCCTCTATCATCCGGGCAAAGTGCGCGGGCGCGAGATGCCCGACAGCGGCTATCGGCACGAAGTCACCCACAGTCTGTCCGTCGTAGATCCGGTGCATCCGGTGACGGCGGGCCTGCCGGCCAGCTTCACCTTCACCGACGAACTCTATCTGGCTTCGGTGTTCGAGGAGGACGTGACCCCTCTGCTGCGCTCCGACGCGCGGTTCGATGATGGGGCCTACTGGTCGGCCGACCTTGCGGTGCGTGGCCATATGCACAGCGCGGACGGCTGGTCGCATCCGCAGGGATCGAATCTCGTCGGATGGGCCAGGGAGGTGCTGGCAAGCCGGCTCGTCTATCTGCAGCCGGGCGACGGGCCCTCGGTCTATGACGATCCGCATTACCGACAGCTGGTCGGCAACGCGATAAGGTGGACGGCGGCGCGCCCGGACTGAGCGCGCCGCACAACCCGCTATAGTCTCAGAGCGCGGTCATGCCGCCATCGACGACGAACTCGGCGCCCGTGACATATTTGGCTTCGTCGGACGCCAGGAACAGGTTCACATTGGCGATGTCGCTCGGATCGCCGAGGCGGCCCATCGGGATGCCGCCCTCGACCGCATCATAATTGTCGGCGTTATCGGTCTGCGCCACGCCCATCATGTTGGTCGCGATCATGCCCGGATGGACCGAATTGACGCGGATGTTCTCGCGCGCGCATTCGACGGCAACCGTCTTCGAGAAGAGGCGCACGCCGCCCTTTGCTGCCGCATAGGCCGAGCAGGCGGGAACGCCGACGAGACCTGCGACCGACGAGATGTTGATGATCGACCCGGTCGACTTCGACTTGCGCATCAGTGAGACGGCGCGATGGGTGCCGTGATAGACGCTGTCGAGACAGACCGCGTTCTGGAGCTTCCAGTCGGCGAAGCTGAGGTCGCTGATCATGCGGAGGACGGCGATGCCTGCGTTGTTGACCAGGATGTTGAGGCGACCCTGATCGGCTTCGATCCGGGCGAAGACCTTGTCCCAATCCTCTTCGCTGGTGACGTCTTGCGCCATGGCGGCCGCCTGTCCGCCCGTCTGACGGATCGATTCGGCCACGGCCTCTGCGCCGGCGCCGTCGCGGTCTGTGACGTACACGAACGCGCCTTCTTCGGCGAACCGCTGCGCGGTCGCGCTGCCGAGACCCGGAACCGATGCGCCACCGGTGACCAATGCGATCTTGCCTTCAAGTCTTCCCACGAGATCCTCCTAAAAATCGGGCGCGGCCATTTCTGACCGCGCCCAGTGTTCTACCAAGGAGAGTAGAACTCAGAACTTCACGCCGAGGGTCGCGCCATAATTGGCGGGCTCGATGGCGGAAGCAAAGGTGAACAGGCCCGCGACGGTGAACGCGGCGTTGGTCCGCTTCTGGTCGAGGATGTTGCGGCCAAACACCGTCAGATAGGCGTCCTTGCCAGCCAGCGAGAAGTTTGCCGTCAACGCCGCGTCGAGCAGGTTCTGGGTCTTCACCCGGACACGCGGATCGTTACCGGTCACAATCACCGGCCCCGTGGTCAGATTGCCCGTGGTGCCGCCCAACGAGATCTGCTGATCATAAGGGCTGATGTGGCGCAGGCCGACATTGCCGACGACCTTACCGAAGCTGGTCGGCACGGTATATTCGGCGCCCAACGATCCCGAGAACTTCGGCGCGTAGATCAGGTTGTTGCCCGAATAATCGAACGGGATCGGCAGGCCGGTGACCGGCGAGACATTGCCGACGACGAAGTTCTTGAACTTCGAGTCGAGGATGCCGACGGTCGCCGTCAGACGCAGCCCATCGGTCGGACGCGCGGTCAGGTCGGCTTCGATACCCTTGATCGTCGCGGAGCCGACGTTCGAGGTGATCGTCTGGTTGCCGGTTGGACCGCCGGGGATCGTCGTGTTCTGCTGCAGGTCCTTGTACTTCGACACGAAGCCGGCGGCGTTGAAGGTCAGCTTGCGATCGAACAGGTCGAACTTGCCGCCGATCTCGTAGCTGTCGACCGTCTCGGGCTGATAGGGCGTGCCGGCCGTGGCAGCCGTCGCAGCGCGCGGGCTGAAGCCGCCCGAGCGATAGCCACGCGACCAGCTGGCGTAGAGCATCGTGTCGCGGTTCGGACGGAAGTCGACGCCGACCTTCGGGGTGAACTTCTTGAAGGTGCCGTCGCCGGTGCCGATTACGCCGGTCTGCGCAAAGCTATTGGTCAGTTCCTTCTGGTCGCGGGTCCAGCGACCGCCGAACGACAGGCGCCACTGATCCGCAAAAGCCCAGTTGAAATCGCCGAAGGCCGCATAGGATTCGGTCTTGCCTATCACGTTCTGCGGATTGGCGTCGAACACGTCCGGGCTGATCGTGTCGTTGAAGGCTCCGACGCGCGAGAACTGCGTCAGGTTATAACGCGAGTTGAAATAGAAACCGCCGACGACATAGTCGAAATTCTCGCCGAGATCACCTGCGAAGCGGAGCTCCTGGCTCCACTGGCGGTAATTCTGCCGACGGAGGACATAATAGAAATCGGCTGAGGTGCCGTCGAAGTCCTGCGTCTGGAATTCCTTGCCCTTGCGCCAGCCGGTGATCGAGGTGATCTTCACCGCACCAGCATCATAGTTCATCTCGAGCGTGGCGGCAGGCGCCTTGTAGGTGCTGGTGGCAGGGCTTACGAAGACCGTGTAGAGGTCGCTCGTCGTGTTGCGGTTGCACTGGCTGGCCGGCGCGAAGGCGCAGATGAGGTCGGTGCTGTTCGAGATGCTGCTGTTGACCGGCTGGAACTGCTGGTCGAGCTTCTCGACGGTCAGCAGCGCATCGAAGTTGCTGTCGACCGGCTTGAGCAGCAGGGCCGCGCCGAAATTGTCATTGTTCGATCCGCCGGCGCGCTTGCCCGAAATGGCATTGCGATAATAACCGTCGCTCTCATTATGGAAATACCAGGTCTTCAGGCCGATGCTCTCGCCATTGCCGACGTTGAGCACGCCGCGGGCCTGCCAGGTGTTCCACTTGGAGTAGGAGATTTCGGCCTTGCCGCCGAACTCCATGGTCGGACGGGTGCGGCGGATATTGATGACGCCGCCGATCGTGTTGCGACCGAACAGCGTGCCCTGCGGGCCACGCAGCACTTCGATCTGGCCGATGTCGAAGGTGTCGAGCAGCTGACCGGTGTTGGTGCCGACGAACACGCCGTCGATCACGACGCCGACGGTCGGCTCCTGCGACTTTTCGATGTCGGCATAGGTCAGACCGCGGATCGAGAGGTTGGCAGCCTGCGCGCCCGAGTTCTGCTGGGTGATCAGCAGGTTCGGTGCGGCGCCCTGAAGATCGCCGATGTTCATCGACGCCTTGCTCTCAAGCATTGCGGCATTGACCGCCGTGATCGCGACCGGAGTCTCCTGCAGGGACTCATTACGGCGGCGGGCTTCGACGATGATTTCCTCGACGCCGACAACCTCATTCTCGGCAGCAGGCGCAGCCTGACCGGCAAAGGCAGGCGCGTTGAAACCCGCAGCGGCGGTGGTCGCCAGCAGCGCAATAGTGAAATAACGATTCATGGGAACACCCATGGTGCATCTCCTCCCAGTAAAAACAGCCCGTTTGACTGATCTTGTTCTTGTGGCGTCTATGCACCGAACGGCATGAAGCGCTTAACTGCCAAATGTCACAGGTGCGTCAATCCGCGGTGCGGGGGACGAAGAGCGCAACAATGGAGAGGTAAGAATGACAGGAAACCGCCGTTTTCTCTTGGTCCGTCGTCCGCAGGGCACCCCCGTTCCCGAGGACTTCTCGCTGGTCGAAGAGAGCATCCCTGAGCCCGAGCAGGGTGGCCTGATCGTACGCAACCATTATGCTTCGCTCGATCCGGCGCAGCGCGGATGGATGGACGACGCCCCCAGCTACATGCCGCCTATTCCGCTCGGCGCGCCGGTTCGTGCCTCGACGGTCGGTGTCGTTCACGCGTCGGCCAATCCCGATTTCCAGCCCGGCGACTGGGTGCTGGGGCTCAACGCTCTCGAGGATTACAGCGTCGTCCAGCCGGGCGGCTTCACCAGCAAGATCGATGTTTCGATCGTCGACAGCCCGTCCAAATATCTGTCGGCGATGGGCGCGGTCGGCCTGACCGCCTATTTCGGTCTGATCGAGGCTGGACAGCCCAAGGCGGGCGAGACGTTGCTCGTGTCCGGCGCGGCGGGGGCTGTCGGCTCCGCGGTCGGGCAGATCGGCAAGATCCTCGGCTGCCGGGTGATCGGCATCGCCGGGGGCCCTGACAAGTGCCGGCGCCTGCTGGAGGACTATGGTTTCGACGTCGCGATCGACTATCGCGGCAAGGATGTAGCGACCCTCGCGGCAGAAATCCGCAGCCATGCGCCCAATGGCGCAGACGTGATCTTCGAGAATGTCGGTGGCGACGTGATGGACGCCGAACTGATGAACCTCGCCATGGGCGCGCGGATCGTGCTGTGCGGTCTTATCAGCGAGTATAATGCCGAGCAGAAGATCGGCATCCGCAATCTGTGGCAGGTGCTGGTTCAGCGCGCCGTGATCAAGGGCTTCCTGATCGCCGATTATGTGCCGCGCTTCGGCGAGGGCGGTGCCCAGATGGCGACCTGGATGGCCGAAGGGCGCCTGCGCATCGACGAGGATGTCCAGGACGGGTTGGAAAACGCCTATCCGGCCTTCATGCGGCTGTTCACCGGCGCCAACACCGGCAAGCTCGTGCTGAAGATCGCATGAGTGCGGGCAGGCTCGCGGGGTTTCGCGCGATCGTTACCGGCGCAGGCTCGGGGATCGGGGCGGCGACAGCCCGCCGCCTGGCTGCCGATGGCGCACAGCTCTTCACCGTCGATCTGGCCGGCGACGTCGACATGACTGTCGATGTGACGGCCGAGGGGGCCAATGCGGCGATTATTGCGGCAGCAACCGACGCGCTCGGCGGGATCGATGCGCTGGTGCCTTGTGCGGGCGTATCAGCCTTCCTGCCGCTCGAGGGCCATGACGACGCGGCGTTCGACCGGACGATCGCTGTGAACGTCACCGCCGTGTTCCGCCTCGTTCGCGATGCCCTGCCGCAGTTGAAGGCGAGCGGGCGGGGGCGGATCGTCATGATCGGTTCGGTGGCGTCGGCCTTCGGCGATGCGGGATTGGTGGCCTATGCCGCTTCCAAACATGCCGTCTTGGGCATGGCGCGCGCGATGTCGGGTGAACTGGGTGGAGCTGGCATCACCGTCAACTGCGTGATGCCGGGGGCGATCGAGACCCCGATGACCGCGCCGGCCTTTACCGACATGCCCGAATATCGGACGCATTGGGAAGCGAAGGCTGCGCTCGGCCGGCTCGGTCAGCCGGAGGATATTGCCGACGTCATCGCCTTCCTCTGCAGTGAGGATGCACGCTTCGTGACGGGGCAGGGGATATTGGTGGATGGCGGCGCCATGACGCGCATGTGACGCGTCGGCGCCGCCTTCCGGTTCAGCGGGACGCGATCAGAACTGGACGCGCTTGGTGAAGCCGCCGTCGACCACGACATTGGTGCCGGTGGTGTAGGAAGAGGCCGGGCTCGCGAGGAAGACGACCGTCTTGGCGACTTCCTCCGGACCGCCCCAGCGGCCAAGCGCGAACTGCTTCTCGGTCGCGTCGTGCAGTTCGGGTGCTGCGCCCTGCAGGAATTCCCAATTGCCGCCCTTGAACTTGATCGGGCCCGGCGACACCGTGTTGACGCGGATGCCCTTGGGCCCCAGCGCCTGGCTCAGCTGGCCGGCATAGACGATCAGCGCGCCCTTGATGGCGTTATAGCCCTGCGGAACGATGAAGGTCTCGAGACCGGCGGTCGAGGCCAGGATCACGATCGAACCTTCGCCGGACTTGGCGAGATGCGCTTCGAGCACTTCGGCGCCGATCACCGAACCCATGATGTCGTAATTGAGCGACTTTTCCCAATCGCCCGTGGCGCCGGCGCCCGAGGTCGAGATCATCGGCACGAAGATGTCGCAGCCGCCGAGCTTCTCGGCCGCAGACGACAGCCAGGCGCGATAGGCGTCGTGGCCGGATTCCATGTCGAACGCTTCGCCGACGATCTTGCCGCCATGCTTCGACAGCGATTCGACGGTCTCGGCGACCTGCTCGGCGTTGCGCGAGCAGAAGGCGACGTCAGCGCCCTCGGCTGCGAACAGTTCGACAGTGGCGCGTCCGATGCCGCGGCTGCCGCCGGTGAGAATGACTTTCTTGCCCTTCAGCCCAAGATCCATGGCTCTAATCTCCTTCGTTATGGCTGTGTATGGTCTTCCATGCGGGGGCGATGGCGCGCGCGACCACTCCCTTTTTGAACAGGCCGGACCGCTGCAGCGGCATGATACCCCCGCGTGAAACCGAACACAGGAGAGATGCCATGGGACGACTGGCGGGTAAACGCGCCCTGATCCTGGGGGCCAGCAGCCCCGACAATATGGGCCAGCATATGGCCCGCCGCTTCATCGCCGAAGGTGCGACAGTGTTCGTCGCCGGTCGCAAGGCCGACGTGCTCGAGGCGTTTGCGACCGAGACAGGCTGTGGCTGGGCAGCGTGCGATCTGACCGATCCGAAGAGCGTCGACGCGCTGGCCGATCAGGCGGCGGCCGCGATGGGCGGCATCGACATCGCGATCAACTCGACCGGATGGGGGCTGCTCAAGCC
>NZ_JAGMXV010000335.1 GCF_018006725.1 Rhizorhabdus sp.
CCGAATATCTGTTCCTGGGCCATGGCGCGGTCGCCTATACCGACGATGCGGGCGAGGTTCGGTTCATCATGAACCACGAGTTCCTGCGCGACCTGCACCAGGGCAAGGACCAGCCGGACATTTCCGGCGACGCCGTTCCGGCGCAGCACGAGGCCGCCTGACATGGCCAATCCCCGCGCAGAGCGCCTTCGCGCGATGCTGGCGGCCGAGGGGCTGGACGCGGTCGTGCTGACCCACCCGCACGACGTGCGCTACGCCACCGGCTATCATTCGGTGCTCGAGCGCTGGACGCAGATGGAGCCCTTTGCGGGCGCCATCGTCTTCGCCGATCCGGCCAAACCGGTCACCCTCGTCATTCCCGAAGCCAATGTCGGCATCGTCGCGGTGCTCAACCGCGCCCGCGCCGACGCCTGCACCTACGACGAGATCCGCACCTTCGACATGCTGAACTTCTGCGAGGTCAGCCGCTATGTCGACCCCGACCGCAAGGGCAGCCGCCTCGCCGAAGACGCGATGTCGGTCGCCGGCGCGATCCGGGGCGAATGCCAGCCCGACGTCGCGGCGGCGATCACCCGTGCGCTGGCCGACCATGGCCTGTCGGGCGGGCGCATCGGCTTCGACGAGCACCGCGTCTCCGCCGCCGTCGCACGGCAGGTGCCGCACACATATGTCGACGCGCTCGACTTCATGATGCGCGTGCGCGTGGTGAAGACACAGGAGGAGCTGGCCCGCTATCGCAAAGTCGGCACCATGGCCGACCGGGTGATCGCCCATGCCGGTTCGCTGCTCCACGAGGGCGCCGACTGGAACGACGTCCAGGCCGGCATCTGCGACTTCATGGTGCGCAACGGCGTGATCCCGGTCGACGAGGGGGCGATGCTGTTCGGCGGCGCCTATGACCAAGACGAGTTCATTCCCGACCTGTTCCGCACATCGGGCGGCCGTACCCTGCGCCGCGGCGACATCGTCATCCTCGAAACGCAGGGCGTGCTCGACGGCTTCTGGATCGACATCAACCGGACGGCGGTGATCGGAAAGCCCTCGGACGACTATCAGCGGCTGCACGACATATTGCGCGATGCCTTTCTGCTGATGGCCGACCAGCTGCGTCCGGGCGTCTCGACCAACAGCCTGCCGGCGATCGGCTATGAGCATCTCAAGGCCAAGGGCGTCGCCACGCCCGAGAAGCTGCTCGTCGTCGCCCACGGCATCGGCCTGATGCCGCTCGAAATCCCGCTCGCCTATCCGGCGGCGGGCCTGGCCGGGGTCAAGCAGGGCTTCGTGATGGAAGAGGACATGCTGATCAGCCTCGACAGCCTGTTCTTCGGCGCGAAGCTCGGCCCCTGCCACATGGAGAATGTCTACGCGATCACCGCCTCCGGGGCGGAGCCGATGTACGCGGCCCCGCTCGAACTGATCGTCGCCGACGCGCCCGCGCGCGTCGCCGAACCCGCCTGAAAGGAACGTCATGACCGACGGACAGAATGACCGCAGTCTCGAAAAATATCGGCGGATGCAGCGCATCCGGCAGTTCGAAGATCTCGCCGAGGCGATCCACGCGCAGGGCGAGATCCCCGGCGCCCTCCACACCTATGCCGGGCAGGAAGCCTCGGGCGTCGGCGCCTGCATGGCGCTGAACACCGAAGACTATATGGTCGGCACCCATCGCAGCCACGGCCATCCGATCGCCAAGGGCGCCACGCTGCGGCCGCTGATGGCCGAACTGCTCGGCAAGGCGACCGGCATCTGCAAGGGCAAGGGCGGGTCGATGCACCTGTCGGACTTCTCGGTCGGCAGTCTCGGCGAGACCAGCATCGTCGGCTCGGGCGTGCCCGTCGCGGCGGGCGCGGCGCTCGGCTCGAAGATGCAGGGCAATGGCCGCGTCGCGCTGTGCTTCTTCGGCGATGGTGCCACCAACGAAGGCGCCTTCCACGAAGGGATGAACATCGCCGCGATCTGGAAGCTGCCCGCGATCTTCGTCTGCGAGAATAACGGCTATGCCGTGTCGACCCCGGCGAGCGTCGCCGTGCCGGTCAAGGATATTGCCGAGCGCGCCAAGGCCTATGGCATGCCCTCGATCATCGTCGACGGGCAGGACGTCGACGCGGTCGAGGCCGCCGTCGCCGAGGCGGTCGAGCGCGCCCGCACGGGCGGCGGGCCGACCTTCGTCGAGACCAAGACCTATCGCTATGCCGACCATGCGGTGAACATGGGCCGCATCCTGCTCGATCGCGGTGCCGAGGTCGACGAGTGGCGCGAGCGCGATCCGCTCAAGCTCTACCGCGCCAAGCTGATTGCGTCGGGCACCGCCGCCGACCTGCTCGACCGGATCGAGAAGGAGGTCGCCGACGAGGTCGCCGACGCGCTGCAGTTCGCACGCGACAGCGCCTATCCCACCCAGGAGGAAGCCTTTGACGACGTGTTCGTCGACCGCCTCCCCATCCCCGATTTCATCAAGGCCTGAGGAGAGGATCATCATGGCAAAAGTGACGTTCCTGGAAGCCATCCGGCAGGCCCAGATGGAAGAAATGACCCGCGACGAGCGCGTCTTCATCATGGGCGAAGACATCATCTGCAACGTGTTCGGCACCACGACCGGCTTCGTCGAAGCCTTCGGCACCGAGCGCGTCCGCGACACCCCGATCTCGGAGAACGGCTTCATCGGCGCCGCCGCAGGCGCGTCGATGGTCGGGATGCGGCCGATCGTCGACGCGACGATCTCGTCCTTCCTCTACCCGGCGATGGACCAGATCATGAGCATCATCGCCAAGTCGCGCTACATCTATGGCGGACAGGCGCGGCTGCCGCTCGTGATCCGCAGCTGCCTGTTCTACGGCAACTCCAATGCTGCGCAGCATTCAGACCGCAACTATTCGATGTTCATGAACGTGCCGGGGCTGAAGATCATGGTCCCGTCGACCGCCTATGACATGAAGGGGATGCTCAAGGCGGCGGTGCGCGACGACGATCCCGTGCTGTGCTTCGAGGATTCGACCTGCTGGACGTCGAAGTCCGACATGCCCGACGATCCCGACTTCCTGATCCCGCTGGGCAAGGGCGACATCAAGCGCGAAGGCACCGATCTGTCGATCATCGCGATCGGCGGCGGCGTCCCGCTCGCGCTCAAGGCGGCGACGACGCTGGCAAAGGAGGGCATCTCGGCCGAGGTCGTCGACCCGCGCAGCCTGGTCCCGCTCGACAAGGAGATCATCCTGCGCTCGGTCCGCAAGACCGGCCGCGCGATCACCGTCGATCCGGCGCACCAGAGCTGCAGCGCGGGCAGCGAGATCGCGGCGCTCATCGCCGAACATGCGTTTGACTCCTTGCGCGGCCCGGTGCTGCGCATCGCGACGGCGGAGACGCATGTCCCCTTCTCCCCGCTGATCGAGAAGGCGCTCTACCCGAGTGCCGAGCGCATCATCGACGCCGCCCGCCGTCTGGTCGGCGCGCGCGAAACCGTCGACGCCTGAGGAGAAAGCAGCATGGCAAATATGAAGGTGCTGCTGCCGCAGTTCGGCATGGGCATGCAGGATGCGGAGATCGTCCGCTGGATGAAGGCGATCGGCGACAGCGTCGAGGCCGGCGAACCGCTGGTCGAGATCGAGGCGGCCAAGACAACGGTCGAGGTGCCCTCGCCGGGCAGCGGGACGCTCAGCGAGATATTGGTTGAGGAGGGGGAGTCGGTCACCGTCCGCACCCATATTGCGACGATCGCGGTCTGAGATGGCACGGCGGGGGGCAATGGTCGCACGCATCGGACTGGCCCTGATCGGGCTGGTCGTCGTCACCTGGGCGGTGGGATGGGCGATCAGGCTCATGCCGCCGCTCGGCCCGCTCGAACTGCCGAAAGGCGGCCCGAGCGAGACGCGCTGGGACCAGTGGGGCGCCACGATGGGCGGCACCCGCTACACCCCCGCCGCGCAGATCACCCCCGCCAATGTCGCGCATCTGAAGGTGGCCTGGCGCTATTCGACCGGCGAACTGGCGCGCCGGCCCGATGCGATGCTGACCAACAGCACCAACGAGACGACCCCGATCCTCGCCGCCGGATCGCTGATCACCTGTACGCCCTTCGGCCGCGTGATCGCGCTCGACCCCGCCACGGGGCGCGAGAAGTGGGTCTATGACGCCGCCATCGACACTCAATTCCAGCTGCCCGACCAATATATCTGCCGGGGCGTATCGCAGTGGCAGGACAGTGCCGCCC
>NZ_JAGMXV010000336.1 GCF_018006725.1 Rhizorhabdus sp.
CGACCGCGAAGAGACTGTTGCACTCCGGGATGGATGATGTGGACTTGCAATGATCGACGGAGAAGAAGATCATGACGTAGCAATATAAAGTCTGGATACCCTCTACCGTGGGGGCAGCAGCTAGAGACTTTACCGTTGCCGGCTGGACATACGTACGCGCCACCCGGCCGCAAATATCTGTGACCGAGCTTGATCAGAGGGGTTTCGACGCCCCGCTCCCGAGTGTCGCGGGAGCAGGGTCTGATTGCTCGCTTCGAAAGAGGAAGCAAGCTGAAAGAACCGAACGGAGGCGACATTCGACCACTATCGTTCGAGGCTGGCCAACGTTTCCGCCCGTAGGCAGGGAGACCAGTTTGCTGTTGCCCTAGGCGCCACGTCACCGCGACCGATCCGAAGCACTCCTGACCTTGCGCCCCAATATATGTCGTTTGCTTTCATAGGGGCATCCACCTCATCAGTTCAGTCGGGGCGGTCTCGATGCGAGAGATCGCTGTCGCGGCGGGGACCAGCAATTATTTCGCGGTCATTATTTCAACACCAAGGACGAGCTGATACGCGCGATCTTCCGCCGGCGCGCGGTCTCAATCGAGGGCAAGCGCGCCGATCGGGCCGTGACGGCAGCGCGCGCGCCCTGCTCGAAGTGTTGTTCCTACCGGTGTTCGAGGAGCTCAATCGCCACGGAGACCGCAGCTATGCGCGCTTCCCGCTCCGGGGTGATGTGGGCCCACCCGCATATGCAGCTCCGCGACGAGATGAATGAGCTGTTCCCGGTGTCGAACCGGGTCATGACGATGATCGTCAAGACAGTGCCGCACCTGACCGAGCCGCTGTTCGCCGCGCGCATCACGGCCAGCGCCACCCTGTTTCTGCAAGCGTCGCTCTACTGGGATCAGGGCGGCGGCAACTGGCAGAGCGCTTATCGCTATTTCGACGAGGCGGTTTCGGCCGCGATGTTGATGGCGGTCGCAGCGCTCGAGGCGTCGGTCGGCTGATCGACCCATCCCGGGCTCAGGTGGTTTCGATCCCGAACTCGGCCAGCACCTCGGCGGTGTCGGCGCCCAGCACCGGGGCATGGCGGCGAACGCTGGCCGGGGTCTCTCCGAAGCGGGCGGGATGCGCCGCCAGGCGATAGGGACCGATCACCGGATGCTCGCTGTCCTCGATCGTGCCGAGCGCGATCACATAAGGATCATTGGCGACATCCTCCGGCCCGTTGACCGGCGCGAACACCGCGTCATTGGCCTCCAGCCGTTCGACCCATTCGGCGCGTGACCGCCCCTGGAAGGCACCGCCAAGGATAGCGTTCATCGCCTCGACGTTGATCAGCCGGTCCTTGAGGGTCAGAAAGCGGGGATCCTCGATCAGGTCGGGCCGCTCGATCGCGGTGCACAGCCCCTTCCATTCGGGCTGGGCGAACATGCCGACGATGATGTGGCCGTCGGCCGTCGGGAAGATGTAGCGGACCGAGGAGGGGAAGGAGCCGCGCTGGACGAGGTCGCCGGTCAGGCTGGCGTCGGCCATCACGTCGGGCCACAGGAAAGCGATCGCGGCGTCGAGCATGCTGACCGTCACATGCTGGCCGATGCCGTGGCGCTCGCGGGCGAGAAGGGCGGCGGTGACGGCCTGCCACACCGTCATAGCGGCGATTTTGTCGGTGATGATCGTGTTGACCATCGTCGGTTCGCCGGTGCCGCGCGGTGCCTGCATCTTGGCGAAGCCGGCCAGCCCCTGGACGACGATGTCGTAGACGCGTCGCTGGGCGCCGCGGCCTTCGCTGCCGAGTCCGTCGACCGAGACATATACGACGTCGGGGCGCAGCGCCTTGATCTGTTCATAGCCGATGCCAAGCCGCTCGGCGACGCCGGGGCGGAAATTCTGGACGATCACGTCGCACTGGGCGGCGATCTTCTGCGCCACGGCCTGGCCATCGGCGCTCTTCATGTCGAGCACGATCGAGCGCTTGTTGCGGTTACTGTTGAGGAAGAGGCTGGCCATGCCGTCGATGTCGCGGCGGAAATTACCGGCGACCCGGGTCTGGTCGCCGCCCGCCACTTCGAGCTTGATGACCTCCGCACCTTGATCGCCGAGCAGCATCGTCGCCCACGGCACCGAGATGTTCGCGCCCAGTTCGAGGATGCGATAGCCGTCGAGCGGGCCTTTCTTTGCGAGCGTGCCCACCATCCATCTTCTCCCTATATTTGCTTGATTAATTGCATACAGCAAATGTTCAGGTCAAGGGAGCGCTCGTCCCGGCTGATCGTTTTTCGCTGAAGGTCACGGATTTTCGGGATTTTTTCGGCCGGCTAGGGAAGGCTTGCGCTGTCACGATAATCAATGCATACATTTTTAGCCGGCCTGTGCCGCGCCGCCGGGCCGAAGAGTCCGTCGTCTGGAGAGCGATGTACGATGATCGATCGATTTCCGCGCGCAGAGTCCGGTTTGCATCCAGATTGCCGCTAGAGGGATTCGCCATGCCAACATCTTCCGCCGCCGCGATCGCACCTGCCCAGGAACCGGCAGGGGGCGTCCGTGCCGAATTGCTGGCGGCCAGCGACGCGCAGATCGAGGATGCGGTCCGCTATTCCGACCCGATGTCGCTGCGCGGGCTTATCTATCAGCTCACTGGCGACGAGGAGCTGGCGGCGGTCGAGACCGTCAAGAACCGGGTGTTCCTGGCTGAGGCGTGGAACGTCGCGACCGAGGAGGGCGTGGCGCTGATCCAGCGCAAGGCGGCCGACTTCCTGAAGGCCTATCGCGATGCGGGCGCCGGCCCGATCGGCCCGGGGCCGGCCGACCGGCTGCCGCGCAGCCTGCACCTGGCGGCGGGCGATCCGATCCCGGCCGACGAGCTGGGCATGTGGGTCGAGGAAACCGCGATAGATCCCTGGGCGCGGGGCCTGAACTGGCCCGCGCAGCCGACGCCCGAGCAACTCGCGGGCTTCTCGGTGATCGTCATCGGCGCCGGGATGGGCGGGCTCAACGCCGCGGTGCAGCTCAAACATGCCGGCATCGACTATATGGTGATCGAGAAGAATCCCGAGGTCGGCGGCACCTGGTACGAGAACCGCTATCCCGGCGCACGGGTCGACACGCCGAGCCGCGCCTATACCCATATCTTCGGTGCCGATTTCGTGTTTGACCATCCCTTCTCGCCGCAGGAGGACAATGAACGCTACTTCAACTGGGTGGCCGATCATTTCGGGGTGCGCGAGGACATCCGCTTCAACACCGAAGTCTCGTCGATGCGCTGGGACGAGGAGGCGAAGCTGTGGCGGATCGCCGCGCGCGATGCCGAGGGCGAGAAGCATTACAGCGCCAACGCGATCATCTGCGCGACCGGCCTGCTCGCGCGGCCGAACCTGCCCGACCTGCCGGGCATGGCCGATTTCGCGGGGCCGTCCTTCCACACCGCGCGCTGGCCAGCCGATCTCGACGTATCCGACAAGCGGGTGGCGGTCATCGGCACGGGGGCGACGGGCTATCAGATGGTTCCCGAACTGGCCAAGATCGCGAAGCAGGTCGTTCTGTTCCAGCGCAAGCCGCAATGGCTGTTCCCGGTTCCGGGCTATCTGGCGAAGTTGCCCGACCAGGTTACCTGGCTCGACCGCAACCTGCCGTACCACATCAACTTCTTGCGTTTCCGCACCAACTGGCTGACGGGCGAGCATGTATATGGGGATGTCTTCACGCTCGATCCCGACTGGAAGCACGACCTGTCGCGCAGCGCGCTGAACCACGAGATACGCGAGGGCCGCGTCGCCTATATCGAGGAGAAGTTCGCGGGCCGGCCCGACCTCATCGAGAAGATGATCCCGCCGCACCCGCCTTTCTCGGCGCGGCCGATCCTCGTCGATGCCGAATATAACATCTACGACGCGCTGCTGCGCGACAATGTCGAGCTGGTGTCGGCTGGGGTCGATCGGATCATCGTCGACGGCGTTGTCGCCGGCGCCGAAACGCACGATGTCGACGTCATCGTCTATGCGACGGGCTTCAAGGCGAACGATCTGCTGTGGCCGATGGAGATCATCGGCCGCGACGGGCTGAGCGTCGAGCAGTTCTGGGCCACCGATGGTTGCCGCGCGCATATCGCGGGCAGCATGATTCCGGGCTTCCCGAACTTCTTCATCCTTTATGGCCCCAACACCAATCCCGCGCATGGCGGCGGTATCGTCAACCATGAGCAGATGGTGACCCGC
>NZ_JAGMXV010000337.1 GCF_018006725.1 Rhizorhabdus sp.
GCGCAGGACGGCGTCGACTTCACCGTGAAGAAGATGATCGACGGCGGCACCTATGACGGCCCCCGCATTCACACCGCCGGCTCGTCGATCGTCGCCACCGGCGGTCATGGCTCGACCGAGGTCAACGGACCGGCCGAATTTTCCCGCGCGGTCCGCGAGCAGATCAAGCGCGGCGCGACCTGGATCAAGCTGGGCATATCGGGCGGCATCTCCGACACCCATGGCGAGATTGCCGCGTCGCCCTTCACCGACGACGAATTGAAGACTGCGATCGAGGTTGCCCATCGCAACGGGGTCAAGGTCACCGGACATAATGGCTCGCCGCTGGCGGCCGAGGCGGCAATCGACGCCGGGATCGACGGTTTCGAACATGGATATTTCCTGACGCCGCCCGTGCTCACGAAGATGAAGCAGAAGGGCGTCTGGCTCGTTCCCACCATCGTCGTCAGCCAGCAGGGCGCCAAGGAATTCTATCGCAAGATCGGCTCGCCCGACTGGTATCTCGCCCGCGTCGATTCGGTCGGCAAGGCGCATTGGGAGACGCTGCGCAACGCGATCAAGATCGGCACCCCGATCGCACTGGGAAGCGATCAATATCCGTGGGAGCCGAACGAAGGCACGACCGCGACGATCCGCGAGGCCGAACTCTATGTCGAGGCCGGCATGACCCCGTTGCAATCGCTTCGCGCCGCCACGATCGAACCGGCCCGCATGCTCGGCGTCGACAAGGAGGTCGGCGCGCTGAAGCCCGGCTATTTCGCCGACATCGTCGCGGTCGACAGCGATCCGACCGGCGACATCCGCGCGCTGCGCACGATCAGTTTCGTGATGAAGGGCGGCAAGCCGATCGTTGGAGCGCCTGCAAAGGATTGAAACGCTCTAATTTGCACACGCCGCAACAAACGAGCCTATTCGGTGCCATTGCAACAACTTTGTAACTGACGGACAACTCAACCAGCAGTTTGATCAGTTACAGGCTGCAGATGGGGGAAACAGGTGAAGAGCAAGACGATCCTCGGATCTCTGACGGCATTGCTGGTCGCCGCCGCCACGCCGCTCGCGGCAGCCGCACCGACGACCGACAAGCTGTCGCAAATGTTCATCTGGTGGAACCAGGCCTTCAAACAGCCCGGAGCCTATACGCCCGAGAATTTCGGACGCTATTTCACCGCTGATGCCACGCTCACGCTCAACGGCGAGACGGTGATCCACGGTCTCGACGACTGGGCAAAGCATTTCCAGGCGATCCAGGCGAGCGGCGCGCTGGTCGAGATCGTCGTGCCATTCAAGGACGCTTTCGAAAAGGACGGGCGCCTCTACACTTATCATGTCATCCGCTCGCGCCGGAACGGCAAGGTCGGCTGCATGCTCGCAGCCGGACATGCCGATCTTCGCGGGGACAAGATCGCCGCCATCACATTGGTGCGCGTACCGGTCGACACGACGAAGCCATCGGTCGACCCGGAATGCTGGACGAGTTGAACTGAACTTTTGCCGGGCGTGGGGCCCGGCCAGAGGGGATTTCTACCAAGGATCGGAGTACCGCAGATTAAAGATCGCGGGCTCATCAAAAAGGGGTAAGATGATGGACGCTTCTTTCTATTCGAAGATCAGTCGCCGCATTTGCGGCTGCACAGCACTGGTCTCCGTCGCCATGGCGATGGGCGCCGTACCGGCCTATGCGCAGGCCGCCGCCGAGGAAGCCGTCGCCTCCGAAGGCGACATCATCGTGACGGCGCAGCGCCGCGCGGAATCGATCCAGAGCGTTCCGATCGCGATCACGGCAGTCACTGCGGAACAGCTGAGGAGCCAGAACGTCCAGGGCGTCGAGGACTTCTTCGCAATGGCGCCGAACGTGTCCTTCCAGAGCAACGGCTCGCGTGACCGCAAGGACCTCGCGATCCGCGGCATCTCGAACCAGCTCAACCCCTATGCCGACGTTCGCCAGTCGAGCTACGCTTTCTACATCGACGATTTCAACGTCGTTGCCGGCACCAGCAACCCGCAGATCGTCGACCTCGAGCGTATCGAAGTGCTGCGCGGCCCGCAGGGCACCTATTTCGGCCGCAACGCGGTTGGCGGCGCCATCAACGTCACCACCAAGAAGCCGGTCGATCGTTGGGAAGGCGAAGTCGAAGTCGGCTATTCGAGCTTCGACACCAAGCGCGCCCAGGCCGTGATCAACGTGCCGATCTCGCCAGGCCTGTTCGCGATCCGCGCCGCCGGCCAGTATGAGAAGTCGGACGGCTACATCAAGAACATCAACCCGATCGGCGGCGGCAACGACAGCAAGTTCTACACCGGTCGCATCCAGGGCCGCTTCACGCCCAGCGAGAACTTCACCTGGGACCTGATGTACAGCTATTCGAACGAAGCGACCGGCATGCGCAACGGCGTGCCGACCGGCTTCGTCACGCGCACCTGGGCGTCGGTCTATTATGGCCGCGCGGCGGGCGTCATCGGCAACCCGGACGGCGTCGGCTTCTATCCGAACAACATCAACCGCGTGAACTTCAACCGCCCGCAGAAGGTCGGCACCAAGTACGACTATATCAGCTCGCGCGCGGTGTGGGACATGGGTCCGGTCTCGCTGACCAGCGTCCTCGGTCACCTCAAGTCTTCGCTGTTCAACTATGGTGACGTCGATGGCGGCAGCCCCGACTTCTTCTACGAAGACCTGAAGGTCACCCGGAAGTCGACCAGCGGCGAACTCCGCCTCGCCTCGAACGGCAAGCAGGCGCTCGAGTGGAGCGTCGGCACCGTGGTCGGCAAGGACAGCGGCCTCAGCGACCAGTCGACCTTCCATGGCGCCAACAGCCCGCTCTGCCCGGCATCGACCGGCGGCCGTTGCAACGGCCTCGAGGTGACCGGCGCGGACGGCTACAGCACGTCCAAATATTTCGCGCTGTTCGCTCAGGGAACCTGGAACATCTCCGACCAGTGGGCCGCGACTGCCGGCGTCCGCTATTCGAAGGAAAAGGTCACCAACGACTCCCAGACCCGCTCGAACACCATCCTGACCGGTATCAACGACCGTTCGGCGAAGTTCGACGACGTCTCGCCGAAGTTCACGATCAGCTACAAGCCGCAGACCGACTGGATGATCTTCGCGACGGCGTCGCGCGGCTTCAAGTCGGGCGGTACGCAGACCGCGAATGCCGCGCAGCTGCGCAACGAGTTCGATCCGGAAACGCTGTGGAACTATGAACTCGGCACCAAGTTCGATCTGTTCGACAAGCGCGTCCGCGTCGACATCACCGCCTTCTACATGGACTGGAAGGACATCCAGCAGACGATCCGTTTCCAGTTCATCGATCCGGTCACTGGGCTGCTTCGTGGCGTCAGCGGCATCGACAATGCCGCAGCTGCGGAGAGCTATGGTATCGAAGGCAGCTTCGACGCCAAGCTGACCGACTTCTGGAAGCTGAGCGGCCAGGTCGGCTACAACAAGTCGAAGTATAAGGACTGGAAGAACGCGCTGATCGACGGCATCGTGCTCGACGTGAGCGGCCAGCAGCTCACCAATGCGCCGGAGTGGACGCTGGGTGCACAGACCCAGTACACCGTTCCGATCACGGATGAGCTCGAGTCCTTCGCCCGTGTCGAGTGGAACTACCGTTCGAACATGATCTCGAACCCCTATTATTACCTGTACAAGAATGTCCCGGGTGAGCCGTTCCTCAGCCCGAGCTACCACAATGTGAACGTCCGTCTCGGCGTCGAGACCGAGAAGTTCCGCGCCACTGTGTTCGTGGAAAACCTCTTCAAGGAGAAGTTTTACGCGAACGCCTATGAAAAGGCCTTCTACAGCGGCGTGCAGGTGGAACCGTCCTTCCGCCAGATCGGCGTGAACGTCGGCTACAAGTTCTGACAATGACGGAGGGGCGGCGGCCATCGGGTTGCCGCCCTTCTTTCTCGATCAAGGAATGAAGATCCTCGTGGGGGCGAGGACAACGACACGGGGATGAGGCCGATGCGGCACTGGCTGATGACCGTCCTGCTCGCCTTGCTGGCCTATGGCGCCTCTCCTGCGAGCGCCGCCGAAACAGATAGCGCGACCAGCTGTGCGCAGCTCTCCGGCACGGTGCTGGACCTCCCTCCGGAAATGCCGGCGCATATTCTGTCCTCGGACATGATCGCCGCGAGCGGATCGACACCCGCCCTCTGCCGCGTGCGCGGCTATGTGTCGCCCAACAC
>NZ_JAGMXV010000338.1 GCF_018006725.1 Rhizorhabdus sp.
GACCTGGATCGACATACGGCCGGCCACTTCCGACATCGGCTTGAGCAGCGGCAGCGCGCCGGAGCGCGAGGTGACCGTCTCATAAGCGATGCAGGTCGCGCCCGATGCCTTCAGCCCCTCGGCCTGCGGCTTGTCGGCGGCAAGGTGGAGATAGGTGAACAGCGTGTGGCGTGCCTCGAGCAGAGCGATCTCGGACGGCTGCGGCTCCTTCACTTTGACGATCATGTCGGCGGCGGCGAAGACTGCGCCCGCATTGGGCGCGATCCGCGCGCCTGCGGCGACATAATCCTCGTCCTCGAAATCGATGCCCATCCCGGCGCGCGTCTCGACGATCAGTTCGTGACCGGCGGCGGTGAGTTCGGCTACGGAAGCCGGCGTCAGACCGACCCGATATTCGTGATTCTTGATTTCCTTGGGAACACCGATCCGCATGGCTCATTCCTCTCAATGACCACCCATCATAACGCCTGGGCAGCGGGAAAAAGTTGCGAAGGTCGACGCGGTTGAGCCAGCCGCGCGCAGGGGTTTGCGCGGAACCCCCTTGTCATGCCAAAAACTCCCGCATGGATCGTATCGATCGCAAGATCCTCTCACAGCTTGCCCGCGATGCGAGCCTGACCAGCGAGCAGCTGGGCGACAAGGTCGGCCTGTCGCCGTCCGCCGTCCATCGCCGCGTCAAGGCGCTCGAACAGGCGGGGATGATCCGCGGCTATCGCGCGCGTCTGTCCGATGAAGCGCGGGGCAACCCGTCGACCATGTTCGTGCAGGTCACCCTGGCCGATCAACGGCAGGCGACGATGATGGCGTTCGAGCAGGCGCTGGAGCGAACCTCGCATGTCGTGGCGGCCTATCTGCTCAGCGGCGAATCGGATTATCTGCTGAAGGTCGAGGTGGCCGAGGACGACAGCTACGAGCGCGTCCACCGCGACATATTGTCGGCGCTGCCGGGGGTCTTGCGGCTGGTAACGCAGATGACGCTGCGGACCCTGCTCAAGGACGACTGACGGCGCATTCCCCGATGGAACGCCCCGCCATGGAACGGCTGGAGACCCGCGCCGTTGCTAGGGGCAACCCGCCCGTGCTAGGGCGCCGCCGCTATGCCGCCCGATCCAGGGGAAGGACGGGCGCTCGAACAGGGCACCGAGATGAAGGCTGACCTCGTATGACGAATGAGGGCACGGGCGACGTTTCCGTGCATGCGGTGCCGCACTCCGCCGCGCCCGACAATCATCTGGCGGGCGGTGGTCATGCGCAGGGTGGAATGGCCGCGCTGATGCTCGGCGCGATCGGCGTCGTCTTCGGCGACATCGGCACGAGCCCGCTCTACGCCTTTCGCGAAACATTCGCCGGCCATCATCCGCTGCCGCCCGACGAAATCCACATCCTCGGCGTGCTCAGCCTGATCTTCTGGTCGATGATGGTCGTCGTGACCTTCAAATATGTCGCGATCATCATGCGCGCGGACAACAAGGGCGAAGGCGGCAGCCTGGCCCTGCTGGCACTGATCAACCGCAAGACCGAGAATAAGCGCTGGACCAAGGGCATCGTCCTGTTGGGCGTCTTCGCGACGGCGCTGTTCTACGGCGACAGCATGATCACCCCAGCCATTTCGGTCCTGTCCGCGGTCGAAGGGCTGACGACGGTAGAGGCACGGTTCGCGCCGCTGGTCTTGCCGCTCGCCGTGGGCATATTGATCGGGCTTTTCACGATCCAGGCGCGCGGGACGGCCAAGGTGGGGCTGTTGTTCGGCCCGATCATGCTCGTCTATTTCGCCGTGCTCGCAACGCTGGGCGTCTGGCACATCGTCGGCAATCCGCACGTCCTGATCGCCCTGAACCCCTGGTATGCGGTGCGCTTCTTCCTGGAGGAGGGCTATTTCGCCTTTCTCGCCATGGGGTCGGTGGTGCTGGCGGTGACCGGTGCCGAGGCGCTCTATGCCGACATGGGCCATTTCGGGCGCAAGCCGATCGGGGTCAGCTGGCTCGTCTTCGTGCTGCCCGCGCTGATGCTGAATTATCTGGGCCAGGGCGCGATGCTGCTGTCGCAGGACATGGCGACTGCGCTGCGGACGATCCACAACCCCTTCTTCCTGCTGGCGCCGGAAATGCTGCGCCTGCCGCTGGTGATTCTCGCGACCATGGCGACGGTGATCGCCAGCCAGGCCGTGATCTCCGGCGCCTTTTCGGTCACCCAGCAGGCGATCCAGCTCGGCTTCATCCCGCGTCTGCGCATCACCCACACCAGCGCCGGTTCGATCGGCCAGATCTATATCCCGGCGATCAACTGGGGCCTGATGGTCATGGTGATCCTGCTGGTCATCTCCTTCCGCACCTCGTCGAACCTGGCCGCCGCCTATGGCATCGCGGTCACCGGTGCGATGGCGATCGACACCTGCCTGATCGCGGTCGTGCTGATCCAGCTGTGGGGATGGAAGAAGTGGGTCGCAGCGCCGCTGATCGCGGTCTTCGCGGCGGTCGACCTCGCCTATTTCGGCGCCAACCTCACCAAGGTGCCCGATGGCGGCTGGTTCCCGCTGCTGATCGGGTTCATCGCCTTTACCCTGCTCACCACCTGGGCGCGCGGCAGGGCACTGATGATCGACCGGCTCCGACAGGCGTCGATGCCGGTCAAGGTGTTCGTCCAGTCGGCGGTGAACTCCGCCGTACGCGTTCCCGGCACGGCCGTGTTCATGACATCACAGGCACAGGGGATGCCCCATGCGCTGCTGCACAATCTCAAGCACAATAAATGCCTGCATGAGCGCGTCATCCTTCTGACCGTGAAGATCGCCGACGTGCCCTATGTCCGCACGACCGAGCGGGTTACCTGCGCCGATCTGGGCCAGGGCTTCTTCCGCATCGTGATCAATTACGGCTTCATGGAAGATCCGGACGTGCCGGCGGTGCTGGCGGATACCCAGACCTGCGGGCCTGCGTTCAAGATGATGGACACCAGCTTCTTCCTCGCCCGGCAGACGCTGCTCCCCTCGGAGCATCCCGGCATGGCGATCTGGCGTGAGAAGCTATTCTCCTGGATGCTGCGCAACGCCGAAAGCGCGATGGAGTTCTTCAAGCTGCCGACCAACCGCGTGGTCGAGCTGGGCAGCCAGGTCGAGATTTGACCGGCGCCGCGCCGATCATCGTCACCGCGCTGCTGGGCGACGAGGATCTCGCCTGGGCGGATGGGCTGCGGCGCGCGCATTTTCCACCCGAACGCAATGTGCTGCGCGCGCACCTGACGCTGTTCCACCATCTGCCGCCATCGGGGCTCGACGAACTGCGCCGCCTGCTGATGCGCGAGGTGCGGACGACCATCGCGCCGGCTGCCCGCATATCGCGCTTGCTGTCCTTGGGACGGGGCGTGGCTTTCGGTGTCGACAGTCCCGGCCTCGCCGCCATCCGGTCGCGCATAGCCGAGGCGTTCGAGCCGATGCTGACCCCGCAGGACCGCGCCGGCTGGCGGCCCCACATCACCATTCAGAACAAGGTCACGCCGGCCGATGCGCGCGCGCTGATGGCGGAGCTGTCGAAGGACTTTGCACCGCGTCCGCTGCGCATCGACGGCCTTTCGGCCTATTGGTATCGCGGCGGGCCCTGGGAATCGATCGGCGACTGGCGCTTCACTCGATCTGGCCGATCCCCGCGCAGCTGAGGTCGAAGGCGGCGAGGCCCGCGTCGAGATAGCCGGCCAGCATCGGCATCTCCATCAGCTGGTCGACCACCGGCTCGGCATCCTGCTCGCCCGCCGCCTCCAGCGCCTCGTCCCACTCGCTGGCGTCGAATGTGCCACGTCCGACCAGAGCGAGCGCCAGCACCTCGACCTGCTCGTCGTCGGCCATGTCCTCGATCAGCGCGCGGATCTCTTCCTCGACCGCTTCATTCGCCTCGTCTTCGAGCACCGCCATCGGATCGTCGCTGTCGGTCGGATCCGCATCTTCCTCGGTCTCGATCGCGGGCACCTGTGCCTCCATTTCGCGCGCACGCACGATCAGGCGGCAGATATCTTCCAGGGAAACCGTCAGTTCCATCGCACGAACCTCGCTTGTCCAGCCGCTATCGGCGCGCTTTCCAACGTGGACGCGCGGTCAGGGTTCCCGTGCGACGATGCGTCAGGCCGGGACGAGCGTCTTCAGCGGGACTTCCGTGTCGGCGAGCGAGGCCTTGTCCGGGGACAGGCCCTTGG
>NZ_JAGMXV010000102.1 GCF_018006725.1 Rhizorhabdus sp.
ATCACGGTCGGGTCGAGGCCGTCCTCGGTCAGCGCCTGCGGGAAAGCGGCCGCGATGTGCATCGCGATCTGCTTGCCGACGGCTTCCATCTCGGCGACGGGAGCGTCGCCCTCGAGCGCGACGAGCACGCCGATCTTGCCGAGGCCCGGAGCAGCCGCATTGTGTACGTAGGGAACAATCGCACCCTGCGACACTTCGACGATCTTCGCACGACGCAGCGTCTGGTTCTCGCCGATCGTCGCGATGTTCGCGGTCAGCTTCTCCGACACGGTGCCGCCGCCCGGATAGGCAGCCGCGCCAAGCGCCGCAACGTCGTCACCAGCCTCGAGGGCCAGCTTGGTCACGGTGCGGACGAAGTCCTGGAACTGCTCGTTCTTGGCAACGAAGTCGGTCTCGGAATTGACCTCGACTGCAGCGCCCTTGGTGCCTTCGACGGCCACGCCAACGAGACCCTCGGCTGCCGTGCGGCTCGACTTCTTCGCGGCCGTGGCGAGACCCTTGGTACGCAGCCAGTCGACGGCGGCTTCCATGTCGCCGTTCGTCTCGGTGAGCGCCTTCTTGCAGTCCATCATGCCGGCGCCGGTCTTCTCGCGAAGCTCCTTGACGGCCGAAGCGGTGATATCCGCCATGTGCTTTTCCTTTCGTCAGAAACACGTCGCCCCGGACGAGCCGGGGTCTCAAGCCGAACCCGTGCCGAGGCACGGGTCGGGAGATCCCGGACTAAGCCGGGACGACGATAGAATTGTTACGCGATGGCTTCTTCGATCGGAGCCTCGACCGAAGCGCCGAGATCCTCACCACGCGCCTGACGACCGCCCTGCTGACCGCGCGTCGCAGCTTCGGCGACAGCTTCGCAGTAGAGACGGATCGCGCGAGCCGCATCGTCGTTCGCCGGAACCGGGAAAGCGATGCCGTCCGGGCTCACGTTCGAATCGAGGATCGCGACGACCGGAATGCCGAGGGTGTTGGCTTCCTTGATCGCCAGCTCTTCCTTGTTGGCGTCGATCACGAACATAACGTCCGGAATGCCGCCCATGTCGCGGATACCGCCGAGCGAAAGCTCGAACTTGTCGCGCTCACGGGTGAGCTGAAGGACTTCCTTCTTGGTCAGGCCGTGCGTGTCGCCCGACAGCTGCTCCTCGAGCGCCTTGAAACGCTTGATCGAGTTGGAAATCGTCTTCCAGTTGGTGAGCATGCCGCCCAGCCAGCGATGGTTGACATAATGCTGACCCGAACGACGCGCTGCCTCGGCGATCGGCTCCTGCGCCTGGCGCTTGGTGCCGACGAACAGGACCTTGCCGCCGTGCTGGACGCTCTGGCTGATGAAATCGAGCGCGCGCGCAAACAGCGGAACGGTCTGCGACAGGTCGATGATGTGGATGCCGTTGCGGTCGCCGAACAGATACGGCTTCATCTTCGGATTCCAGCGGTGAGTCTGGTGACCGAAATGTGCGCCGGCGTCGAGCAACGCCTGCATAGAGACGGTGGGAGCCGCCATAGGATTTTCTCCTTACCCGGTTTGAACCTCTGCGGGGCGGTCACCGGGAAACCCGGCACCGGTATGTGTGCCCCACATGCGGAATGCGCGGCGACATAATCCAGGACCGTCCAAAAGACAAGCCTCCAACGGCGCTTGACAGGAGGAACATTATGAGAACATAACATGCTCATCGAGAGAATATGGCACCGCGAGCCGACAAGAACGTTACCCAGCTCGCCTGCAACGGAGTAGATTCGATGCTTCAGCTGCTGTTCTTCACCTTCTTCGCGTCGATGATCCTGCTGTCGATCGCCGTCGTGATCGAGACCGCCAAGCAGGAAATGCCCTATATCCGACGGGCATTGCGCCTATCGGACAGCGGCCGGCCGGAACAGAGCATGCCCGCTCGTCGTCGGGTACGCGTCACGCGTCAGGTTCAGTTCCGGCCGGCAGCTGTTCGGCAACAGCTTCGGGTCGCCGCTTGATCCGGCTATAGCTGGCGACGCTGAACGGCACGGTCGCCAGATAGCCGAGCATGATCAGGCTGAGGGTATGCCAAGGCGCTGTGAACAGCGCCGCGCCCAGCATCGCGATGGCCAGCAAGGCCGGCAAGCGCCAGGCGCGCGAAATGAGAAGCGATGACCAACTATATGTCGCGACGTCGGAAATCATGAGGAAGCCTACCAGGGCTGCCCACGCGCAAATGAAATAGGGATCGCGAAACCAGACGACGTCGCTCCACAGCCACATCGCAACGGGAACGAGCATGATGCCGGCTCCAAGCGGCGCGGGAACGCCGGTCAAAAAGCCGGCCGCCTTGCGCGGATGCTCGACCTTGTCGATCGATGCGTTGAAACGCGCGAGGCGGAGGGCAGCGCAAACCGCATAGCCCAGCGCGAACACCCAACCAAATCGGGGTATCTCGTTCAGCGACCAGAGGAACATGATGATTGCGGGGGACACCCCGAAGGCGATCACGTCGGACAGCGAGTCCAGCTCCGCTCCGAAGCGGCTCTCCCCCTTCAGAAGCCGGGCGATCCGCCCATCAAGACCGTCGAGAATCCCGGCGACGAGAATGGCGATCAGCGCCTTTTCCCATTCTCCCGCGATCGCGAACCGCACCCCGGTGAGGCCGGAGCATAGCGCCAGCGCCGTCACCGCATTGGGCGCAACCGCGCGCGCGGGAATTCCGCGTCTTATGTTCTCGCGTCTGCCAAGCATCGCCATTCTCAGTTCCCCCGGACGCCCTGCCCGCTCACTGAGCGGCGCCGATCGTCCGATCACCCTCGCCCAGCTGCGCGATCACGGTCTCTCCGGCGATGGTGCGCTGTCCCAGGGCTACGCGATGGCCGGTTCCAGCCGGCAGATACACATCGACACGGCTGCCGAAGCGGATCAGCCCGATTCTTTGGCCGAGCCCAACCACCTCCCCGACCTTGGTCAGCGGAACGATACGGCGTGCGACCAGGCCGGCGATCTGGGTGAAACCGATCCGGGTACCGTCCGGTCCCTCGACCAGGAAATGCTGGCGCTCGTTCTCTTCGCTCGCCTTGTCGAGATCGGCGTTGAGGAAGCTGCCGGCGATATAGACGATTCGCTTGATCGTCCCGGCGATCGGCGTGCGGTTGATGTGGACGTCGAACACCGACATGAAGATCGAGACGCGGGTCATCGGCGCATCGCCGAGCCCGTCCTCCCCGGCCAGTTCGCGCGGTGGCGGCACCGTGGTGATCATCGTGACCAGCCCGTCGGCCGGCGCGATCACCAGCCCATCGCCCACCGGCGTGCTTCGGATCGGATCGCGAAAGAAGGCGGCTACCCAGAGGGTTATGCCGGCCATAGGCCAGGCCAGCGTCTCCCACGCCATGAGGGCGAAGATCAGGCAGATGACCGCCGAGATGAGGACGAACTTGCGTCCCTCGGGGTGGATGCTGGGCCAGCGCCACTTTACTGAGGTGGTGCCGATTTCGGGTTTTTCGAGCGATGTCATCGCGACCTTGTAGGGACAGCGATACCGGCTGACAATCATTGCCGCTGGCGATCATCCGCGGAATTCTTTGTTGCCGATGCCGAGAAAAGGGCGCGCGAGCGGTTGATCCGACCGATTTCTCGGCATAGGGACACGCGGCAATATCCTTCCCCGGAGATGAAGAAGCATGGCGAAGATCAAGGTGAAAACCCCGGTCGTCGAACTCGACGGCGACGAGATGACGCGGATTATCTGGCAGTGGATTCGCGAACGCCTGATCCTCCCCTATCTCGACATCGACCTCAAATATTTCGACCTCTCGGTCGAGAAGCGTGACGAGACCAACGACCAGATCACGATCGACAGCGCCAAGGCGATCCAGCAATACGGCGTCGGCGTGAAGTGCGCCACGATTACGCCGGACGAAGCCCGCGTCGAAGAGTTCAAGCTCAAGAAGATGTGGAAGTCGCCCAACGGCACGATCCGCAACATCCTCGGCGGCGTCGTGTTCCGCGAGCCGATCGTGATCAAGAACGTGCCCCGGCTCGTTCCCGGCTGGACCGACCCGATCGTCGTCGGCCGCCACGCTTTCGGCGACCAGTATCGCGCGACCGACTTCCGCGTCCCCGGCCCCGGCAAGCTCCGGATGGTGTGGGAAGGCGAGAATGGCGAAACCATCGAGCACGAGGTTTTCGACTATCCGTCGGCTGGCGTCGCGATGGGCATGTACAATCTCGACGATTCGATCCGCGACTTCGCCCGTGCGAGCATGAACTACGCGCTCGACCGCAAATGGCCCCTCTATCTGTCGACCAAGAACACCATCCTGAAGGCCTATGACGGGCGCTTCAAGGATCTGTTCCAGGAAGTGTTCGACGCCGAATTCGCCGCTGCCTTCAAGGAAGCTGGCATCGTCTATGAGCACCGCCTGATCGACGACATGGTCGCCTCGGCGCTCAAGTGGAGCGGCAAGTTCGTCTGGGCCTGCAAGAATTATGACGGCGACGTCCAGTCGGACACCGTCGCGCAGGGCTTCGGCTCGCTCGGCCTGATGACCTCGGTGCTGATGTCGCCCGACGGCAAGACGATCGAGGCCGAAGCGGCACACGGCACCGTCACCCGCCACTACCGCATGCACCAGCAGGGCAAGCAGACCTCGACCAACCCGATCGCGTCGATCTTTGCCTGGACGCAGGGCCTGCAGTTCCGCGGCAAGTTCGACGACACGCCGGACGTGGTCAAGTTTGCGGAGACGCTCGAGCGTGTCTGCATCGAGACTGTCGAAAAGGGCGGCATGACCAAGGACCTCGCGATCCTGATCGGTCCAGATCAGCCCTGGATGACCACGGAACAGTTCTTCGAACAGATCCGCGTCAATCTGGAAGCCGAGATGGCCAACTGGGCCTGATCGTAGCCTGAAAAGCGCAAGATGATCGGGGGCGTCGTTCCATCGGAACGGCGCCCCTTTTCCGTCAGGACTTCACGACGCTTCGGACCATCGCCACGGCAATCTCGCGCTCCGCGACAAAGGCTTCGTCGGCCCCAAGCTTCCGGAGATGCTCGACTTCGGCGGCGTCCTTGGCCCGCACCACGATCCGCAAGGCGGGATTGGCCTGCCGCGCCTTCTGGACGATTTGCCCCGCTTCGAACCCTTCCGCGATCGCTACGTACAGCGTCCGTGCATCGCCGATCGCGGCCCGCTCCATTATATCGGCGCTGCAGGCATTGCCCGTCAGGACCCGAGCATTGGCATGGTCTGGCAATCCGGCTGCGTCCGCCTCCAGTTCGACGACGCTGAGCCGTTCGCCGGCCTCGAGCAGCCGGATCGCGATCTCCCCGCCCACGCGGCCCGCGCCGACCACGACGACATGGCCCTTCCCCTCGTTCACTTCCTCCTCCGGCTCAGCAATCGGATCCGAGACGCCGAGCGAATGGCCGATCCGCGTGATCCAGGTGAACAGCACGGGGTTGAGCAAGATCGAGATGATCGCGCCTGCCAGGATCAGGTCGCGACCGATCGCAGGCAGGAGCTTCAACTGGAAGCCGAGGGTCGCAAGAATGAAGGAGAACTCGCCGATCTGGGCAAGGCTGGCGGCGATGGTCAGCGCCGTCGCGGTCGAATGGCGGAATGCACGAACGATCAGCCAGGCCGCGATGGACTTGCCAAGGATGATGATCGCGACTGTTCCGGCGAGCGCCAGCGGCGCTTCGATGACGACGTTGGGATTGAACAACATGCCGACCGATACGAAGAAGAGCACGGCGAACGCGTCGCGCAGCGGCAGCGTTTCCTGCGCGGCGCGCTGACTGAGCGGCGACTCCGCGAGGATCATCCCCGCAAAAAAGGCGCCCAGCGCAAAGGAAACGCCGAACAGCATCGCCGCACCGAAGGCGACCCCCAATGCGATCGCCAAGACCGCCAGACGAAAAAGCTCGCGAGATCCGGTATGGGCAATGGCGTGGAGCGCCCAGGGGATCAATCTCCGCCCTACGACCAGCATCAGCGCTACGAACCCCGCGACCTTGCCCACCGTCAGCGCGAGGATCGTTCCGATGGCGCCGCCGCTTCCAACGCCATGGGCCAGCGCAGGCAACAGCACCAAGGCAAGCACCATGACCAGATCTTCGACGATCAGCCAGCCAACCGCGATCCGTCCCCGGTCGGTCTCGAGGATCTTCCGTTCTTCCAACGCGCGCAGAAGGACGACGGTCGAGGCGACCGACAATGCGAGCCCGAACACGACACCGGCCGGGAGCCCCCACCCCATCGCATAAGCGAGCGCTGCGCCCATCGCCGTGGCGGCGGCGATCTGGACCATGGCCCCGGGAATCGCGATGCGCCTGACCGCCATGAGGTCGCGAACCGAAAAATGAAGCCCCACCCCGAACATGAGCAGGATCACACCGATTTCGGCAAGTTCATTGGCGATTCCCTGATGCGCCACATAGCCCGGCGTGAACGGCCCGACGGCGACACCCGCCATCAGATATCCGACCAACGGTGGCAGGCGCAGCCGGTGCGCCAGGGCCCCGAACAGAAAGGCCAATGTCAGGCCTGCCACAATAGTCGCGATCAGCGGTGTCGCATGGTTCACGCGCGCGCGTCTCCCCGTCTTCCTGTTGCGATGTCTCAACTAGATGGGATCAACGGTCAGGATGCAAAAGCTTTTCCACCCAAGGGGTAGTCAATCCGGGGGTGATCCGTAATGATCCCCCCATGGCGTTACCGATCCATTCCGAAGCCTTCAGTGATTCGCTGGTCATCCTCGGAACGGCTGGAATCGTCATACCCTTGTTCGCGCGGTTCAGGATCACCCCGGTCATAGGATTCATCCTGGTCGGCATGCTGGCCGGACCGCATGGGCTGGGCACGCTGACCGAGCGCTACCCCTGGCTTTATTACGTCACGATCAGCAATCCGCGATCGATCGAACCCTTTGCCGAGTTCGGGATCGTGCTTCTGCTTTTCTCGATCGGCCTCGAACTGAGTTTCCGGCGTCTGTGGGGACTGCGGCGGACGGTCTTCGGGCTCGGCACATCGAAGCTCGTTCTCGCAGCGGCGATCCTCGGCATGTCACTGTGGGTATCCGGGCAGAGCGCCGCCGGTTCGCTGGGGCTTGGGCTCGCCCTTGCTCTCTCGTCCACCGCACTCGTCCTGCCGATGGTCGGAACGACCGGCGCAATCGGTCAGCGCGCCTTCGGCATCCTTCTGCTCGAGGATCTCGCTCTCGTCCCGATCGTCTTCGCGCTGGGCGTGATGGCGCCTTATGGCGATGCCGATGGCTGGAACGGGCTGATCAAGACGGTGATGCTCGGCATCGCCGTGGTAGCCGCCATGCTGATCGGCGGCCGGCTTCTGCTGCCACGCCTGTTCGCCCAGGCCGCCCGTGCGAAGAATCCGGAACTGTTCCTGTCTGCCAGCCTGCTGGTGGTGATCCTGTCGAGCATCGCCACGACCGCCGTCGGCCTGTCGCCGATCGTCGGCGCCCTGATCGCCGGCCTGCTTATCGCGGAGACCGACTATCATGCCGAGGTCGAACTGGTCACCGCTCCCTTCAAGGGCCTGGCACTGGGGGTATTCCTGATCACCGTGGGCATGTCGCTCGATCCCGTGATGATCCTCGAAAACTGGGACAAGCTGGCCTTCGCGGTGATCGCGGTGGTGCTGGTCAAGGCGCTCATCACCGCCGGCCTGCTGCGCTTCTGGGGCGCCAAGCGGGCGGTTGCCGCGGAAACCGGCCTGCTGATGTCGTCACCCTCGGAAACCACGCTGATCGTGCTGGCGACCGCCGCCCAGGCCCGTCTCATCGCCGCCGACACAGCGGCCTTCTGGCAGATGGTGACCGCGATCGGTCTGACGATCACCCCCATCCTCGCGCGTGTCGGCCATGATCTGGCCCGCCGGGTCGACGAGCGCGACCAGGACGCCGAGGATTCGTCGGAGGAGCATTCGGGCCGCGCCATCATCGCCGGCTTCGGCCGCGTCGGCCGCCTGGTCGCGCAGATGCTCAGCACCCATTCGAAGCCCTATATGGCGATCGACGCCGACATCGACACCGTCCACCACGCCCGCAAGCGCGGCTATTCGGTGATGTTCGGCGACATCGCCCGCCCCGGCATGGTCGAGCATCTGGACCTGTCCAATGCCACCGCGCTGATCCTCACGATGGACGATCCCGTCCAGGTCGTCCGGATAACGAGACATGTTCGGCGACTGCATCCCGAATTGACGATCGTCGCCCGTGCCCGCGATCCGAACCACGCGGCAGAACTTTACCGCGCGGGCGCCACCGACGCGGTGCCGGAAACGCTCGAATCTTCGTTGCAGCTCTCAGAGGCCGTGCTGGTCGACCTCGGCATAGCAATGGGACCGGTAATCGCGTCGATCCACGAGAAGCGCGCGGAACTGCGGGCGAAGATCATGGAAATGGGGCAGCTCAGCCACGAACCGCGGATTTCGACCAGGCGATTGCGCGACGTAAAAACCGACGAGATCTGAAACGGAACCGAAACCAGTTTCGCCGGTTCTGATGGCGCCCAGACTGGATATTCGGATGGCGGACACACCCGCATATATCTTCAAGCCGCACGAACGTCCGACCTTGCCGGGCTCGCCCGCCAATCCGGACCATCCGACCGCGCGTCGGCGGCTTTACTTCCTGATCGGCTGCCTCGTCGGCATCACCGGCGGCCTGGGGAACGCGCTCGTCACCGTAAACCTCAATTTCGCGCAGGGTACGCTGGGCCTGAACAGCGATGAGGCCGCCTGGCTGACGGCCGCCTATTTCATGACCAACGTCACGGGTAATCTACTGCTCGTCAAATATCGCCAGCAGTTCGGCATACAGCCCTTCATCCGCTACATGCTTGCGGCCTATGCGCTGACCACCTTCGCGCATCTGTTCGTCCACGACTTCTGGACCTCCGTCGCGGTGCGGGCGGCGAGCGGTATCGCCGCGAGCGGCCTGTCCACGCTGACCGTCCTCTATCTGAGCCAGGCGATGCCAGCGCCCAAGCGCCTCGCCGGCATCATGCTGGGGATAAGCATTCCCCAGCTTGCCACGCCTTTGGCCCGCATGCTGTCGCCCGGTCTGCTCACCGCCGGCGACTGGCACATGCTCTACTGGTTCGAGCTGGGACTGGCGCTGGCGACGCTCGCCGCCGT
Source organism: Rhizorhabdus sp. (assembly GCF_018006725.1). Lineage (GTDB taxonomy): Bacteria > Pseudomonadota > Alphaproteobacteria > Sphingomonadales > Sphingomonadaceae > Rhizorhabdus. The sequence continues at coordinate 9,115 of NZ_JAGMXV010000102.1, forward strand.
TCTGGCCCTTCCCCTGCCCCCGAGCGAGCGGGTCAAGGCGTTCGAGAAGCTCGACTTCCTGACCTTCTTTCTGCTGGCGCCGGGTCTGTGGCTGCTGATCGCCGTGCTCAGCCAGGGGCGGGTCCAATGGTGGCTCGAACGGCCCTGGATCGGAGGCGCACTGGCCGCCAGCGTGGCCCTGATCGCGGCTGCGCTGATCGTCGAGCATCGCCGCGCCAATCCGCTGATCAACACGCGCTGGCTCGGTACGCGGGAGATAATGCGCCTGATGGCCGTCGCCGCCTCGGTGCGCATATTGCTGTCCGAACAGGCGTTCGGCTCGGTCGGGCTGCTCAACGTCCTCGGCATGATCAACGACCAGATGGTGGTGCTCAACCTGATCATCGTCGTCGCCTCGATCACCGGAATGGCGACAGCGGTACTGACGATCAGGCCCGATAATATCTCGCGACCGATCACCATCGCCGTCATCCTGATCATGATCGGTGCGCTGATGGACAGCGACGCGACCAACCTCACCCGTCCGTCGAGCTTCTACCTCAGCCAGGCGCTGATCGGCTTCGCCTCGCTGCTGTTCATGGCGCAGGCGATGGTGATCGGGATCGCCCGGACCTTGCTGGCCGGGACGCGCAATTTCATCAGCTTCATCGTTCTGTTCAGCATCAGCCAGAGCATGGGTGGTCTGATCGGATCGGCCTTGCTCGGCACCTTCCAGGTCGTCCGTGAGAAATATCACTCCCACGAGCTGGCCCAGGCGTTGGTGGCGAGCGATCCGCAGGTCGTCGCCCGCATCAAGGCGGGTAGCGCCGCCGTGTCGGGCGTCGTCGTGGATCCGGCCCTGCGCTCGGCCGAGGGCGCCGCCTTGCTCGCCAAGGCGGTCAGCCGCGAAGCCAATATTCTCGCCTTCAACGACGTCTTCCTGCTGGTCGGCATATTGGCCGCCGGGGCGGTCGTCTGGAGTTATCTGATCCGTCTCGGAATCAAGCGCCGTGGGGAGCCTTCCCCTCTCATCGAACTGCAACGCCGCGCTGCGGCCGGGAACGCCCCCAATGAATGACCAGACATCCCCAGCCCTTGCTGCGACAGACGCCTCGCCATCGGGCTGGCTTCCCCCGGAACGCGGGCGCTCGGTCATCCTGGCTATCGCTGCAGTGGCCATCTTCGCCGTGCTCGCCATCCTCTATGCGTGGCAATTGCCGCCTTTCGCGGGCCGTTCCGAGCGGACGGACAACGCCTATGTGCGCGGCCGGGTGACGATCATCAGCCCCCAGGTCAGCGGCTACGTCACCAGCGTCGAGGTTCAGGACTTTGCGCAGGTCAAGGCTGGCCAGATCCTCGTCACCATCGACGATCGCATCTACCGCGCCAAGGTCGCGCAGGCCGAGGCGAACCTTGCGGCGCAGCAGGCGTCGCTCGCCAATTCCGCCCAGACCGAACGGGCGAAGGAAGCCGCCACGCAGAGCCAGGACGCGGGCATCGCCAATGCCCAGGCGCAACTGGCGCGCGCGCAGGCCGATATGCACCGTGCCGACGCGCTGGTTGCCGACGGTTCGATTTCGGAGCGTGAACGCGATCAGGCCCGCGCTGTCCTGCGCGCGGCAGAAGCCAATGTCCGTCAGGCCCAGGCCGCCCGCGCCATCGGGACACAGGACGTGCGCACCGTTCAGGTGGGCCGATCGGGCCTGCGTGCAGCGGTCGAGGGCGCCGAGGCACAGTTGCGGCTCGCCCGGATTGACCTGGAAAACACCGTCATTCGGGCACCGGTCGCCGGGCAGCTGTCCGAAATCGGGGTCCGCAGCGGCGCCTTCGTGACGGCAGGCACGCAATTGCTATTCCTCGTCCCGCGCGACGTGTGGGTTGTGGCGAACTACAAGGAGACGCAGACCCGCCGCATGCGGGTCGGTCAGCCGGCGACGTTCAAGGTCGATGCCCTCGGCGGTGCCGAACTGCGCGGGCGGGTCGAGAATCTGGCACCCGCTGCCGGATCGGAGTTCGCCGTCCTCAAGCCCGACAACGCGACCGGCAATTTCGTCAAGGTGGCGCAGCGCATCGCCGTGCGCATCAGGGTCGATCCCGGTCAGGCACTCACGGCCCGACTGCGGCCCGGCATGTCGGTCGAGGCCCAGGTCGATACGCGGGGCGCACAATGAAGCGCGTCGCTGCCCTTCTGCTACCGGCCCTGCTGGCCGCCTGCGCTGCCCGCAATGCCCAACCGGTGGCGGTGGCGCCGCTCGCCCTGCCGTCCGACTGGCGCACCGCGGCTGAAGCGGGTGCGCCCGACGATGCAGCGTGGTGGGGCCGTTTTGGAGATCCCGCGTTGAGCCAACTCGTCGAGGCGGCGCTGCTTGCGAACCCCGACATCGGTATCGCTGCCGGCCGGGTGCGCGAGGCGCGCGCGGCACTGCGCGGAATCAATGCGACGCTGCTGCCGACGATCGATGCGTCCGTAACCGGCGGGCGATCACGCAGCGTCAGTGCCTTCGGTACGCCCGAAGTGCAGAATGCCGCGCAGCCGCAGGTCCAGATCGGCTATGAGATCGATCTCTTCGGGCGCCTCGCCGACCAGCGCGGGGCCGCGCGCGACAGCTATCTCGCGAGTGCTGCCGCGCGGGACGCTGTGCGGCTGTCCGTCGCAGCGACGACGGCATCCACCTATGTCACCTTGCTCGGGCTCGACGCCCGCCTGAAGATCGCCGAACGCACGCTCGCGGCCCGTGCAGAATCGCTGCACATCGCACGCTCGCGGGTCGGTAATGGCTATTCGCCGCGCCTCGAATTGCAGCAGGCGCAGGCCGAATATGATGCCACCGCTGCGATCATACCGCAGATCAAGCTCGCCATAACGCGCGCCGAAAATGCCCTGAGCCTGCTGACCGGCGGTCTCCCGCAGGCAATCAGCCGCGGTGCCGGGCTCGAAGCCCTGGCGGAGCCAACGGTCGGCGCCGGCCTACCATCCGAACTGGTGCGGCGACGCCCCGACATCGCACAGGCCGAATATCAGCTGGCCGCGAGCGACCGTTCGCTGTCGGCGGCGCGCAAGCAGTTTCTTCCCCAGGTCCGGCTGGCCGCCAGCGGCGGCGCCGCCATTTCCAGTCTATTGTCCGACCCGATCACCATCTGGAGCATCGGTGGCAGCATCCTTGCGCCGATTTTCCAAGGTGGACGTCTGGCCGCGCAAAGCGAGGCAGCCGCCGCCCGGCGCGATCAGGCTGCCTTCGGCTATCGCAAGACCGTGCTGACGGCCTTCCGCGAGGTCGAGGACGCCTTGGCAGCGGTCCAGCGGCTCGACGAACAGCAGGCGCTGGCGACCGACCAGCGGGACGCGCTGGCCGGCGGCGTGAAGCTCGCCACGAACCGCTATCGCGAGGGCTATTCGCCCTATCTCGAGCAGCTTGACGCGCAACGGCAGTTGCTCGCGGCCGAGCTCAACCTGACCCAGGTTCACGCAGATGCCATCGCAGCGCGCATCCAGCTCTATCAGGCGCTCGGCGGGGGCTGGACCGGATCGCCCGAAGCGCAGGGTGAACGCTAGGCGGCAAGCGGATCGCGGTTTCGCGGCGGCAAAAGCCCTGCTATCCCCCGCCCCATGTCATCCAACCATCTCTATCTGGTCGACGGCTCGGGCTATATCTTCCGCGCCTATCATCGCCTGCCTCCGCTCACCAACCGCCACGGCGTGCCGGCCGGCGCGGTCTATGGCTTCACGACGATGTTGTGGAAGCTGATCAACGAGCTGCACCAGGCCGATGGTCCGACCCATCTGGCGGTCATCCTCGACGCCTCGTCGAAGACCTTCCGCAACGAGATGTACGACCAGTACAAGGCCCACCGGCCGCCGCCGCCCGAGGATCTCGTGCCGCAATTTCCGCTGATCCGCGACGCGGTCCGGGCCTTTTCGGTCCCCTGCATCGAGGAACTGGGCCTCGAAGCCGACGACATCATCGCCTGTTATGCCGAAGCGGCCCTCGCACAAGGCTGGCAAGTGACGATCGTCTCGTCCGACAAGGACCTGATGCAGTTGATCCGGCCGGGTCTCGACCTGCTCGACACGATGAACAACCGGCGCCTCGGCCGCGAGCATGTGCTGGAGAAATTCGGGGTCGAACCCGAAGCACTGGGCGACGTCCTTGCCCTGATGGGCGACAGCGTCGACAATGTCCCCGGTGTTCCCGGCATCGGCCCGAAGACGGCGAGCCAGCTGATCCAGCAGTTCGGCACCCTGGAAGCGGTGCTGGCCGGGACCGACCAGATCACCAAGCCCAAGCTGAAACAATCGCTGATCGATCATGCCGACAATGCGCGATTGTCACGCGAACTTGTCCGCTTGAAGTGCGACTCCCCGCTCCCCGAGCCGCTCGATGATCTCGCACTCAAGGGCCTTCCGCCCGAGCCGCTGCGTGCCTTCCTCGAGGATATGGGCTTCAAGTCACTGCTCGCCAAGGTGCAGGGTGACGGCCCGGCGACGCTGCCCAGCGGCGGCCCGACCATGCTCGCGCTGGCCCCCGGAGCGCAGGAAAAGCCGGTGCAGGCGGTCGAACAGGTGCCGTTCAACCACAAGGACTATGAGACGGTCGTCACGGTCGAGGCGCTCGATCGATGGATCGCCGAGGCCATGGCTACGGGTCGTGTCGCAGTCGATACGGAAACCGATTCGATCGATCCTGTCAGGGCCAGGCTCGTCGGCGTCAGCCTCGCTACTGCGCCGGGCCGCGCCTGCTACATCCCGCTCGCGCATGTCGGCGATGGCCTGCTGTCCGAACGGCCAGCGCAGATCCCGATGGACGTCGCCATCGAACGGCTGCGGCCGCTGCTGGCGGCGCCGGACGTGCTTAAGATTGGCCAGAACATCAAATATGACATGGTCGTCCTCGCCCGCAACGACATCGAGGTCGCGCCTTATGACGACACGATGCTGCTGTCCTATGATCTGGACGCCGGTCTGGGCGGTCACGGCATGGACGAACTCGCCCGCCGCCATTTCGACCATGGCTGCATCGAGTTCAAAAGCGTGTGCGGCACCGGCAAGAGCCAGATCAGCTTCGACAAGGTGACGCTCGACCGCGCGACCGAATATGCCGCCGAGGACGCCGACGTCACGCTGCGGCTCTGGCAGCGGCTCAAGCCTCGCCTTGCACCGGAGAGCGCAACGCGGGTCTATGAACTGGTCGACCGACCGCTGGTGCCTGTGTTGACCGGCATGGAGCGCGCGGGCATCCGCGTCGATCGCGAGGAACTGGCCCGTTTGTCGGCAGAATTTGCCGGGCAGAGCGCCGATCTGGAGATGCAGATCCACGCCGAGGCCGGCGGTCCCTTCACGGTCGGCAGCCCCAAGCAGCTGGGTGAAGTCCTGTTCGACCGTCTCGGCTTCAAGGGCGGGCGCAAGGGCAAGACCGGCGTCTATTCGACCGATGCGTCCGAACTGGAGCGGCTGGCGGGCGAAGGCGCGAAGATCGCGCGGCTCGTCCTCGAATGGCGCCAGCTGACCAAGCTCAAGTCAACCTATACTGACGCGCTGCAGGAACAGATAAATCCCGAGACCGGGCGGGTGCACACCTGCTTCTCGATGGCTGTGGCGCAGACCGGGCGGCTGTCCTCGACCGATCCCAATCTCCAGAACATCCCTATCCGGACCGAGATCGGCCGCCGCATCCGCGATGCCTTCGTCGCCGAACCCGGTAAAGTCCTGCTCTCGGCCGACTATTCACAGATCGAGCTACGGCTGGCCGCCCATATGGCCGACGTCCCTGCGCTCAAGGACGCTTTCGCGCGGGGCGACGATATTCACTCGCTGACCGCGCAGGAAGTGTTCGGCGAGGTCAATCGAGACACCCGCGCACGCGCCAAGACAATCAACTTTTCGATCCTCTACGGCATCTCCTCCTGGGGCCTGGCCGGTCGCCTCGAAGTGTCGCGCGACGAAGCGCAGGGCATGATCGACCGCTATTTCGCGCGCTTCCCCGGGATCAACCACTATATCGCCTCCACCCTGTCGCAGGTCCGCGAGCAGGGCTTCGTCAGCACGCTGTTCGGTCGAAAGACCCACCTCCCCGGCATCCGCAGCGCCAAGCAGGGCGAGCGCCAGTCGGCGGAACGCCAGGCGATCAACGCGCCGATCCAGGGCACCTCCGCCGACATCATCAAGCGGGCGATGGTTCGGATGAACCCGGCGCTTGCCGCTGCCGGGCTGTCCGACGTCCGCATGTTGCTCCAAGTGCATGACGAACTGGTTTTCGAGCTTTCCCCGGATCAGGTGGAGTCGGCAAGCGCGGTGATCCGCGAGGTCATGGCAAAGGCCGCAGAGCCGCTGGTCGAACTTTCGGTTCCCCTCGGTGTCGAGATCGGCACGGGTACGAGCTGGGGCGCCGCACATTGAGCCTGCTCCCCGAGTCCGCCGCAGCGGGACCTGACGCGCTCAAAGAAGGCGAAGACATCAAGGCGCTTGCCAAGGGCGGCAGGACCAATTTCTTTGGCTTCCTCCTGCGGCTCGCGGCCCGCCTGCCCTTCCTGTTCATCGCCGGGCGCTGGTATGGTGCCGAGGCACTGGGCCGCTTCGCCTATGCGATCATCATCGTCGAGTTCGTCGCCACCCTCGCGACGCTGGGCCTGAAGCGCGGGCTGGCAGCGCAACTCTCCGCCACCGAACGGCCGCATGTCCATGTCGTCTGGGATGCGCTTTTGCTGGCGGCCATCGCGTCCGCCGTCGCCGCGACCGTGCTGGGCGCCCTGCCCCAGCTGATGTTTCCCAACAGCGACATCAACGGCCTCGAATGGCTGCTGCCGCTGACCATCTTCGCGCTCGCCTGGTCGGACATCTCACTGGCAGCGCTCGCGTACCGGCTCGATATCGCCGCGACGGTCCGCGCGCGCTCGGTCATCGAACCGTGGACGATCAGCATCGCTGCCTTCGGCCTGGCCTTCTACTCCCTGCGCGACGGACTGATCATCGCCTATGTCGTGTCGATGGTAGCAGCGCTCGGCGCCTCGATCTGGCCACTGCTCAAGAGCTTTGGCTGGCCCCATGGCTGGCGCCCACGCCCAAGCTCGCTGTTCCTTCTGGCGAAGCGCAACGTCCCGCTGGCGGCGGCCGATGCGATCGAATGGGGATCGCGCCGCCTCGACATCGCGATCCTGGGGCTGTTCTTTTCACCTGCCATCGTCGGCGTCTACTATGTCGCTCAGCAGGTCGCCTCGCTGCCACAGAAGCTGAAGACCAGCTTCGACCCGATCCTGGGCCCGGTGATCACGCGCAATCTCGAAGCGGGCAATCGCGAGGCTGTCGCCAAGCAGGTTGCCCAGGTCGGCTTCTAGATCATCGCCGCGCAAGCTGCCGTCGGGCTGGCGCTGAGCAATCCCGGCGAAGGGGTTATGGGGCTGGTCGGCCCGCACTTCGTGGCGGGTACGATGCGGCTCGCGTTCCTGCTGCTTGCCGAGGTCGCGCCCGCGACCGCTGCGGTGTCCGAGGCCGCCCTGCTCCAT
>NZ_JAGMXV010000339.1 GCF_018006725.1 Rhizorhabdus sp.
TCCCGATGTCAACTACCAGCGCGTGCGCGGCAAGGTGTTCGACTGGGACAGTGACCCGGCACCCGTCGCCAAATCCACGCGAACGGTTGACTCGGCACCGCAAGACGGGGCACCGTCTGACGTGCCGGAGTGAACGACGGCACTGGCTGAATATTCGCTAATTATTTTCAGTTTGCGTTGTTTGGAGGCCCCCATTTGGGAGGGATCCCTCCGACTCTAGTCGGATACTGGCTTCAGCCCTAGTATTGCGTGATAGCCTGTAACCTTGGGAAAGTGGACCATACGTCCTTAAGGTGGTTCCCTCGGCAGCCTTGGCATCGACGGCGCGGTAAATGCCCTTCAGCGCGGTCACCAGCGGCTTGCGGTCTTTCCATGAGAGGAAGTCCGTCGAGTTCCGGAGCAGATGGACGATGCAGGTCTGGACCATGGCCTCGGCGAAAACGGCGGTGATCGCCTCGGGCGATCCGTGCCTTGGAAAACTTCGTCCTCATCATCGCTCACTCCGTATCCTGGCCCTATGATCTAACTGGAATTTTCCAGCTCAAAACGGTCCAAGATTCCGGGCGCAGGTCATGACCGACCATGACCAAGCGTAGTTCTACTCCCGCCGATGCCGTGCTGGTAGCCATCGATATGTCCAAGCACCGTCAGGAGGTGCTGATTGAACGCCCGGAGGGTGGCCGGCGGCGGCGCATGACGGTGATGGCCACCAAGGCGGATTACGACCGTCTGGCGGCCGACCTGGCGGACATCGGCAGACCTGTCATCGTCGGCTTCGAAGCCACCGGCAACTACCACCGCACATTGGCACACCGGCTGCTATCTGCGGGATTCGAGCTTCGCTTGATTTCGTCGGTCGCGTTGGCCCGGACGCGCGAGGCTCTGCACAATGGCTGGGACAAGAACGATTCCAAGGACGCCCAGGTAATCCTGCACATGCTGCAGATCGGCGCGACCCAGCGCTACGTCGATCCGCTGGCCGCCGGTATCAACGATCTACAGGAGATGTCGAAGACGCACGAAGCCATTTCAAAGGCTAAGACCCAGACATGGCATCGGATCCTGACACACTATCTCCCGCTGTACTTCCCAGAGATCGAGCGCTTCGCAGGCAACAGCAGGTCGGATTGGTTCCTGGCCTTGCTCGAGCGGTTTCCAACGCCAACGAGCATGACAGCGCTCAGCCAGGAGGCCTTCACGCGCGAGGCGTGGTCACTGGTCGGCCGCAAGGTCTCTAAAGCCCGCTTAATCAACGATATTTACGAGACTGCCTGCGCGTCGGTTGCATTGCCGATCGGCGAAGATTCCGTCTCCATCGCCATGTTCCGCATGGTCATCGCGCAAGCGCGAAGCCTGATCCGGCAACGAGACGAGATCGAACGAACAGCCCATGCCCTGCTTAGCGAGAACCGTGATTACCAGCTCCTGCGAATGATCCCCGGGATTGGGCCGATCAACGCGCTGACCATCCTCGCGGAGGCCGGCGACCTTCGACGATTTGCTCACCACCGCCAGTTTTTGAAGTTCTGCGGCCTCGATCTTGCCACATGTCAGTCCGGCACATTCCGCGGGCGGACCAAGCTTTCAAAGTACGGCAATGCTCGGCTCCGCCGTACCTTCTGGATGGCAACCCAAGTTGCCATCCGCCAGCGCGACAACAGCTTTCGCGACAAGCTCGGGCGATACGTCGCCGGGCATGCAAACGACCCTGATCGCCGCCGAAAGGCGATGACCGCACTCACCGCCAAGATGGCGCGTGTCGCACACGCCGTCATCAAGACGGGAACCGAGTACCGTCCGTTCCTGGAACGGGCGGACACCAGATGGAAGGACCCCTCTCTGTGGAGCCGTGAGGGCGCAGCTGCGACCCTGTAGATAATGTTCGGGCCTTCCATCTGGCATCTGCATCTCATCTTAAGGACGGTGAGGACCACGACCCCCAAGATCGATGGATCCTGTGTTTGCTATGGCCGAGAGCACATTCCTTGACGATGGAAGCCATCTGGATCAAAAAGACAGCAGCGCCGATCCTGATCGGCGCAATGAGATCTGCTGGCCTGTTGCCGCTGCTGCTTCCCAACATAGGACGTTGTCGCTGACGATCATGCCCGGCTTGCCGCGCTCGACGATCAGATCGCTTAGCTCGCGCACGACCCTGCGTCCCGAGATCGACGTATCCGGCACCGCGCGCAGGCACTCGCGGGTCACATCGTCGACGATGTTGAGCACCCGGAACCGGCGTCCGGACGCCATCTGGTCGTGCACGAAGTCCAGGCTCCATCGCTGGTTGGGCAGCGCCAGCACGGGCGCCGGTGCGCGTGCACCAATGGCGCGACGCCGGCTCCGCCGACGCCGGACTTCCAGCTTCTCCTCGCGGTAGAGCCGCTGCGTCTTCTTGCGGTTGATCACCACGCCCTCGCGACGCAGCAGGATGTGCAATCGGCGATAGCCGAACCGACGGCGCTGCTGCGCCAGCTCCCGCAGCTTCAACCGAAGCTCGGTATCATCATCCCGCTGCGACCGGTAACGCATGCTCTTCCGGTCAGCGCCGATAACTCGACACGCCCGCCGCTCGCTCATCCCCAGGACCGCCTGGAGACGAGCGACCGCCTCTCGCTTCGCAGCGGGCGTTACCAATTTTTTGCGAGAAGATCCTTCAGGCCCGCGTTGTCCAGCATCGTCTCGGCCAGCAGCCGCTTCAGCTTGGCGTTCTCATCCTCGAGCGCCCGCAGCCGCTTCGCCTCCGAGACCTCCAGGCCACCATACTTGGCCTTCCAGTTGTAGATCGTCGCGTCGGACACGCCGTGGCGCCGGCCTCGGCCTCCTTCAGCACGCCAATGATCTGCTCTTCCGTGAACCTCAATCGCTTCATCGTCCGTCCTTCCTTCAGGGCCGGACTCTAATCATGCGTGGAGGAAAATCAGGGGGTCACGTCACCGCCCACCACATCACGTCACTTCTGCCAAAAGGCAGATCATACAATATGCCACGAACTCTAGATTCAGGTGACTGGCGCCAAACTCGAATATTAAATAGACTTTTTTGTAAATCGCCTTACAGTATAATGCCGTCATGTCGGATCAATCAATCACATTCGCCGGTCAGTCGGGCCTTACCATTGCGGCGTCGATAAATGGCCCGGAACGCGGCTTTCCGGTCATTCTGGCGCACGGAGGCGGGCAAACGCGCAGAGCGTGGAAAGCCGTGACCGAGCTACTCGCCAGCCACGGATTCCGGACGATTGCGGTCGATCTGCGCGGGCATGGCGAAAGTGCATGGGCGAGTGATGGGGCCTATCATATTTCCGATTTTGCGGCAGATCTCGTCGCGATCGCTTCGGCGATCGGGAAAAAGCCAGCCATAATCGGCGCGTCCCTTGGCGGAATAGCCGGGATTATGGCTGAGGGAGAATGCGCACCGGGAAGTTTCAGCTCGCTCACCTTGGTCGACATCACGCCCCAGATGGAACCCGGCGGCGTCGCCCGCGTCGTCGGTTTCATGACCGCTCATGCGCGTGAGGGTTTCGCCTCGACGGAGGAAGCCGCACGGGTCATTTCCGAGTATATGCCGCACCGGCCGAGCCGAAAGGCATCGTCCGGGCTCGCAAACTACCTGCGCCGCAAGGAGGATGGACGCTATTACTGGCATTGGGATCCGGCGTTCATCGACGGAATGATGCGGCGCCGCGGGGACTCCAGCGATCAAGGGAGCGCTGAACTCAGTGCAGCGGCGGCCAGCCTCAAACTGCCCGTGCATCTGATCCGGGGCGGTTCGAGCGACCTCGTCTCGCCGGAAGCCGTCAAGCATTTCCAGGGTCTCGTCCCCCACGCGGCATACAGCGACATTGCGAATGCGACGCACATGGTCGTTGGTGATCAGAACGACGCTTTCGGTCAGTCGATCGTCAATTTTCTGCTTCGCACCCACGGATCGGAGCTGAAATCGTGATCCCCCTGCCGCGGAGCCGAGCTTCCGAACGGGATCCGTCACTGGCACTCTATGGACACGGCGCAAAGTAGTTATTTGATTGAACCACAAGCAATGGACGCTCCTCAAAATTCCGAGGCCAAAAGCGCGCGAAGCTCGCCTCTTAGATCGAGGAAGGCACACGCCGGGCTCGGTCGCAGCCGTCCTACTCGGCTTGTGGTGGTATCTGGATTATCAGTCCC
>NZ_JAGMXV010000340.1 GCF_018006725.1 Rhizorhabdus sp.
CCTCTAGCCCGCGCAGGACAATCGCGCCGAGCAGAGTCGAGTCATCGAGGACCGCGTTCAGAAGCTTATGCTTGGCATTTGAGATTTCGCGAATGAGGCGCTCTTCCGTCGCGCGGTCCACGCTGAAGGCCCTGGAACCGGGAACCATCATGTTCCGGTTGCAGGCAGCGAGGATTCCCTCGACGAGCTCGTCCTCATCGACGACGGCAAGCGAGGGCGAGGCAAGCTGCAGGCTAGGCTCGGTTGTTTCCTCTGTTCGGATGCCGACGGAAACGAGAAGATTGCGGACATTCACGGCAAGTGCTTCCGGCGAATGATTCCCCCGGCATTGACCGACCAGGTCGCGTATGGCCTGGTCATCCGCCATATCGGCGGCGAGCACTTCGCGAACCCAATCGCGACATGCGAACTCGTCGATCGTGAAGCACGTGTTTTCGAGCTTTCGCGGACGCCGGCTCGAACGACCATTGGACGACGAGAAATCCGATGCGGCCCCGCTTGAACCAGGGTGGTCGCCGATCGGTTTTTCCGCCACATGATCCGCGGATCGGACCTTGGCGAGGCTGGCCGGAAGTTCCCACTCGTCATTGTCTGCATCGTCTCCTGCCCGAAGTCCGGATCCTGACGGAATCGCGACGAAGGCAGCCGAGACGGCAGCTATGCCCTGGCGGGAATGAAATGCGACGGGTTCTTCTTCGGTATCGAATTGCAGGTCGCCGAATATTTCATCGATCTCGATAGCGGGCGTATCAGCATGATCGGTCGCGGCTTGGGCAGCGGCTTGTCCGGCCCGACTTCCCTCATCCGACCCGTCACGGTTCAGGCTGCGAAGCAGATCCGCCAACTGCAGATGACCCGCTTCAGTTGCCATATCAGCCGGCGTCTGCCTGTTATTGTTCCGGATCGTCGCGTCGGCACCCGCATCGAAGAGCTGGTTGCAAATCAGAAAATGCCCCCCTGCGGCGGCAAGGTGCAGCGGTGTGTCACCTTTCGCATTCCGAGAGGTCAACCGCCTTCCGGCGATCAGACCGTCCAGGACTGCTGTATCTCCGGAAATCAGTGCCTTCTGCTCGAGGACATCAAGCGGGCGACCACATCCCGCGCCGAGCCCCAGACCTTCCTTCGACACCCAGTCCGCGATCGCATTCGCCAAGGAGAGAGAAAGGGATGCATAGCCAGATAGCCTTGCCAGATCAGCCGCCGTACGCCCGGCATTATCGACCTTCGACGGGTCTATTCCCGCATTGAGGTAGAGACGGCAAATTGCAGCCTTGCCGCTCTGAGCTGCAATATGAAGCAAGGTGCGTCCGGCCTCATCTGTTGCAAGCAGCGCCCCGCGATCGCGGCAAGCATGGAAAGCCCGTTCCTCTTCCGTCATCAATTCGAGTGGTCGAGTGCTACTTGGTATCATGAAGAGCGCAGTGTTCAGCCTTTTGTGTAAGACGTGTAGAAGGTTTACGACAGATCGAGTTCCGACGGGAATTTCCAACTATCTTGATCATACATCGCGACGCTCGATAGGGCATAAAAGCAATTGATGAGTTAAGGGAGCAGATTTTTCACCGCCAAGATATTCCCTTACGGCGAGCATCCGAGACAGTATTCCGGTGATTGCCGCCACGTAGATATTGCGCCAGCAAGCGGCAGGTTTCAGGCGGCGGTATCGGGAGCGGGTACGTTTCGGATCAGGCTGCGGAACGGACAAAAGCCATATCAAGTGTACCGGCGGCTTAAGCTAGGATTACTTGGTTTTTTGCAAACGCTGTGGACCGTGGCTATACTTGCCGTGCGCTAACGGCGTCCTCTAACCCTCAAAAAGCGAACCTTATTGCGAGCAAATCCGCTGGGATTTGACGCAAGGATCACTGTGCCCGGTGAAAGCCGTGGCGCCCAGATTCTGTCGCCGGGCATTGATGTCTCGTCGTTGCGCGATGCTGGCTGATCGGCCGCATCATCACAAACTCAAACGCAGGAATCTTTGTCATGGATGACAACGAAACAACGACGCACGTCCCGATGCCAACCTCGCGGACCGGGCGGATCGCATATTTGAATGATCGGCTCCGCTGCCGCCTCAAAGGCGGACAACTTGCCGTCACACGGGGCATTCTCGATCTATGTGGCGGCGCTTATGCTCCCAAGATCGTGGAAAGAGTCCAAGCTTTTGATGATTTTTCGGCCGACAACGACCCCTACTGCGAAAGGGATTTCGGAGCGTTCGATTTCCTAGGACACCAGATAAATTGGAGGATCGATTATTACGATCTCGATATGCGGTATCAATCTGCCGATCCCGCTGATCCCGCGATAACAATACGGCTGCTGACAATCATGCTTGCGGCAGAATATTGATGATGCCTCGCCTAGCGCTGACTAATCCGGTCGCCCAGATCGCCGCTCACCTGCGCCCTTTTCAGCAGGGTCAACTCGACGCTCTGTGCGGGATCTATTGCACGTTGAACGCCCTTCAAATCGCCGCCTATCCTGCTCGGCCCCTTGGTCTGCCGAAAGCTCGATCCCTTTTCACATCAGCTGTTTCCATGGTGCGCAAACACCACTCTCATCTCAACCCGGTTTCGCAAGGAATGGCGAACGAACGGATGATCTGGCGTGTCCGTCGTCAGAACATTTGGCGCAGATCGCGGCGTAGATTAGCGGAGCGCGGGCCTCGTCCTGGGGTTGATATTAAGCGGCGAGCTTGCGGTGCTGCAAGCGTCGGTGTTCGATGGTCTTCCGTTTGATCCTTTCGCGCTGTTGGATGATGGCGTCAGCCCTGCCGAAGTAGGTGTCGGCGGGCGTCACATTGCCGAGGCTTTCGTGATATCGGCGGTGATTATAGTGGTCGATGAAGGCCTCGATCCGGGTCTCCAGATCGCCGGGCAGGAAGTAATTTTCCAGCAGGATCCGGTTCTTGAGGGTCTGGTGCCAGCGCTCGATCTTGCCTTGGGTCTGGGGATGCATCGGGGCGCCGCGGACATGGCTCATACCGTTGGCACCGATCCATTGGGCCAGCTCCTCGGCGATGTAGCTCGGACCATTATCGCTGAGCAGCCTGGGCTTTTGCACGACCCTGGCTGACGAACAGCCCGAGGCTTCAAGCGCCAGTTCCAGCGTGTCGGTGACGTCCCCGGCGCGCATGGTGGTGCAAAGCTTCCAGGCGATGACATAGCGGGAGAAGTCGTCGAGCACGGTCGACAGATACACCCAGCCCCAACCGATGATTTTGAAGTAGGTGAAGTCGGTCTGCCACATCTCGTTCGGCCGCGTCGTCTTGGTGTGGAACGCATCGGCTGCCTTGATCACGATGAAGGCCGGGCTGGTGATCAGGTCATGGGCTTTCAGAAGCCGGTAAACCGTCGATTCCGACACGAAGTAGCGCTTCTCGTCGGTAAAGCGCACAGCCAACTCGCGGGGCGATAGCTCGGACTCGTCCAGCGCCATCTCGACGATCTGCTGCTGGATATCGTTGCCGATGCGATTCCACACCCGGCTCGGCGCCGATGGCCGATCCTCCAGCGCCTCCGGCCCGCCTTCGAGGTAGCGGTCATACCATCGATAGAAGGTCCGGCGGGGGATGCCGAGCTGGTCCAGCGTCCGCTTGGCGGGCAGATGCGACTGCTCGACGATCCTGATGATCTCGAGCTTCTCAGATGCGGGATACCTCATTCTTCGTCGCCCCCATCCGCGATCATGCTTTTTTTGAGCAGACGGTTTTCCAGCGTCAGGTCGGCCACGCATTCCTTCAGGGCACGGGTTTCGCGGCGCAGGTCGTGCACCTCGCCGGTGGTCGCAGCTCGGGCGGTATCGCCGGCCAGACGACGCTTGCCCGCTTCCATGAACTCCTTCGACCAGGTGTAATACAGGCTCTGGGCGATGCCTTCCTTGCGGCACAGCTCGGCGATACTGTCTTCGCCGCGCAGCCCCTCCAGCACGATCCTGATTTTGTCCTCTGCAGAGAAGTGCCGGCGCGTCGCACGCCGTATGTCCTTCACCACCCGCTCAGCTGGGGCCTTCGGCGCCGATTTTTTCAAGGAGGATTTGGGCTTCATCTTCGTTCCTTCGTCACTACGACGAAGCCCAAATCCTCCTTAAATCACAACCTCAAATCTGTGCCATTGGCGCTGACGGCGGAC
>NZ_JAGMXV010000341.1 GCF_018006725.1 Rhizorhabdus sp.
CCCACGCCGCGCTCGAGCAGGGCGCCATCGAAATAGGGGCTGTTGGGGTTGATCGAGAGACGGTCGGGCATGGTGTCGGTCATGGGCATGTCCATAGCTTGATGCGGAACGCGATATGCAGGTCGCCGCCTTAGCCCTGCCGACCGGTCATCTCAACGTCTCTTCGCGGCGATGGGCTTTCAGCCGTCAGGGGCTCACCGCCCAGGGCGGCTTGAGGAAAGCGGCGGCGAGGAAGTCGATCAGCGCCTTCACGCGTGCCGGGCGGAGCGCGGTAGGCGGTGTCACGAGGTGCAGCGCCGCATCCTGCCCGGTCGACCAGTCGTGCAGGACCTCCACGAGTCTCCCGTCTTCCAGTTCGCGCCAGACGAGGAAGTCGGGCGCGCGGGCGATGCCCATCCCAGCGATCAATGCGTCGATCAGAACGTCGCCATTATTCGCTCGCACCGGGCCCTTCACCTCGACGACGACGTCGCCTTCCACCGGATGGCGGCAATGCCAGCGCCCCGGATTGCGGACATGGGTGTAGCTGAACACCGGAAAGCGCACGAGATCGCGCGGATGTTCGGGGCGTCCCAGCCGTTCGAGCAGCGATGGTGCTGCGACGACGGGCAGGCGCACGGGGAAGAGACGCCGCGCCTTGAGCGCCGAATCCTCCAGCTGTCCGATCCGCAGCGCGATGTCGAAGCCCTGTTCGATCAGGTCGATCCGCTCGTCCGACAGATGCAGGTCGATCACGACCTCGGGATAGGCCTGGTGGAACAGCGGCAGGATCGGGCCGAGATGGGCGAGCCCGAACGACATGGGGGCCGCCAGCCGCACGAGACCGCGGGGCACTGCTCCGCGCTCGGAGATCGCCTCCTCGATCGCTTCGCCCTCGGCCAGCAGCAGCGACGCACGCTCCTGTGCCAGCTGTCCGCTTTCGGTCAGCGACAATTTGCGCGAGCTGCGGTGGAAGAGCGGTGCCGCCAGCCGCTGTTCGAGCCGCGACACCGCTTTTGAAATGGTCGCTTTGGACAGCCGCAGTTCATCGGCCGCCGCCGAAAAACTGCCCAGTTCGGCCACCTTGGCGAAGATGGCCCAGGCCTCGAAATCGGGAAGACGGGCCATCGTGCTGCGTCCAAAATTGGAAACGATAGGTTTCGATCATCTCCATTTAATCGCCGATGTGCAAGCCTAGATTGGGTTGCAACAGGCCGCCCCGGCGGCAGACGGGAGCAAGACCCATGATTGAAGTACGACCCTTTTCCACGCTTGGCGGCGCCAACCATGGCTGGCTCGACGCGAAGCATCATTTCTCCTTCGCCGATTATCATGATCCGAGCCGGGTCCACTGGGGCGCGCTGCGCGTGTGGAACGACGATCGCATCGCGCCGCACACGGGCTTCGCGCCGCATCCGCACAACGACATGGAGATCATCACCTATGTCCGAACCGGTGCGATCTCGCACCGCGACAGTCTGGGCAATGCCGGTCGCACCGAGGCGGGCGACGTCCAGGTGATGTCGGCGGGCACCGGCATCGTTCATTCGGAGCGCAATGAGGAGGATGTCGAGACGACGCTGTTCCAGATCTGGATCATTCCGGATCGGCGCGGCGAGACGCCCGGCTGGGGCGCGCGTCCCTTCCCCCGGGGCGAGCGCGCAGGTCGCTTCGTGACGCTGGCCAGCGGCCATGCCGAGGACGGCGACGCCCTGCCGATCCGCGCCGATGCGCGGGTGCTGGGCGCCACCCTCAAGGCCGGTGAGACGGCCACGCACAGGCTCGGCGACCGCAAGGCCTATCTGGTCGCGACCGCCGGCCGGATCGAGGTCAACGGCGTGGCGGCCGAACCGCGCGACGGCGTCGCCATCGCCGAAGTCGAGTCGATCGAGGTCCGCGCGCTCGACGATGCGGAGATCGTCCTCGTCGACGTCGCCTGATCCTTCCCCCCGCCGCCGCGCCATCCCCCCTTCAGGGCGCGGCGGCACCCCTTTCAAGGCAGATCGCTGCCGAGTCCGTCCAACTTTCCAGGAGCAAGACCATGTCCAAGCCCAAGATCCTCGTCCTCTATTATTCGAGCTACGGCCATATCGAGACCATGGCGGAAGCCGTCGCCGAAGGCGCGCGCTCGGCAGGCGCCGACGTCGACGTGAAGCGCGTGCCTGAGACGGTGCCGCTCGAAATCGCGCAAGGCGCGCATTTCAAGCTCGACCAGAAGGCGCCGGTTGCGACCGTGGCGGAACTCGAAAATTACGATGCCATCATCCTTGGCACCGGCACCCGCTTCGGCCGCATGTCGAGCCAGATGGCGGCCTTTCTCGACGGCGCGGGCGGCCTGTGGGCGCGGGGCGCGCTCAACGGCAAGGTCGGTTCGGCCTTCGTTTCGACCGCCAGCCAGCATGGCGGGCAGGAAACGACGCTCTTCTCGCTCATCACCAACCTGCTCCACTTCGGCATGACGATCGTCGGTCTACCCTATTCCTTCCAGGGGCAGCTGGGCGTGGATGAGGTGAAGGGCGGCTCGCCTTATGGCGCGACCACGATCGCCGATGGTGACGGTTCGCGCCAGCCGAGCGGGGTCGAGCTCGACGGAGCACGATTCCAGGGCCGCCATGTGGCGGAGATCACAGCCAAGCTGATCGGCTGAACGTAAACAAGCGTTACATAAGGAGGAGACCATGACGACGACCGCCCGCATCACCGAAGGGACCGAGACGGATTTTCCGCCGCTGTCTTCACTCGAGTGGAAGGTCGTCAGCCTGGCCATGCGTGAGGCCGTCGGAGTCGAAGGCGACACCGGTGGCAGCGGCTGGCTGGGGCGGTTCTTCCGCAAGGCTTCGGGCCTGCGTCCGACGCTTCCTCTGGCCGATCCCCGGCTTGAGGCGCTGCGCCGCTTCACCTGCCGGGTCCGCGACCATGGCGACGCGTCGGACCTGGGGCCGCAATTGCTCGAACTGGGGTTCCACCCCGGCCAGATCCGCGCGGTGACGATGCTCGCCCGCTAGTTTCAGCTGCCACGGGCATCAGCCCCCCGCCCATGGCACCGCGCCGCCCGTTTCCCGCTCGCGGGGAGCGGGCGGTTTGCTATGATGTTGGCGAACGCCATTTCAGGGGAAGCCTGTGACTGCCACCACGCTCTATTCGGCCTCGATCCCGGTGATCCGCCGTGCCCTCGCGAACCTGTCGACCGTGCTCGACAAGGGCGCTGAATATTTCGCCGACAAGGGTGTGGCCGAAGCCGAATGGCTCAATGCGCGGCTGGCCGAAGACATGCACCCCCTTCTCCGCCAGATTCAGATCGCCAGCGACGGTGCCAAGGGCGCGGCCGCACGGCTGTCCGACCAGACGCCGCCGAGCTTTCCCGACGATGAGACGAGCGTCGCCGATTTGCAGGCGCGGATCGCTAGGACGATCGCCTATCTCGACAGCGTCCCCGCCAGCGCGATCGACGGGCGCGAGGATGCACATATCCTGCTGGAGATCGGTGATTTCGCTATTCACTTCACCGGCGCGACCTATGTTCGCGACTTCGTGGTGCCGAACGTGCTGTTCCACACGACGACGACTTACGCGATCCTGCGCAATCTCGGCGTGCCGCTCGGAAAGCGCGATTTCCTCGGCGACATGGACATCCGCCCGCGCGTGACGTCGTGACCGCCGCCGGAAGGCGGCGCTCCGGCAGGCCAAGGGCTGTGCGGGGCCCCGGATCGGCCTGACCCGATATTTCGGCGGTTCGGGCTTGTGCCGGGCATCGGGATTATCCCGGATAGTGGCGTTTGAGTTTCACCAGCGCGGCGTCGAGCGCCGACAGGAAGCGTGAGCGGTCGGCCTTCGAGAAGGGGGCCGGGCCGCCGATCCCCGTGTCGGTCATCCCGGCGCGCAGGTCGGCCATGATCGCACGCGTGGCGACTGCCGAACCGATCGAGTTGGCCGTGAACGGCTTGCCGCTGGGCGAGATCGCGGTGGCGCCGGCCTTCAGGCAGCGGTCTGCCAGCAATATGTCGGCGGTGATGACCACCGTTGCCGGCCCGCTCGCCTCGGCGATCCAGTCGTCGGCAGCATCGAAGCCCGCCCCCACCACGACCTTGTCGATCAGCGGGTGCGGGGGAATGCGCAAATGGGCGTTGCTGACCAGTGTAACCG
>NZ_JAGMXV010000342.1 GCF_018006725.1 Rhizorhabdus sp.
CGCACCTCCGGGCCAGTGAAATGGCCGCGATCGGCTAGCACGGTGAGCGGCTCGGCGCCCGTCGCCTTGCGCGCCTGTTCGCCCAGCCTCGCGGCGCTCTGCCAGCGGTGCCACATGATCCACGACGCGGCGGAACACCGACGTCGGCGATGGCTCAATGCCTATCGTCGGCGCGATTGGTGATTTTCTGGCGGCGATCGAGTGGATGCCGATCGTCGCCGTCGTCGACCCTACCACGCGAGGATCGTCACACACATTGGACGAGGCGCGGCAGGTGGCTCGGTCGGACGCCCGATGGGCAGGAGATAGAGCCGTGCCCGGCAGGGCCGCGCCCGAACTCTTTCTCTAGCGATACAGACTGGCGTCGTTTGCAACATAGCCGAGAATGAAAGAAGGTCGGGGCAAAACACGAAGGCAGCAACACACCTATCATGATCTGGACCCTGTTCATCGACGAGTCCGGCCAGGATCAGCGTCATTCCCCCTATGAGGTTTTGGCTGGGATCGCGGTAGAAGATTGCAAGGTTTGGCCGCTCATCCGCGACCTGTCCGACGCCCAACAGCATATTTTCGGAATGCGATTATTCGAAGCCTATGGCCGCGAGGCGAAGCCGCAAAAGCTGCTCGATCACAAGACGTATACTCGGGCATCGCAATCCGCAATCCACGGCGCGCTACGCCCACCTGGACGATGAGCATGTGCTTGACGCGGCCCAGCAGATCGGCGCGGCGATCGAGCGTATGATGGCTTGAGTGGCGGCGAGTTAGCGCGGTGGTGCACGCCGATGCGGGGACGGGAGAGAATCGATGAAAGAGCGTGTCGAGAGCGATCACCTGAAAGCAATCCGCGAAGGCGTGCGATTGGTCGTTACCCAATTTGGTGATGATTACTGGCTCGCGCGAGACAACGATGGCGTGTTCCCGCACGCCTTCCATCGCGCAATGGCGGAGGCGGGCTGGCTTGGCATAACGATGCCCAAAGCCTTCGGCGGGGCCGGGCTGGGCGTCACAGAAGCCGCGGTAATGATGCACGAGGTGGCGAGCCATGGAGGTGGGATGACGGCGGCATCGACGGTTCATATCAACCTGTTCGGCCCGCACCCGATCGTCGTGCAAGGCACATCTGAACAAAAAGCGCGCTGGGTGCCGCGCTTGATCGCAGGCGAAGATCAAGTGTGTTTTGGTGTGACCGAGCCGAATACGGGGCTAAACACGACCCAAATAAAGACGTTTGCTGACAAGGTTGACGGCGGCTATCTGGTAACCGGTCAAAAGGTATGGACATCTACTGCTCAGGTTGCGAACAAGATCCTGCTTCTTACCAGAACCAGAAAGATCGAGGACTCCCAGCGCTCTACCGATGGAATTACCATCTTCTACACCGACCTTGATCGAAGCAAGATCGACGTTCACCGAATAGCGAAGATGGGGCGCAGTGCAGTTGACTCGAACGCTTTGTTCATTGACGGCCTGTTCGTTCCCGACGAAGATCGGATCGGGGAAGAGGAAAGGGGCTTTGCTTATCTTCTGCACAGCCTGAACCCTGAGCGCGTGTTGATCGCCGCGGAGGCGATTGGGATCGGCCAGGACGCGCTGCGCCGCGCTACTCAATACGCAAAGGATCGCATCGTGTTCGATCGTCAGATCGGGCTCAACCAAGGCGTTCAACATCCGTTAGCGGAGCGTTGGATGTATTTGGAATCGGCATGGCTTATGACAATGAAGGCGGCTGAGCTTTACGATGCCGACCTCCCGTGCGGAGCAGAGGCGAACAGCGCTAAATTTCTCGGAGCGCGCGCTGGTCATGATGCTTGCTGGCAGGCGATAGCAACTCATGGCGGTTTCGGCTACGCTAAGGAATACCACGTCGAACGGTTATATCGCGAGGTCGCGATCACGCGCCTTGCACCGATTACTGAGCAACTTATCATGAGCTTTGTTGCGGAACGCGTGCTTGGTCTACCAAAGAGCTATTAGAGTATCCGTGATGGTCAAGCGCGTGCTGGCGTCCAGAGGCGGTCTGCTTTGAGCAGGGCATTGGGCATGACGACGAGCTTACGCATAACGGTGGTGATGGCGATTTTGGCGGGTTTGCCGGCGGCGATGAGCTGCTGGTATCTGGCCTTGAGGTCTGGATTGAAGCGGGCGGCGACCAGAGCAGGCATGTAGAGGGCTTGGCGGACGTTGGCCCTGCCGCCGCGAATGAAACTCTTGCCTTTCCACTGGCCGGACTGGCGGGCGACAGGGGCAAGGCCGGCCGGCGAGGTCATGGTGGCAATGATCTGGTTGGCGGTGAGCGTGCCGAGCCCGGCGATGCTGGTGAGGATGTCGTGGCGCCGGGCGAGCTTTTCGTCGGCGGCGATGACGGCCGCGATCTCGGCGTCCAGCGCGGCGATCTGTTCGAGGCGTTGGCTGCAGTGCCGCTTGAGCAGCGTGACGGTGAGGTTCTTGAGTGCGGTGCGATCGCGGACCAGTCCGTCGCGGGCGTTGACGAGTTCGGCCAGCTGGTTCTGCTGCGGGCTGCGAGCAGGCCTGACCGGAGGTTGCAGCGCGATCGCCATGCGGGCGAGCAACCTGGCGTCGATACGATCGGTCTTGGCAAGCGTGCCGGTCGCCTCATAGGCGATCCGTTCGGTCTGCCATTTCCTGGCCCATACGATCAACGCCTTGTGCCCCTTGGCGGTGTTGGGGAACTGGCGATCGATCCCGGCAGGAGGGGCATGGCAGCCCAGTGCCGCTTTGGAGATGTCGATGCCGATGGTTTGTGGTAGGTCATTGCTCATCTTTTCCGCTGTCCCATGCTTGTCATCCGAGCCTTGTGGCCCCGGTATCCGTTCGGGCCTGATGGAAAAGAAAGGGGTGATCCTACTCTAACCCGGTCCCTTCACGACCAGCGGTTTTGTGATCCATCCCCTTCTGCTCGGACCTGGGTGGCCACCCAAGTCCGGGCATCGCATCATGACCCGAACGGACCGCAAAGTCATAAGACAAGGCGCTTATGACAGCCGATCGGCACCTTTTCCAATCCGGGGGATACCCGTTTACACATTGCGACTGAGCAGGAAACGGCGCAATGTGCGGATGCGTAGTATCATCCAGCCTCGACCTGGATCGACCACGGGAGAGACTGATCATGGCGACCGCCTTCAAGCAGATCGAGGATGAAGCAATCGAAGCAGCCCGCTCGATCGCGTATTCGATGCCGATCGAAGACATCGACATGACCGACTCAGCGCGCTTCGTCGATAATACCCATTGGGCGTTTTTTGAGCGGCTGCGGAAGGAAGCCCCGGTGCATTATTGCGCCAATGGCCGGTTCGGCCCGTTCTGGTCGGTGACGCGCTACAAGGACATCATGGCGGTTGATACCAACCACGCCGTTTTCTCCTCGGAAGCGCATCTTGGTGGGATCACGGCGAAGGATCAAGATGATGATTTCATCCTGCCGATGTTCATCGCGATGGATCAACCCAAGCATGATATGCAGCGCAAGGCGGTGTCGCCGATCGTCGCCCCGGCCAATCTGGCCGTGCTCGAAGTGCTGATCCGCGAGCGCGCCCAAAAGATTTTCGATAATCTGCCGATCAATGAGCCGTTCGACTGGGTCGACCGCGTCTCGATCGAACTAACGACGCAAATGCTCGCTACGCTGTTCGATTTCCCTTGGGAGGATCGGCGCAAGCTTACATATTGGTCCGACGTGACGACCATCGATGTCAGCGCGCCTGATGCCAAAATGACCCGCGACGAACAGCGCGCGATTTTGATCGAATGCCTCACCTATTTCACGGGCCTGTGGAACCAGCGTGTCAACGCGCCTCCGGCGGGTGATCTGATCTCGATGATGGTGCACAATCCGTCGATGCGCGACATGCAGCCGATGGAATATCTCGGCAACTTGGTGCTGTTGATCGTTGGCGGCAATGATACCACGCGCAACTCGATCACTGGCGGCCTGCTGTTCCTTAACGAGAATCCGGGCGAGTATCAAAAGCTCCGCGAGGACCATTCGCTGATCGAATCGATGGTGCCTGAGATCATCCGCTATCAGACACCGCTCGCGCATATGCGCCGTACTGCGCTTCAGGATACCATCCTGGGC
>NZ_JAGMXV010000103.1 GCF_018006725.1 Rhizorhabdus sp.
GTGTTGATGCCGCCCGGATGGACCGAGGCGGCGCGGATGCCGCGTCCGCGGTGGCGGCGGTCGAACTCGACCGCGAACAGCGCATTGGCCGTCTTGGCGGCGCCATAAGCGCGCCACGGATCATAAGGCGTCGTCTCGAAATTGGGATCGTCGAGATCGATATCGGAGAAATGATGCGCGCCGGAGGACAGGCCGACGAAGCGCCCCCCGTCGACGATCAGCGGCGCGATCCGGTTCACGAACAGGAAATGGCCGAGATGATTGGTGCCGAACTGCAGCTCGAAGCCATCGGCGGTGCGGCCTTCGGGAGTCGCCATGATGCCGGCATTGGCGATGACAGCATCGAAGCGACGGCCGTCTGCAAGAAGGCGATCGGCGGCGGCGCGGACGCTGGCGAGCGAGGCGAGGTCGAGCTGGAGCAGCTCGAAGCTGCCGGTGCCGTTTTCAGCGGCCGCGCGCACCTCGGCGGTAGCGGACTCCGCCTTGGCAAGATCCCGCGCTGCGCCGACCACCGCCGCGCCATGTGCCACAAGCGCGCGGGCCGTCTCGACCCCGAGTCCGGCGGAAACACCAGTCACCAGATAGCGCTTGCCCGTGAGGTCGACGCCGTCGAGCACCTCGTCCGTGGTCGTCGTCGCGCCGAAACCGTCCGCCATTCTCCATCTCCTTTTATGTCCGTCGGCGGGACTGCCGCCCGCCTGTCGCCGCTATGCCCCGCCTCGGACGCTAGGGAAAGCGCCTTGCCGGCTCAGGCTGCATCAGGCTGGAGCGAGGGATGCGCACGCTGGAAAGCGTCGATCGCCCCGCAACGGGCATCGATCGTCATCAGCATGTCGAGGCCATCGAGATCGCAGTTGAAGCGCCGCGCGTTGAACAGCTGTGGCACGAGACAGCAGTCGGCGATGCCGGGCGTATCGCCACACAGGAAGCGCCCCGCGCGCCCACTGGCACGGACGAAGGCTTCAAGCCTTTCGAGACCGTCACGCACCCAATGGCGATACCAGGCGTCGATCTGCTCCTGATCCTGCCCCAATTCGCTCTTGAGGTGGCGCAGGACGCGGAGATTGGCGAGCGGGTGGATGTCGCACGCGATCAGTTGCGCGGCTGCGCGGACATAAGCGCGGGCTGCGGGATCGAACGGCAATAGAGGCGGCTCCGGATGAACCTCCTCCAGATATTCGATGATCGCCAGCGACTGGACGAGCGTACCGTCCTCGTCGGTCTCCAGCGCCGGGAGCAGTCCCTGCGGATTCACGCGTGCTCGATAGGTCGGCAGCGCCTCGCTGCCGAGCAGGTTGACCGGCGACTGGTCGACCCCGATCTCCTTGAGATTGAGTGCGATCCGCACCCTATAGGCGGCGGAAGACCTGAAATACCCGAACAGCTTCACGACAGCCTCCGTCCCGGATCCCAGCCCCATAGCCGGATCGCAAGCCCTCAAGGCCCGGTGGTACGAAGATGCGAAACATTTGCAATCCGGTAGTGTAACGGAATCGGATCAAGCTGGGACAGCCCGAGGCTCATGCCCGCAGTCCGTGGGGGATCGGGCTACATCCGCACGCGTCCCCCTGGAACGTGAAGGAGAACCATCGAAAGGATGGTGGAGGGGCCGCTGCCCGCCGTTCCGGCGCCAAGCACCTGAATGCGTTTCTGTCCTTCCGCCAGCTATCCCGCTTCCCTTCCCCATGCCGGGGAGGAGCTTGGAGTAGGGCTTGCAAAGGCCTCCGGGGCCATGATCCGGCGACAGGATCCGCTAAAGTCCTACGTTGTCCACGAACGCGCCTTCGTCGACGAACTGCCCGACTGAACGAAGGGGACGGCGGATCTCCGTTGGATCCGCCGCCCGCACGGGATCAGAATTTGTAGCCGACAGTCAACTGCCAGGTCCGCGGCATGTTGTAGAAGGCGAAGCCTGGCGGGAAGTTGCTGGCGACGAACAGATTGTTGAAGCAGTTCGCGCATTCGATCGAGGCCTTCCACGGCCCGTCCTGCGGCTTGAGCGTCAGGCTCGCGCCGACCAGCCATTCGCCGTCGACATAGTCGAGCGGGACACCCGCCGTGCCGACCGTGTTGCGCGACTGATAGGAGGCATTGGCGGCCGGGGTCAGGTAGAAATCGCCGATCGGCATGTCATAGGCGCCACCGAAGGCGGTGGTGAACTTCGGCGTCCGCTGGGGCTGTGCCAGATTGCCGTTCGGATCAACGATGCCCTGTCCGCAGCTGGCGACGACACCGGCGCGGCACGAGGCCTGCTGGGCGCTGATCGTCGGGTCGGGGTTCAGATATTTGGCGCGCTGCAGGCCGATATTGGCGAACAGCGACAGACCGCGCACCGGTGCCCAGACCAGTTCGGATTCGAGACCGTAGTTGCGGAAGTCCGACCCGTTCTGGGTCACGAAGTTGATCGCCCCGGTGCTGTCGACGAAGCCGAGCGGAACCTGGAAGCCCTTCACGTCGGTGTAGAAGAAGGTCGTGTTGAAGCGCAGCGTGCGATCGAGCAGCTCGGTGCGGAAGCCGCCTTCATAGGACCAGACCTTCTCCGGCCCGAATTGCAGGAAATTTTCTGCCGAGAGCGAGCGGGCGTTCCAGCCGCCCGAACGGAAGCCGCGCGTCGCTGAGGCGAACAGCATCACGTCCTGCATCGGTCGATATTCGACCGCGAAGCGCGGGGTGAACTGCTTGGTGCGGTCGCGCAGCGGGATGCCGGCGGCGGAGATATCGGCCGAGCCATAAGGCACGCCGGCCAGCGCCGGATTGGCATTGGGGGTGACGCCGACGGTCTTCTTCTCGCTGGTATAGCGTCCCCCCACCGTCACCGTCAGGCTGTCGACCGGCTTCCAGTCGAACTGGAGATAGGCGGCCGGGGCCGAGGTCTTGTTCTTGAGGACGCGGTCGGCAAGCACCAGCGGCAGGCCGACGGTGCCCAGGTCGAGCGTGAAGACGTCGGCGAAGTCGGTGCTGTTGTCCTCGTGGATGTAGAACAGACCAGCGGTATATTGCAGGCCCTCGGCGATCTTGCCGTTGATCTTCACTTCCTGCGAGAACTGCTTGAAGCGCCCGGTGTTGGCCAGCGCGAAGCCGCCGGTCGAATATTTTCCGTCGAACACGTCCGACAGATAATCCTGCTTAAGGTCGCGATAGCCGGTGATCAGCGCGAGCGTCGCTTCGCCGAGATCGATCTGGACGTTCGAGGAGAAGGACAGGCTCTTCGTCACATTCTTGAGGTGGAAATTCGCCTTCCGGCCCGCGACGAGCCCGGCGAGGCCGGCAGTCTTGGTGCTGAGGCCCGTATTGTTGAACAGGTCGCCGCCGACCTTCACCGACGGCAGGTTGAGCGTATTGTCGCGGACATAGTCGGCCGACAGGTCCCAGGTGACCGTGTCGGTCGGCAGCAGGCGGACCGCGCCGCGCAGGCCGAAGCTCTTGGTGCCGTTGTTCTTCTCGCCCGTCGTCAGATTCTTGACATAGCCGTCCGCCTCGGTCGCGAAGCCCGAGATCTTGGTGAGGACCTTGTCGCTGATCGGCGCATCGACCGACCCCCGAACGATCCACTTGTCATAGGCGCCATAGCCGGCCTCGACATAGCCGCCGAAGCTGTCCGCCGGCTTCTTGAGGACGACGTTGATCGCGCCGCCGGTGGTGTTGCGGCCGAACAGCGTGCCCTGCGGGCCGCGCAGCACCTCGATCCGGTCGACGTCGAAGAAGGCGAAGTTATTGGCGTTCTGCCGGCTGACATAGATGTCGTCGACATAGGTGCCGACCGGCGGATCGAAAGTCGCGATCGACTCGGTGTTGCCGAGACCGCGGATGAAATAGCTGTTGGCCGAACCGATGCCGACATTGGTCGCGCCGACC
Source organism: Rhizorhabdus sp. (assembly GCF_018006725.1). Taxonomy (GTDB): domain Bacteria; phylum Pseudomonadota; class Alphaproteobacteria; order Sphingomonadales; family Sphingomonadaceae; genus Rhizorhabdus. The sequence goes on from NZ_JAGMXV010000103.1 coordinate 3,856, forward strand.
ATGTTGGGCACCATGCGGGGAATGTCGATCGTCGTGCGAATCTGTTTGGCGGCGAGTTCCTGGCCCGAAAAGGCCGAGACCGCGATCGGCACATCCTGCAGGCTTTGCTGGCGACGCTGCGCGGTAACGACGATCTCCCCGAGGGCACTGCCGTCGGTCGCCTCGTCCGAAGCTCCCGCCTGCTGCGCCACCGAGGGCGATGCCGTCAGGGCAAGCCCGGCGACCGCAACAGAAGCATGCAACCACATTCCCAATCGACGCATGAGCGTATCCCCTTGGCAGGCGGCTGATGCCGCTTTTGTCGGTTACAAGCTGTCAAAGTCTTTTACGGTCGTCCTACACTTTTTTGTTGTTTTGATGTCGGTCAAGGTCGGGTGGTCAGGGCCTGATCTCGATCCACTCCCCCGCGCCACCGATCAGGCGCTCAATCTCGCCAGCCGTTCCGCCGTGGAAATGCGCGATCGCGATCCCGCTGGGCAAGCCGATCGAGGAGGCCGGACGATCGATCGCACTGGCGGGAAAATCGTCGATCTCGATCAGACTCGCCTCGTCGAACGCGACCGTCGCCAGCCGGTGGCGGTGCGCGCGGTCGATCCCGTGCGCATCCGACAATACCTCGATTCGCGCCTCGAAGATCGGGCTGAGCGCCCGCCCGCGCTCGACATAGGAGCGCGCCGCCGCGTCGATCCCACGCGACCCCATCACCAGGATGAAGGGCTGGCCGACGAAACTCTTCGCCTCGGGCAGGTCGAAGCCCGGCACCGGCTCGGCCACTTCGGTCAGGTAGAGGACTTCGCCGCCGGGCCCGGTCGCCTGCATCGCCTTGATCTTGTCCGTGAAATCGAAGTCCAGCACGGCGGGCGCGCCGATGATCGCGAAGGGGGAAGCCGGGTCGGCCAGCCGGGTGGCCAGCGCCTCGACGTCCTGAACGATGATCTCGATCGCCGCCCAGCCGAGCGCGCCCATCGGCCGATAGGCGGGATCGGGCGCACCTTCGACAAGCCGCAGGAAGCGCGCCTCGCCGCTTTCGGGGGTCAGCATGGATGCGCGGGCCCCGGCCGCCTGGGGAATGTTCCAGGCTGCGGCCTCTGCCGCATCGAAAATGGCGACCGGCGCGGGCCGATAGCCCAGCCAGTCGCGATAGGCCGCGATGGCGACATCGAGATCGGGCACGACGATGGTGGCACCGGCAAGCGACTTGATCATGGGAAAACCTCTTGAGACGGCCGACAGCGGCCGGGACGATCAGGGGAAGGCGGGGGTCGCAAGGTCGGCCGGGCTGCCATAGGCGCGCTCGGCCTCGAAGGTGATTTCCTCGGTCAGCCGCGCGGCAGCCGGGCTGAGCTTCACGTCGCGCCGCGTGATCAGGCAGGCATGACGCAGGATGGTGGTTTCGGTGAGGTCGAGTGTCACCAGCGCACCGAACTCGATCAGCGTACCGACCATGTCGGGCGACACGGTGATGATATAATCGTCGTCGATGCACAGCCACGAACCGACCGTCACCGCGTCGCTGCGGATGATGCGCTTGGGCGAGGGCAGCTTGGCGCGCATGTGCGCGACCTGGATCGCCTCGTAGATATCGCCGCGAAAGGCCGGCATCATCCAGGTGAAGTCCTGCAGATCGCGCAGCGCCAGTTCGCGGGCGCCGGCCAGCGGATGATTCTTGCGCACCGCCAGCACGTCGCGAATCTCGAACAAGTGCCGGAAGTCGAGCAGATCGGCATGGGCGGGGTCATGGCTCGGCCCCCCGCAGACGAAATCGACCTCGCCCAACATGAGCTTCTCGATCATCATCTCGGTATAGCCTTCAACAAGACGGATTTGTACGTCTGGCTGCTGGCGATGATAGCGCCGAATCGCGGTGGCGACGTGGCGGCCCGTCATCGTCTCACCGATGCCGATCGTCACCGACCCGCCGCGCGCATCGCGCAGCAACTCGATTTCGCTCGCCATCCGCTCCGCCAAAGCGAGCTGGGTCCGCGCACGCGCCAGCAGCAGCCGGCCGAATACGGTCAGGCTAGGGCGGCCGCCGCGCTTCCGGTCGAGGAAGCGCACGCCGGCCGACTCTTCCATGCGGGCGATCGAACTGCTCAGTGCCTGCTGCGTGACATTCAGCTTCTGCGCGGCGTCGATGAATGTGCCTTCCTCGACCAGCGTGACGAACCGTCGCAACTGGATGAGCTCGATGTCGTGCATCTGATATCCAACTTATTTGTTATTTCGGCCAACTAGCCATTGATAGTCTGTTTTTGATGTTTCCGGTCGGCCCGTCAAGCCCAGCACGCTGAGCCTCTCGCCGCCCGCCTTCGAACCGCTGAGGGGACAATCGATGGTACTGCAACTCAAGCATGCGATGCGCCCGCACCAGGCGGCCGAGGATATCGCCCGCGGGCGCTTCGTGTCGGGCCTGCGCTCCTTCATCCTGAACGACCTCGCGCAGGACATGCGCCAGGCCTATGACGAGCGCGTCGCCCCCGCCTTCGAAAAGGCGCATGGCCGCCCCCCCGAGAGCAGTGCAGAGGTTCACAAGGCGATGCGCGCCGATCCGGCGTTCAAGGTGTACAGCGCCTGCCGCGTGCGCGCCCAGTCGATGGTGTGGGATGCAGTGACGCCGGTGGTGCAGCGCGAGCGCGCCAAATTGGAAGCCGCCGCAAACGACAGCGGTGCCGCAGCCGCAGTCAAGCTGGCGCCCGAGATGGAACTGCCCCGCAACGTGACCGGCCTCGACGTGCATCTGATGCCCGGCGGCTATGCGGGCGATACCGATTTCCCGATGGCGGCGGGGGCCGTCTATGATCAGGGGCTCGCCATCTTCTCGATGGGGCTGATGGGGCAGAATCTCGACGATATCGGCCTGTCGATGTCGACCTATGTCCGCAATGCCTTCCCCGACTTCAAGCCGGCCCGCATCCTCGATGTCGGTTGCACGATCGGTCACAACAGCTTGCCCTGGAAACAGGCCTATCCCGACGCCGACGTCCACGCCGTCGACGTTGCCGCAGGCGGCCTCCTTTATGGTGCGACCCGGGCAAAACTGCAGGGCCTCGACGTCGCCTTCCACCAGATGAACGCGGAAGCGCTCGACTTCCCCGATGCGAGCTTCGATCTCGTCTTCTCGTCGATGTTCCTCCACGAGCTGTCGGCCAAGACGCGCCGCGCCTTCTTCCGCGAGGCCCGGCGCCTGTTGCGGCCGGGCGGGCTGCTGCTCAACATGGAGCTGCCGCCGAACAGCCAGATGGGCGCCTTCGAGGGATTCTATCTCGACTGGGACTGCTATTATAACGAGGAGCCCTTCTACAAAGGCTTCCGCGACGAGGACCCGCGCGCGCTGTGCCGCGACGGCGGATTTGCCGACGAGGATTATGTCCAGTTCGTCACCCCCAGCCTGGGAATCTACGGCGCCGATGCCATTGCAACGGCTGCGGCCACCGATCCGCTGGCGGTGAACAGCGAGACCACCGGCCGCCTGGCCGAGGGCGTCAACTGGTTCGGATTCGGAGCATGGAAGCGATAATGAGCGAAGCCCTGCGCCCCGAAGACGCCCCGCCGTCGATCTACGGCCCCGATGGCCGGCCGCAATTCTTTTCCGATCCGGCGATGGATCGCTTCGTGCCGGTCGTCCTGAACCTCGCTTCCGAATTGTGGGTGCAGGCCGAGACGATCGCCAATCTTCGCGCCTTGCTGGAGGAGAAAGGCATCGCCACGACCGGTCAGATCGACGCCATCGCCGAGGCGAGCGCCTCCGACCCCGATCGCGAGGCGGCACTTCGCGCCTTCATCGACCGCATCTTCACCCCTCTGCGCGAAGCCCCCGGCGTCGCGGCCTGATCCCGGAAAGGAAGATCCATGCGCCTGATCGTGCTCGTCACGCTGAAGGATGGCGTCAGCCATGAAGACTATCAGGCCTGGGCGAAGAGCACCGACCTGCCGACCGTCCGCGCCTTGCCGTCAATCGCCGGCTTCGACCTGTTCCGCGCCACCGGCCTGCTCGGCGGCGGCAAGGCGCCCTATGACTATGTCGAAATCATCGACATAGGCGACATGGACGCCTTCGGCAGCGACGTCGCCCGACCCGAGATGCAGGCGATCGCTGCGCAGTTCGCGGCCTTCGCCGACACCGTCTTCATCACCACCGAGCCCGTCGCATGAACAGACCGCTGCACGGACGCACCGCCGTCGTCACCGGTGCAGGGCGCCTCGAAGGCCTTGGTGCCGCCATCGCCCGGCGGCTGGCCGCCGATGGCGCGGCGGTGGTCATCTCCGACCTCGGCCGTCCGGTCGATGCGGCGACGCCCGGGTCGATGATCGGTGCGAGCGAGGAAATGGAGGCGGTCGCCGAGGCGATCCGCGCCGATGGCGGTATCGCTTCGACCTGCGTCTGCGATGTCCGCCGCTGGGCCGATGTCGCCGCGCTGGCGGACCATGCGGTGGCGACTCATGGCTCGCTCGACATCTGGGTCAACAATGCCGGCATCGGTTACATCATGAAGCCGCTGCTCGAGGTCGAACCCGACGACTGGCAGGCGGTGATCGACGTCAACCTGACCGGCAGCTTCCACGGCATCAAGGCGGCTGCGCAGAAGATGGTGGCCGCAGCCCGCGGCGGGCGCATCATCAATATCGCCAGCCAGGCGGCCAAGTCGGGTTTTCCCTTCGCCCAGGCCTATTGCTCGTCCAAGCATGGACTGGTCGGCCTCGTCCGCTCCGCCGCTATCGAACTCGGCAAGCACGGCATCACCGTCAACAATGTCTGCCCAAACCATGTGACGACCGGGCTCGGTGCCTGGCAGAACAGCTATTTCGCCGAAAAGTCGGGCCTGTCGGTCGAGGACTATCTGGCGCAGATGGCCGCGCGCATCCCGATGGGACGGCCCGGCCTGCCCGAGGACACGGCCAATGCGGTCGCCTTCCTCGCCTCGGACCAGGCGCATTACATCACCGCCGAAAGCCTCAATGTCTCGGGCGGCGAAGAACCGCATTGATCGCCGCGCCGGCATCGGCCTCCCCAGGCAGCCGGTCGAACAGCGCCGCAAGGTCCTCGTGAACCTGCTCCATCCCCGCAAAGGCAAGGCATCCGCGCGCCTTGTCGAGATGCTGCTCCCGGCTGAGCGGCCATCCGGGCGAACCGAACTGCCGCGCGACTTTCACCTCGAGCACTCGGCCGTCGCGGAGCCAGGCGGTCGCCGTCGCGGGGGCGAAAGCGGCGGGATCGGGATTGTCGTCGGTCTCGACCGAGATGCGCCCGGCAAGCGCCAGCAGCGCCGGATCGTTCAGCCGCTCGACGCGGAAGTCGTCGAGTCCTACCGTCCCGCGTTCAAGCACGACGGCCCCCAGCCAGGTGAAGCACAGCCGTGCATAGGCCGGCCCCATATCCGCGACCGCCGGCCGACCGACGAGCCGACCGATCAGCGAGGGCGCGCGATAGACGAGGCGGTCGAGTTGGTCGGCGGTGAGGCCATGTTCGCGCATGAGCATCTGTGTGGCAACGATCGCGCCATGCGCCGCGCGGCCGGTGGGAAAAGGCTTCCAGCTGACCTCGGTTATGCGATGCCCCTCGGTCAGCGCGCGGTGCAGGCGCGAGACGTCATGGCCCGCTTCGAACAGGGTCAGATAGCCGAACGGGCCCTCGATCGAATCGAGCGGTCCGGGCAGGCCGGCGCAAGCGAGGTCGATCGCCATGATCGCCGAACGGGCAGCCTGCGCAATCTGCAGCGGCAGCGTCGGCTTGCCCTCGACATGCGCCTGCATCGTTCCGGCGGCGAAGGCCAGCGCATAGCCGATCGCGTTGCGCGTGGTCCCCTCATCCTCGCCGCGCAGGCTGGCGAGCGCTGCGACCGATCCGAAGATGCCGGCGGTCGCGGGACGGAAGAAGCGCAGCGGGGTCGTCGCGGCCAGGCCCAGCCCGGCCGCCACGTCGACACCCGCGACCAGCGCCGTCAACAATTGTTCGCCGCTGCGGGACGGCCCCCTGTCGAGTTCGGCGAGGAGCGCCGCGACCATCGTGGCCAGCGGATGGACCACGGCGGGTTCGTGGACGCAGTCATATTCCTGGGCGTGGATCTGGAAGGCGTTGACGAAGGCCGCGTCGGCCGGGGGAAGCGCCTCGTTCCGCCCCAATATGCCGCATGGGCCGTGCGCCCCGCCATTGCCGGCCCGCGCCGCCTGCAAGACCGCATCGGCATAGGGCGCCCGCACGCCCGCCAGCCCGACGCACAGCGTATCGTGCAGAAAAGTTGCCGCTGCGACCCGCGCGGCGCTATCGATCCCCGACCAGCGGAGCTTCGTTGCATGATGGGCGATAAGCGACGATGCATCCATGAAAAGCCTCCTGGGTCGAACCGGGACTATCCGTTTCACCCCTGCCGCGCCCAACAGATAAAAATTGCAAAGGACCTGACCGCATGACGTTGCTCGCCGCCGCCCAGGCCGATTTCCCGCTACACATGCCCGTGATCGTCGCCGGCGGCGGTGCCTGCGGGCTGGTCGCAGCCCTCGCTGCGCATGATGCGGGCGCCGAGGTGGTGGTGATCGAGCGCGATCCGGTCCCGCGCGGCAGCACCAGCATGTCGCTGGGTGCGGTCTGCGCGTCGGGGACCGCCGACCAGCGGCGGCTGGGCGTCGACGACGATGCCGACCGTTTTGCCGCCGACGTGATGGAGAAGACGCGCGGCACCGCCGATCCGGCGCTCGCCCGCGCGGTCGGGCAGCTGTCGGGCGAGGCGATCGACTGGCTGCGCGAGGCGCATGGCGTCGAACTGTCGCTCGATCCGAACTGGCCCCCGGCCTTCGGGCACAGCCGGATGCGGATGCATGTCTCGCCCGGCCGCAGCGGTGCCGACCTGATGGACCGGTTGATCGCCGCCTGCGACCGCGCCGGCATCCCGATCGTCACCAGTGCGACGCTCGAATCCCTGTTCGTCGAGGGCAAGCGCGTGACCGGCGTGCGCTATGCGCGGCCCGACGGCAGCCGCGAGGATATCGGCTGCGGCGCCCTGATCCTCGCCACCTGCGGTTTCGGTGGCAATCATGCGATGATCGCAAAGCACATTCCGGCGATGCGCGAGGCGCGCTATTTCGGCTGGGAGGGCAATCAGGGCGACGGCATCCTGCTGGGCGAGGCGATGGGCGCGGCACTGGCCGACATGGACGCCTATCAGGGGCTGGGCCTGCTCGCCGAACCCGCCGGGATCGACCTCAATCCGCGCTTCCTGATCGAGGGCGGCGTACAGGTGAACCGGCTCGGCCAGCGATTCTCGAACGAACTGGACGACGTGTCGGGCCAGGGCGCGCGCGTCATCGCCCAGCCGGGCGGCACCGCCTGGGTGATCTATGACGAGCGCATTCACCGCTCCTGCTTCGACCTGCCGCAATATGTCGCGCTGCGCGAAGTGGGCGGGGTGCAGAGCGCCGACACGCTCGACGCGCTTGCGTCCCGCGCCGGCATCGACCCGGCAGGGCTGGCCGAAACGCTCGCCGCCATTCCGCAAGGCGGAGTCGATCCCTGGGGCCGCCGCTTCGACACGCCGCCGCTCGCCGCACCCTTCTATGCTGTCCGCGTCTCCGGCGCGCTGTTCCACACCCAGGGCGGCCTCGCCATCGACACCGGCGGCCGGGTGCTGGACGAGGAAGGCAACCCCTTCCCCAATCTGCTCGCAGGCGGCGGCGCCGCGCGGGGCATCAGCGGCAAGGGTCCGTCGGGCTATCTGCCCGGCGCCGGCCTGAGCAGCGCGATCGCCCTGGGCCTCGCCTGCGGCCGCACCGCCGCGACGCTCGCCTGATCCGATCGCCGCTTGCGACCGGCGGGCCCAGCGACTAAGGCGGGCCCCGTCGGGGAGTAGCGCAGTCTGGTAGCGCATCTGCTTTGGGAGCAGAGGGTCGCAGGTTCGAATCCTGTCTCCCCGACCATTCCCACCTCAGCCCCGCGCCACCTGCGCAAACAGCCGGTCTGCATTGGTCCAGTCGGTCGCGGCCATGAAGGCGTCGACATAGGCGGCGGCCTTCGCGCCATAGTCGATCGCATAGGCATGTTCGTACATGTCGAGCGCCAGCAGCGGGGTACCGCCCGCCAGCGTCATGCTGTGGTCGGCCGCCCATTGGTTGACGAGGCGTCCGTCGCGCCCGCTCCAGGTCAGCAAGACCCAGCCCGATCCGCCGCCCAGCGCCTTGCCCATAGCAGCGAATTCGGCCGACCAGCGCGCGTGGCTGCCAAAGTCGCGCTCGATCGCGGCCGAAAGGGCGGGACCGGGTCGGTTCCCCCGGCCGAGCCCGGCGAAATAGAGTTCGTGGAGGATCATCGAGTTCCACGCGATCAGCTCCTCGCGCTTCAGCCCGTTGAGCAGGAAGCCCGGTGCGGTGGCCATGTCGAGCGCGGCAAGATCCTGCCGGATCGCGCCGAGCCGCTTCACTGCACCGATGTAATTATTGTCGTGATGGCTGGTCAGCAGCTTCGCCGAAAGCCCTGCGATGCTGCCCGGATCGAAGGGCAAGGGGCGCGGGGCAAAGCCGGGAGCGGTGGCCTGGGCGGCCAGCGGCCTCGTTACAGCAGCACCGGCAACCAGGCCGGCGGCCATCAGGGTCCTGCGATCGATCGACATGGCATGTCTCCTCCAAGGGGAACGGGCGGAGGATAGCCGGAAAAGCGCGACGTACCAGCCGCACGATCGGTCAGCGAAGGTGACGACGGCGGGCGCCTTGCCGCCGCCGGATGGATATTCCGGCGGCGGGTCGGAGTGGCTGTCGGCCTCAGTTGGTCAGCGCGGTCATCCGGTCGATTTCGGCCAGCAGGATCGGACGATCGGCCTCCATCGCGGCTGCAAGATGCTGCTCATGCCGCTCGGCCAGCGCCGCGACCTCCTTGGCGATGGCGCGCTTGCCGGTCTGGCACGAGCCAGCCCGGCTGCCTGATGCCACCGGCTCGGTCGAGAAGCTGCGCGATGCCATCAGGCCGGAACCGTGCTGGGCCTGCCGTTCGACCGCCAGGCTGGCGGTCCAGGCGCAGCGCAGGGTGGAGGGCCGGCCGCCGGGGCCGGCCATGCCGACCTCCTTGTGGCGGACATGGACATGTCCGCGATAGTCAGCGGTGACAGGACCGGCGGCGTGATCGACGGTGCGGGTCGCAGCATGGGCCGGGGTGGCGGTGGCGACGGCGAGCGAAAGGGCGAAAATGGAAAACATGGGTCTGTTCCTCGATGCGTGTGAAAATCCGGTCCCGCCCCGCCTTTGCCGTGCGGTGACTGGGTGACGGTTTTGCGTTATCGGCTTGGAAGGTGGCCCGTCTCTAGCGGGGCGCCCCGAAATGGAGTCGGTCCTTCACCCGCAACCGCGCGCGCTTGAGCCGCGCAAGCCGGTCACCATCGGGGAAGCGTCGCTTCGTTTCGCGAAGAATATGGTCGTCCAGAAGCTTGTGGTGCTGCTGAAGACGGTCGGACATCGTCATTGCCTCTCTCCAATCGAAGATTGAAAGATCGGGCTGCAGCGACGGTAGGAGGTTCAAGACCAGGCCTGCATCGAGACAACCCGATGCGGTCCGACATCACGCTTTCGGAAAAGCGCCAGAGGGGCCCGGCCCGCATGACCAACATAGGACGGGCTCGCGGATCGTCAAGAGGAAGAGCGCCGACGAGGCATCTCCGCTCAGAACAAGAGCAATTGCTCGTCCTCATGCGTCAGCAGGCCGCGCACCTCCAGCGCCGCCTCGACCGCGCGTCGATAGTGGATCGTGCCGAAGCGTTCGGCCTGCTCGAAGCCGACCGGCGCGCATTCGTCGGTCGGGTAAACGGCGTCGTAAACGGCGCGGGCGGCGGCCCGCAGCCGTGCGTCATGGTCCATGTCGGCCTCCATCGGGATATCGGATGGCGACAGCATATGGAACAAATCAGGAACGATATTCAAGCCGATTCGGAGCGATCTCCGTGCCGGCCCCGGCTCAGGCCGGATCGGCGATACCCGGCGTCTCGATCTCGTCCGCCACAACATAGAAGCGGGTCGCCGAACGATCGAAGATCAACTCCTCGTCCTCGGCGATCTCCTGAGCGACCGCGTCGCTGGTCAGCCAGGCCATCGCCCCCTCGCAGGCCGCCTTGTCGGCATACCAGACCTCCAGCAGCACATGATGGTCGGCGCTTCCCGTCGCGTCGGGCGCGAAGGGTTCGATATAGCGCCGCTCATAGCGGATCGCGCGGCCCTGCAACACGCGCCGGCCGAGCAGCGCATGGCGCCCCTCATAGTCGCGCCGGAACTGCTCCAGGCTCAGATCGTCGCGCTTCCGCAACAGGGTCACCATCTTATAGGCCATAGGCTGCCTCTCCCGTCTTTTCTGGATCAGGCGATGATGGCGGGAAGCAGACGGGCCGCAACCCGGCTTTGCGCTAGGTCAGCGGATCGGGGGCAAGTCGGCCGTCGGCAGGGCGCCGCCCATGAGCTTCGCCAGCGTCGGCGCAATCGCGCGCATGTCGACCTCGCCGAGATCGCCCTTCCAGGGCAGCGCCTTGCCCCACAGGATCAGCGTCGAGCGCATCTCGGGATAGGCCGGATCATAGCCGTGCATACCCCTGGTCACCGAGGGCGCGGTCAACGGAGCGGCAGGGTCGCGACCGGTCTCGAAGCCGGGACGGAAGCTGATCCAGAAGTCGGCCTCCCGCGCTCCACCGCGGCGGGCGATCTCCGCGCGGTCGAGGATAGCGGCAATGCCGAGGCGCGGGTCCGCCTTCAGCCCGGAGAGCAGCTTGGCCACCTTGTCGCGCAGCGCCGGATCCTCACGGTTCGCGAGCATCACGCCTGCGCCGCCGCCGGCGAGCCAGGGCATTGCCTGCCAGTCCTTCACCTTGCCGCCTTCGAGCGTGATCAGCCCGGCCTGCAGGAAAGGCGCGAACAGGTTGACGTCGGTCGAGACTGGCAGGAAGCCGTGATCGGAAACGAGTGCGACGATCGTTTCCGGGTCGGCCGCCACCGCCGCTGCGGTCAGCCGCGCGATCATGCCGTCGATCCGTTCGAGCGCGGCGCGTGCCTCGGGGCTGTCGGGGCCATGCTCATGTTCGACATGGTCGAGGCCCGCCAGATAGACGGTGGTGAAACCCGGCTTGATCCGTTCGATCAGGGCTGCTGCGGCGTCGCTGCGCGCGGCGTCGGCGTCGACGCTTTCGTCGATCCCCTGCGGGAAAGCGGCGATCGCGCCCGGTGCGCTGTCGATCAGGCCCGGCGTCGCCAGCGCGCGCAGCAGCTTGCGGTCGTCTTCATGGCCGGTCCGCCAGATCTGCGGGATATTGGCATCGACCGGGGCCCCGACGCTGACCGGCCAATGGACGTTCAGCGTCTTGAGCCCGGCCTTGCGCGCCGCATCCCACAGCGTCGGCACGCGGATATCTTCGGCATACCAGTACCAGCCGGTCTGGTTGATGCCCCTGGGGTCGAAGGTCAGATTGTTGGAGATGCCGTGACGCGCCGGGCTGACGCCGGTGATCAGGGTCGTGTGGCTGGGATAGGTCAGGCTCGGCAGAACCCCGACCACGCCGCTGGCATGCGCGCCTTCGGCGGCCAGCTTGCGCAGCGCGGGGATCTTCAGTCCGCGTGCATCGGCCTGGGCGACGTCGCCCGGCCGAAGCCCGTCGACCGAGATCAGGAGAAGCGGGGCGGCTCCCACCCCGGCAGGCAGGACGGCCGCCGCGATCAGGCCCAGCCAGGGCAGGAACCGCCGCATGATCAGAAGACCTTCTTCACGGTGAAGAAGAAGCTCTGCGGCGCGCCGGCCAGCAGCGTCTGGTTGTCACCAGCATCGCCGAAACCGTTAGAACCGATCGTCGCGATGTACTTCTTGTCGAGCAGGTTGGTCGCGCTCGCACGCAGTTCGAGCCCGTCGAGGAAGCCGTCGCGGAAGGTGTAGCCGACCGAGGCGTCGAACAGCACCCGGCCGCCGACCGACTGGTCGTTGGTGTAGGTGAAGTAGCGGCGGCTCATATAGTCGGCGCCGAGGCGGGCGGAGATGGCGCCGTCGTCATAGACGATCTCGCCCTTCGCGAGATGCTCGGGCGTGTCGACCAGCGTCTTGCCCTTGATCGCCGACCGGATGGTGCCGTTGGCGTTGAGGACGTTATCCTCATAGGTCGAATGGTTGTAGCTGTAGGTGGCGAGCAGGCTGACCGCACCCATCAGGCGATATTGCAGCGCGGTCTCGAAGCCATAGGATTCGACGCCGCCTACATTCTGCAGCGTCGGCGGATTGCCGATGATGCCGGCGCCGTTCGCGAAGGACAGCAGACGGTTGTGGAACCTGGCATAATAGCCGCCGGCCGTGCCCGACAGCGCGCCATGACGGAAGCGGACGCCCGCCTCATAGG
>NZ_JAGMXV010000343.1 GCF_018006725.1 Rhizorhabdus sp.
CGCGGCATCGAGCAGCGGCTACCAAGGCGCGGCATCGAACACCGGCACCCGAGGCGCGGCATCGAACACCGGCTACTATGGCGCGGCATCGAACACCGGCGACTATGGCGCGGCATTCTCGCACGCATTCGGCGGAAAGGTCATGTCTTCTGGTGACGGGCAAGCCCTCTATTGCACCGAATTCACCGATGACTTTTCAATCAAGTCAGTCGCCTGCGGTGTCACTGGGCGCGGCGGCATCGTTGCTGGCGTTTGGTACACTTGCCGCGATGGTGAGTTGGTGGAGTTCGGATCATGAACGCCCATAAGATCACCACCTACGCACTGTGGACCGACTGGCGCGGTCGTGAGCGCGAATGCGAAGTCGTCGCGACCTATGAACTGCGCGCTGGCAAGCCCCATGTAACGGGCTGGACCGCCGAAACGTCGCACGGGCTGGATTACGCGGACGAGGAACAGATCGTCGAGCAGCTGCACGCGGCTATCGATGACGAACTGGCCGACGAAGGCGAAGCGCGCGCCGCTGAAAGCTATGTCCCGGCGCAGGGGTTGGCGGCATGACCCGCACCGAGCGCACCCTTGCCGCCGACCGGGCGTTCAACGCGCAGATCGACGCGACCATGGCCGAACTGCGGGCCGTGGCCATGCCTGACATGTCCATATTCGAGCGCGGCGAATACCTCGCTGCCAGAGATCACCTTGCCAGCCTGTCGCTAGAGCGTCGGGCCGAGTTGGAGAACGACGCATGACCCGTTTTACCCGCCCCGCAGGCGAGCCATCGCTGCTTGCCGGCACGTTCTGGACATGCCTTGCGGTTGCCGCGTGGGCGATGGTGTTGGGGTTCGCCGCATGACTCCGCTACTCGCCGCGATCCTGGCGGCATGGATCATGTTCCCCGCCGGCTTTGTGTTCGGATGCTTTTGGGCAGGCAGAGAAAGGATGGATGATGAGTAAATATGAAAAGGCATTCGATGTTTTCAGGCAATTTGAAGATGGCTTGGCCTGCTTCGAGTTTGTCCAATTGTTCGAATGCGATAGTGACAAGCAATGCGCGTCCGCCCGACTGAGCCAGTTTGTTTTAGAAGGCCTCGCGGTCAAGATAGGGTCCCGCGTCAATCCTGAAACCAACAATTCAGGGGTCGTCTATGTGCCGACAGGCGTCCCCTACCGTGATCGGAATCTTGAACCGCGCGAGCCTAGACGCAAGCGGCGCGGCCCATATGAATCCGAACTGAAAGCGCTTCGGAAATGGAAAGCCAACGCCATAGACCGATATCCCGAACTTGGCCTTGATTCTGCGATTCTCAAGGCTCGGGCGCAAGTCGCCAGTATTCTGAGAATGGAAGGCAATTCGGCAAAGGCGGTCATGGTCGAAAGGGGAGACTTAGATGACGGCGAAACCATGCGGATAATTCTAGCGATGGTGAAGGATGGATGATGATCTCCTATGAACTTCGCACCCGTCGCGGTGCCCGGCACATGGTGTTCGACACCCTCGCCAGTGCCCGCGAACGCCGGGACCGCATGGCCCCGCGTGTCCCGCTCGACATCGTCGAGGTCATCACGACCGTCAAAGAGCGCGTGGTTAACTGACGCCGCGCTTGAAGCGGCACCCAAAGGAGCGATGACGTGACCGAACCTGTAGAAACTGAACTGGTGAAGCGGCTGCGGAGCGCCACGCCTCCGCACTATGGGAAGTGCTTGCAAGCCGCCGACGAAATCGAGCGCCTGCAAGCCGAACTGGCGCGGGTGAGCAAGGTCGGCGCCCAGATGGCCTATACCCTCGGCTGCATCGCCAATGAGGACTGGCATGGCATGACCGCCGACGATGCGCGCCGGGAAGCCCGCGCCGCGTTAGAAGAATGGGGCTAACTATGACCACCCTGCAAGACCGCCAGATCCCGCGTGATCTAGTCGAATGCCTGCGCATCGAGGCACGCAATGCGGCAAACCCGCCGACCGAATATTTGCTGGCAGATGACGGTGGGCGCATGGTCCACAAGCCGAAGCCGGATTTCGATATGGCCGAATTACTGGATCAGGCGGCGAACCGGATCACGGCGGACGGAGCAAGCCTTGCCCGCCTGCAAGCTGAACTGGCGCGCACCGAGCGTAACCGCGACATGTGGAAAGGCCAGTGCGAACGGCAGGCCGAACAGCTTGCCATAATGCGCCAGAACCTCACCGAAGCAGTGCAGGCCGTCGAACTCCTGCCTATGGATTGCATGGGTGTGGGGGGGCGCGACGATCCGCTGGGAGGAACGCGCTGGTATATCCGCGATGAACTGCTCGCCAACTGCCGCGCCTGCCTCATTGACCACTACGACGATGACGATGACGACGATCCCGAAGGCCTCGCTTTCGAGTGCGCGGGGTTTAACGACGGCACCGGCTTCTACTGCCCGCTTTGGGGCAGCGAGGAATGCGATTGGGAATGTCCGAACGGAGGAATGGGATGATGCCCTATCTTGTCATCGCGGAGCTCGATCCGCCCCACGCGCCATTCGCCGTTCTGTCTGTCGATCCAACACAGCGTGTCGATGGCGGGTGCAAAGCTATCGTCCTGTCGCTGCACTATTCGCGTGAGGAAGCGGAAAAGGAGATAGCCAATGCTGATCGACGTTGACTGCCCGAGCTGCAACGGCATGGGCGAATGCCACACGGCTACCCCGAGCCAGCGCGCTCGCTATGTCCGGCACGATGACCTGTCGCCGGATGACTATGCCGAGCAATGCCCCAAGTGCGCCGGCTCAGGCACGGTCGATTACGATCCCGAAGATGAAATCGAAGATTGGACGAACGATGACACCTGAACAGCCGGCAAAACGTCTGCGCGGGAGGGCAGGGTGATGCGGTGTGCTGATTGTAGGTTCTTCCACCATGACGGTCGCGAATACGGCGAGTGCCGCAGAATGCCGCCTCAGGGCGAGTTCAGCGCGAACTTCATCGAAGATGGATACGAACGGCGACGCTTTAAGGTTGAGGTCTATCGCTTCGCCAATGCCGTATTTCCGAACCTATCGCGCGACATGTGGTGCGGCGAACACCAGCCCAAGGAGACGAACGATGACGCCTGAGCAGATCGCGGAACTTGAGGCACTGGCCGAGAAGGCAACGCCGGGGCCTTGGGTGCGCTCGAATGACCCAAAGAAGTGGGTATCGTCTTTGGCGCCTGTCACTTCGCAAGAGTGGCGGGATAATGTCGAGAACGATGCTGCCCTAATCGCCACCCTCGTCAACAGCCTCCCCGCCATCCTCGCCGCCCTCAAGGCGCAGCAGCCGAGGGAGGATGTGGTGGAGCGGGTGGCGACAGTGTTAGCGCCGTTTGTGTGCAGGCCGGTTCACAATGGGGATTGCGACGACATCGCAGCGGGGCAATCGCACGCCCGTTATGTTGCCCGCGCCGCAATCGCCGCCATGCAGGAGGGCCGAGCATGACTGACCCCCGCCCAGTACTAGCTCAGGCCCGCTCCGAAGGCTACCGCGATGGCTTAGCCCAAGCCAGCCAGGTTAACCAAGACGAAGCCTTCGAGAATGGCCGGGAGCTTGGATTACAACAAGCTCACCACAGCATCTTCTGGACCTGGTTGGCGGGCTTTGTGTTTGGCGCGTTCACGGCAGCTACAATCCTCATAGCTTGGAGTATCTGATCATGACTGACCCGGAGATCACGCAGGCAGATCGAGACGCGGTAAACGCCTTCCATCGCGCCGGGCAAGCCGATGCGTCTGCGCGGGAGGGCAGGGTGATGGCGTACATTGAACGAAAGGCCATCACCCGGACGGTTACGGCGTCCGATCTTGAGCCAACTGAACTGGCGTCAATCTTCGCGGCTTACGATGACAATCAGCAAGCGGCCTTTTTTGATGCGGTGGCGGACGAGGTGAAAGAATGGGGCGGCACTGGATGGTGCGGCCAATGCTCATGGTTTGTGCCGAAACTGACAGCCAGGGCCAAGGATATCATTTTGAAAATGGCAGAATGGATGAATGATGGCACCTGAACAGATTGCGACAGCATCCGCTGAAACCGAGCGGTTGGCTCACAACCTCGATATTACGAACGCCGATCACACTGCACTCTGGC
>NZ_JAGMXV010000344.1 GCF_018006725.1 Rhizorhabdus sp.
AGCGTGGGCTCTGCGAATGACGTGAAGGGCACGAGACACCGCTGCTCCGGCTTCGCGAGCGTCGACCGCCAGAACGGGCTTTCGAGGTTGCGGACGTTGGTCACGGCCTTGTCGAGCATCTTTCCCGACGCGCCCTTGATCTTCGTCGTGATGCCCCACGCTCGCACGTCGGTGACGGTCGCGCCGGCCTCGCGGCGGACAATCAGTCCCTTGCGCTTGGGGAAGACGTCGGCCGCGAAGGGCTCCTCGGGCAGCCGCAGCGACCAGCCGATATACTCGCGCCAGCTCGGGATCAGGTCCGGCCGGTTCCGGTAGTGGTTACAGATGACCCGGCCTCCTCAGCAATTGGTCCAACTTGGATGCGATCGCTTTCCATCGGTCGACGCCAGCCTGGTCGCCGGCGAGAGCCAGTGTCCCAATGCGCTCGGCGACATAGCGCGGCGCGCCGGCGCCGTGAATGCGTTCCACTGCCAGCGCCTCGGCCCAGCGCTCCTCGTCAGGCGTCATTCGGCTTCGGTAAGTGCGTGGTCCGCGCGTCTTCGAGCTGCTTCCGATAGCCACCATAAGACGGATAGGGCTCGTCCTGTCCCCACCTACCCGGCCGTGACGTGAAAGTGCCGGGCATGAAGTTGTTCGGGATCCGCACGTCGTCGGGCACCACCACAACTGCGCCGGTCTGTTCGAGCCAGCGGCGCAGGTACTCGAAATGCTGAGCGCCTCCGCCCTTCCGGTCGGAAATCATCGTGTCACGGATGTCGTCGATGTGGAGGCGGTGCATGCGAACGAAACTGGAACGCGACGAACGAGTCGGTCAATTAGAAATCGATGCCGCGAGCTTCCATCTCGTTCGCGACCCGGTCGACGTCGGGGTCGTCAGGCTGCTTGGACTCGTAGAGCTTTACCAGTTCTGCGTCGGTCAGCTGGTTGAGGTCTGGCAGATCGTCCATGCACCCGTGACGCACATTTGGCGGGAAAGTTCCGTGCTGGTACCCACGCGGCTGGCCACCGCTGCCGGTGAGTACGTCGCGGGCCGCCCTTGCAATCAACCGTATATCGAGACACGTCCGTTCGGCTGATGGCCGGGCGGGGGTTCCGGGCTGCCACCCGGAAACCGACGAGCAGTAAGACCCTCGTCACGCGCGGCCGGCCAGCCGCAACGATCCCGCACCCTGCACAGGGCGGGGCCATCTAGGGCCAATCCTCCATGGAGTCTTTACCTGTATCTGCTCCGGTCGATCCGACCGGCGGCATCGCCGGCGAGTGCGCCGGCTATTTGTTCGACCCAGCGGCCGACCTCCTCGGCAAGCGCGAAGCGATCGGCTTCGGCGAGGCGGGGTTCTACGTCGCGACGATCGATCGCGCCCTCGCGAACGAGACCATCATCGCCAACCACTACAGCCGGCGGGTCTATTCAGCCTCGACCATGCACCTGGGCGTGTTCGTCGAGGGACGCTTCGAGGGCGTGCTGCAATACGGCTATGCGATGAACCCGGCTTCGGCTGGCAGTGTCGTCACGGGCACGCTGATGACGGAATATCTCGAGCTCAACCGGATGTGGCTTTCCGACGCCGCACCCCGGAACAGCGAGAGCCGGGCGCTGGCCTATTCGATCCGATTCATTCGCCGGGCGCGCCCCACGGTGAAATGGATCCAGTCCTTCGCTGACGAGCGCTGCGGCTTGTTCGGGACCGTCTACCAGGCGGCTGGCTTCACCTTCCACGGGGAGCACCGCGGCCGGTTCTGGGAACTGGACGGCGACTGGTACCACGACAGCCTTATGACGAACGGCAAGTCGATCGGTCCGCGCGCAGCGCATCTCCGCGCCAACCGCGATCGGGCAACGCTGCATCGCCTACGCCAGTTCCGATATCTGCGATTCCTCAAACCGCGCTTCGCAAAGGCGTGCCGATACCCGGCTTTGCCGTTCCCCAAGCCCGATTATGAGGGGCGGCAAGAGCGTCCGATAATTTCGGACGGTTGAGCAGTTGCAGTTCGGCGCCAGCAGGGGCAGCAGTATCGAGCGGCCCGTCCAGACGACGAGCCCCTTCCAGGGGGTGTGAGGACGGTGGGAGCCCGTCGGGCCGCTCCAGACCCATCGAACTTGAATTTAGGAATCGGGCGCGCCGACCGATGCGCGCCAATCCTTCACGGTCTCAAATTGGCGCTCGGGCGTCTCGACACGTCCATCGGGGAACTGCACGGCCCAGTCGCCACCCGTGACCATATCGACATCGATCGCGATCGGTCGTGTCGCGCCGTCGGCATAGACGCCCCATCCCACCACGGCCGATCGCCAAAACGGATCTGGATCACCCTCGTCGGCTACCATCCCGATCAGAAATGTACCCGGCTGGGCAGGGATCGACGATACGATTGTCGTCTCGAGCGCCAGGTTCCATGAGAAGTCGTCTACCTGATGGTCGTTGCCGTTGACGTCCGTGATAGTCCAGCCGCCCTGGTACCCGCGCGCAACAGCTATGTTCGCGAGCGGGACGGCGATTGCTGTTCGGCCATTTTTGATCAACAACATTGGATGTCCCTCCGTATGGAGGAGCAGCATACCTCAGGCCTATCGGCCCGCAATTGGCTGCAGCCGGATTATCCCCAGCTTTCGATTATGCGTCGGCCGGTCGCTCGAAGCTCGACTGGGTTGCGATCGCTGTCGGTACTGCGAGATAATATTCGCGCCGGCTGCGATCGTAGGCGGCGAGCTCGCCGTCGATCGCGTCTTGCATCGCCTCGTTCCAGCTCTCGCGCCAGATCCCGCGAGGCTTACCGAACACTGTGACCCGGTACCAAGTGCGCGGCTTCGGCCGCTCGATCGGCGGAGGTGCGGAGACAAAGCGGCCGGTCTCGGGGTCGCGTAAGGGCATCATCTCGCCAACGATATCTCCATGCGCTATGCAAAGGGAAGGTGCTCGATCGCATCAAGATCTAGCTGCGATTGGCTGGGGGCATCGGTGGGGGCATCCATCCGCGACTTGTTCTCACCGCTTCATATTTTTCGGATTGTATTGCGTACAGTCCGGTAGGTGCCGGGCCCACCAGCGCAGGATATAAGAAATTGATATTGAGCGATTTTTGTTCGTTCGTGTCTAGCCGGATTTCCTGGTTAGACGCCTCCCATGCAACGAGGGCGCGCATCGCGGCGCTGGGCATACGGGCCTGATCGGCCTGGCGGGTGTAGAGGGCGACTTCCGAATCACCGCTGTGGCCGGCGATCGGCTTAGTCTGCTGATTGCCCTGGCCGATCTCGGCCATAAGGCAGCCAATCCCAGGCTGGAGGCGGGCGGCTATCCAGTCTGTGTTCTGCTCAACGGAATGAACGGCATGCCCGCGCTCGGGCGGATGATGACCGATGAGCAGGTGGCCGAGGTGGTCAACTATGTCAGGACCCATTTCGGCAACAGCTACGTCGACAGGGTCACCGCCGAGGAGGTGAAGGCGGTCCGCTAAGGGCATCTGGCGAACGCCCTGACCTGACATTGGTCACAGTTTTATAAAACGATTGTTATATTAAATCTCATCGACAAGATCGGTGAGGAGAGGGTCATGACTGGAACGGTTGCTTGGGATCGGGAAGCGGACGTCGTCGTCCTGGGATCGGGCGGGGCGGCTATGACCGCAGCGATTACGGCCCATGATTTCGGAGCGAAGGATGTCGTGATCCTCGAACGCTCAGGCATGGTGGGTGGAACCACGGCGATGTCGGGCGGCATGCTCTGGATACCCAACAACCATCACCAGCAGGCAGCCGGGATCGCGGATTCGGACGAGGAGATCGTCACTTATCTCGACTCCCTTGCGCCGGGAGCACTCGATCCCGAGACGCTGTGGGCGTTCATGCAGAACGGTCCGGAGCTTCTGCGCTATCTGGAGGACAAGACGCCCGTGCGTCTCCATGCCTTCGCCGATTTCCCAGACTATCAGTCCTATGCGCCCGGCGCGAAGCCCGATGGCGGACGGTCGCTCGACAATGCGGCCTTTTCCTTCGCGCGTCTTGGCAAATGGGCAGCGCGGGTGAACCCGAGCAAGATGGCCTATCCGCTGCGCGGCAGCCTGATGGAGGC
>NZ_JAGMXV010000345.1 GCF_018006725.1 Rhizorhabdus sp.
GGTCGGGGCCTATGGTCTCGAAGCGGGCAAGATCGAGATCGACGGTGCAGGTCGGAGCGGCGATATCGTTCCCCGGACCGCGCTGACGCCCGAGGAGGGCGAGCGGATGACCGCGATCGGCGAACTGATCAGCAAGGCCGAGCGGCGCGCGATGGAGGCCGAGCGCGACACGGTCGACCGCTACGTCGCGGCCTATCTGTCGACCAAGGTCGGCGAGCTGCTGGATACGCGGATCACCGGCGTGCAGTCCTTCGGCTTCTTCGCGACGGTCGAGGGTTTTGGAGGGGACGGGCTGGTGCCCGTATCGACGCTGGGCGCCGAGCGCTTCCGCTATGACGAAAAGGCGCAGGCGCTCGAAGGCGAGGAGAGCGGCGAACGCTACACGCCCGGCATGCGGATCCGGCTTCGTCTGGTCGAAGCGGACCCGATCAACGGATCGCTGCGCTTCGAGCTGGAGGAAGGCGCCAACCACCTGCCCATGCGCGGGCCGCGCAAGGGCGGGCGCCCGATGATGGGTCGCCGCGGTCGCCCCGGCAATATCCGACACAATGGACGCCGTCGCTGAACGGAGCCGGCGGCGCTTCCGCTGTCAGAGGCGCGGCAGCGTCACGCCCTGCTGGCCCATATATTTGCCTGCCCGGTCGGCATAGCTGACCTCGCACGGCTCGTTGCCTTGCAGGAACAGGAACTGGCAGGCGCCTTCATTGGCGTAAATCTTCGCGGGCAGGGGGGTGGTGTTGGAGAATTCCAGTGTCACATGCCCCTCCCAGCCGGGTTCGAGCGGGGTGACGTTCACGATGATCCCGCAGCGCGCATAGGTCGACTTGCCGAGGCAGATGACCAGCACATCGCGCGGCACGCGGAAATATTCGACCGTGCGCGCCAGGGCAAAGCTGTTGGGCGGGATCACGCAGACCTCGGTCTCGCGGTCGACGAAGCTGTTGGCTGCGAAATTCTTGGGGTCCACCGTCGCCGAATCGACATTGGTGAAAATCTTGAATTCTGGCGCGACGCGCGCGTCATAGCCGTAGGAGGACAGGCCATAGCTGATGCATCCGTCGCGGCGCTGCGCCTCGACGAAGGGCTCGATCATGCCATGCTTCGTCGCCTGTTCGCGGATCCACTTGTCCGACATGATCGACATGAAATGCGAACCCCTCTTATCTGATGCCCAGGTCGGCGGGACCGAAGGCGTGCGGCAGCAGTTCCGACGCCCGGAAATGGCGGAAGGCGCTTCCGTCGGCCGACGCACAATAAATGTCGACGTCGGTTCCCGACAGGTCCGCCGCCTCGTTGATGATCTGACGGCACCGGCCGCAGGGCGTGACGAGGCCTTGGCCGCTGATCGTGCCGTCCTTCGCAAGCGCTCCGCCGATGACACCGATGGCAGCGATGTCGCGCAGGCGGCCCTGGGCGCTGGCGCTGGCGATCGCCACGGTTTCGGCACAGAGCGACAGGCCGTAGCTGGCATTCTCAAAATTGGTGCCCGTGACGACCGATCCGTCGGCCAGCAGAACGGCGGCGCCGACTCCGAAATGGGAATAAGGCGCATGCGCATGTCGCGCGGCTTCGCGGGCGGCCTCGACCAGCACCCGACCCGCCACTTCGCGCATGTCGACCGGTTCAGCCACGGATGTGCAGCACGCAGATGAGGGTGAAGAGACGCCGTGCGGTATCGAAGTCCACCTCGATCTTGCCCTCCAGACGGTCCTTGAGCAGCTGCGCCGCTTCGTTGTGGATGCCCCGCCGTGCCATGTCGACCGTCTCGATCTGCTGCGCGGTCGAGGTCCGGATCGCCTGAAAATAGCTGTCGCAGATCGCGAAATAGTCGCGGATCGGGCGGCGGAAGCTGCCCAGGCCGAGAATCAGCGTTTCGAGCAGATCGCCGCTTTCAGCTGCGATATCGATCGCCAGACGACCTTCCTCGACGCGTAGCTTCACCTTGTAGGGGCCGGCATAATCCTGCGGATAGGGACGCAAAGGCTTGAAGTAATTTTCTTCGAGCAGGTCGAAGATCGCCACGCGCCGTTCCTGCTCGACATCGGCGTTGCGCCAGATGATCGTCTTCTCGTCGAGATCGATGGCAATGATGCGCGGATCGGACATTGTTTCGCGCCTTAGCGCCCGTCGCCCGGCTTGGCAAAGCGAAGCATGCAGAACCGTGGTTCTGCATGCTTCCAGTTGCCTCGGGGGAGGATCTCAGTCGACGACCGCCGCCGCCGTCGGTGCGGGCTCGGGAACTGCTCGCGGGATTTGGGACAGGCGCTCATCTTCCTCGCGGATGTGATCGCGGACGATGGAAAGCAGTTCGGCCAGCGTCTCGCGCTGCGCGCTGTCGAGGGGCGCGAGCACGCGCTCTTCCAGCGTACTGGCGATTCCGGAGAGCTCGTTGACGATCGGCGCCGCCTTATCGGTCAGATGAATCCGCCATACGCGCCGGTCGGCGGGGTCGGCGCGCCGTTCGACCAGGCCCGCCTCGGCCAGGCGGTCGACCATCCGGCACAGGGTGATCCGCTCGACATCGAGCATTTCGGCCAGTTCGCTCTGTGTCGGTCCCTCGGCGTTCGCAAGGCTGATAAGGACGCGCCACTGCGGGCGGGTGATGCCGCGCGACCGGGCGCGCGCATCGAACCAGTAACGCGAGCGACGGGCGATGTCGTGCGTCAGAAACGAAATGCGCCGATTCGATTCTGTATGCATGCTTACATTATGCCGACGAACATTAAGTGGTGCAAGGAGCGCGCGGCGTAGCAATCCACAGGATCGTCCAGAGCTTTTTGCGGGTTCGGTCGACGCGCCGCTTGCGGTGCAGCCCCGGTGAGCGGATAACCGGGCCATGGCTGAACCTGTACGTATTCCCACGCCGGCTCTGGCCGACGCGCCCTCGATGCCGCACAATATCGAAGCGGAGGCGGCGCTGCTGGGCGCGATGATGCTCGACAACCGCATCGTCGAGGATGTGCAGGTCCGCTTGCGCCCCGAGCATTTCTACGAGCCGCTGCATGGCCGTATCTATGAGGCGATCCTGCGGCTGGTCGACCGCAACATGCTCGCTACGCCGGTCACGCTCCGCCCCCTGTTCGAGGGCGACGCGGGGATGCGCGAGCTGGGCGGCCCCTCCTATCTCGCACAGCTGACCGGCAGCGGTGCCGCGATCATCGGTGCCCGCGATTTCGCCCAGCAGATCTATGATCTGGCGCTGCTCCGCGCGCTGATCGGCGTGGGCCGCAACATGGTCGAAGGCGCGCTCGACACCTCCGAGGAAGTCGATCCCAAGTCGCAGATCGAGCAGGCGGAGATCTCGCTCTACAAGGTGGCCGAGCAGGGCGGCGAGGAAGGCAGCGTCAAGAGCTTCGCCCAGGCGACGAAGACCGTGATCGAAACCGCGAGCGCGGCGCTCAATTCGGGCGGGCATGTTGCCGGTCTGACGACCGGGCTCGAACGCCTCAATGCCAAGATCGGCGGCCTGCACCCATCCGACCTGATCATTCTCGCCGGCCGTCCGGGCATGGGCAAGACCTCGCTGGCGACCAACATCGCCTTCAATGTGGCGGCGCGCTACATGCGCGACCAGCAGGACGGTATCAGCCCGTCGGTCGGCGCGCCCTGTGCCTTTTTCAGCCTCGAAATGTCGGCCGACCAGCTGGCCGGCCGCGTGCTGTCCGAGCAGGCGGAGATCAGTTCCGAGCAGATCCGCATGGGCAAGTTGACCCATAGCGAATTCACCGCCTTCGCGCGGGCCGCGCAGGAGCTCGAAACGCTGCCGCTCTACATCGACGATACCCCTGGCCTGACGATCGCGGCGCTGCGCACCCGCGCGCGCCGCCTGAAGCGGCAGAAGGGCATCGGCGTGATCGTCGTGGACTATCTCCAGCTGCTGCAGGGATCCGGCAAAAGCTCCGATGGCAATCGCGTGCAGGAGATTTCCGAGATCAGCCGCGGTCTCAAGACGCTGGCGAAGGAGCTCAGTGTTCCCGTGATCGCGCTGTCACAGCTGAGCCGCGCGGTCGAGCAGCGCGAGAACAAGAAGCCGGTGCTGTCGGATCTGCGCGAGTCTGGCT
>NZ_JAGMXV010000346.1 GCF_018006725.1 Rhizorhabdus sp.
CGTTAGCGCAACTGCAAGAAAAGCTTCAACGAAGCCGGATAGCATCTGCGAAGACAGCGGGGCCCAGCGCCGGTCGCGCTGATTGCCGCTGTGTTGCACTGCACAATAAGCATCTTGCGCCTCGCGGAAAAATGTTTATTGTGCGACGCAACATTAAAAGTGGATCGTGATTCGATGGCGAATAAGATCACTCGGAAGACAGGTTCTGGCGTCAACGCCAAGCCCGTGACTGCGTCGGCACCGGTTGCCAAGCGGTCTGCAGGTGAACGTGCGCCGGTGAAGGCTCCCGAGCCGGCCATCGTGGCTGAGGCCGGCCCCGTGGCAAAGGGCAAGCCCGCGGCAGCGGCGACCATGACCGGCAAACAGGCCGTCGCTCCGGCGACGGCCGCAAAGCCGGTGACGTCCGTTTCCGTCAAATCCACCCCGATTCCGACGCCTGCAGTTCCTTCGGAAGCTGCGGCGGAGCCCGCCCCGGCAGCGTCAACGCCGGAAAAGAAGGGAGTGAGCGTCATGGCCACCACCGTCCAACCCAAGCCCAAGGCTGCTGCTGAAAAGGTTAATATGATGATGTCCGACTTCAACGATCGCGCGAAGACCGCTTTTGCCAAGACCACC
This sequence comes from Rhizorhabdus sp., assembly GCF_018006725.1. GTDB lineage: Bacteria > Pseudomonadota > Alphaproteobacteria > Sphingomonadales > Sphingomonadaceae > Rhizorhabdus. The sequence goes on from NZ_JAGMXV010000346.1 coordinate 616, forward strand.
AAGGCCGGCGAGGAAATCGCCGAGTTCACCAAGGGCAACATGGAAGCCCTGGCGACGTCGGCGAAGACCGCCGCCAAGGGCGCCGAAGTCCTGGGTCAGGAAATGGCCGAATATGGCAAGAAGAGCTTCGAGGCGGCGACCGCCACCATGAAGAGCATGGCGACCGTCAAGACCCCGACCGAGCTGTTCCAGCTGCAGAGCGACTATGCCAAGTCGGCGTTCGATGGCGCCGTCGCCCAGGCGTCGAAGCTGACCGAGTCGTGGCTGAAGCTGGCCGGCGACGTGATGCAGCCGCTGTCGAGCCGCGCTGCTCTCGCTGCCGAGAAGATCAAGTCGGCTTCGCTCTGATCTGATCCTTCACACGGATTTCGGGCCGGTCATTCCCCAAGGGGAATGGCCGGTTCGTCGTTTTAGGGCCTTCGGAAAGCCGCAAGCGATCGTCGCCCCCTTGCCGAAGGGGCAGGCGGTGCCATATTCTGGCGATCCCGTTCCTGTATGAGTCCCGCGCCGAAGATGAGCCACCTGACCGATATCGACGCCGCTGTCCGCATGACGACGCGCAAGGACGGCGAGGATCAAGGCACCGGCCTGGGCCTTGCGACGCGCACGCGCACGCGCACCAAGAAGCCGTCGCCTTACAAGGTGCTGATGCTCAACGACGACTACACCCCGATGGAATTCGTGGTTCTCTGCCTGCAGCGCTTCTTTCGGATGAATATCGAGGACGCGACGCGGGTGATGCTCCACGTCCATCAGAAGGGCGTCGGCGTCTGCGGCGTGTTCAGCTACGAGGTCGCCGAGACGAAGGTCAGCCAGGTGGTCGACTTCGCGCGGCAGAACCAGCACCCGCTGCAGTGCACGCTAGAAAAGGCCTGATCGAGGCTCCTGCCCTCGGGACAGCCTCGCTCTCCCGTTGATCACTTCTTAGCCGCAGACTTCAGATCGACCGGAGGAATGCGACTCGCCACGACCGATCGCGTCGACCGCTCGATCGACCACAGAACGCGATCCTCTTTGGGATCCCAGGCGATCGCCTGCCCATTTGTCGGGATGGCTATCGTTCCGACGTGCAGCAACTCTGATCCTGCTTCGGGCAATTCGAGCACGTAAAGTTCGGGCCGGTCATGTCCGGTTACGTAAAAATAGCCATCGTGTCCCCACGCCCCGCCCGACGCGCTGTAGGGCGCCATCCGCTCGAGCACATTGTCTGGCAGCAGCCAGGCCCCCTGTTCGACGAAATCGGCGCCAAAGCGAACGATCGTCGTCGACCGATGGTCACGCCCTGCATCCCCGCCCTTGCCGTCATAATTGGCGAAGCAGGCCCACCAGCTGCCATCGTGCCAGTCGAGCCAGGTCAGCGAGCCCCGGCCGGGGCCGAGGCTGCGCGAGGCGACATGAGTCATGGTCCGCGTGTCGAACCACTCGACCGAACTGGCCATCGGCGTCTTAGGATAGTTGGACGCGGCGCAGACCAGCTTTGCTTTCAGCGCGATGCACGAGTTCATGTGGCGGAACAGCGCGGGGTCGCCGGTCCAGCGTGCGACGACGGCTCCCGTGCGCGGATCGAGCTTCGCGATCGTCGCATTGTCGATCGCGAACAGGTGGCGGCCATCGGAAACGACGCCCTGCCGGGCGCCCTCCGCCGCCATCCGCTTCTGCTCGACGGCGGGGGATAGAGCCAAGGCCAGGGCGAGGAGCGTCGCTGCCATCAGAGCTTCACCGAGATGCCGCCATAATAGGTCCGTCCATAGCGTTCGTTCTGGATCACCCAATCCTGGCGTCCGCCCTGATATTGACGGGTGGGCTCGTCGGTCAGGTTCTGCGCCTCGGCAAAAATACGGATGTTGTCGCTCAGCGCCACGCTGATCTTGGCGTCCAGCCGCCGCAGATCGTCATTATACTGGTCCTGATAATCGATCGCCCCGGCGGCCAGCAGCGAACGACCGGTGTTGTGATAGGCGATCGATCCTTCCAACGGTCCGCGCTGGTAGAAAAGCTCGGCGCCGTAGAGATAACGCGACTGGCTCGGGAAGGTCGACGTGCGGCCGTCGGCCAGGCGCAGCGTGGAATTGGTCAGCGTGCCGGTCAGGCTTACGCCGAAGCCCGACAGCAGGCCCGGCAGGAAGGTGAACTGCTGCTGATATTGCGCTTCGATGCCGACGATGTCGCCCCGGTCCGCGTTGAGCGGCTGGGTGGTGCGGAGGATTTCATAAGTGCGCCCGTCGAGCGTCACGTTGTTCTGGGTGAAGCTCTGCGTGAAGATCGGGTTCTTGATGAACTTCGCAAAGACGCCGACGCTCAACAGGCCCCCCTTGGCGAAATACCATTCTGCCGTCGCGTCGAAATTGTCCGAGCGATAGGGCTTCAGATTGGGGTTGCCGAAGGAGATGCTCCCCTCGAACGTGCCGGCGGTGGTGCCATCCTCGTAGCTCAGCGACCCGCTCGGCGACAGTTGCGCATAATTGGGACGTCCGACGCTGCGCGTATAAGCCAACCGGAAGACGGTGTCGTCAGACGGCGTGATGCGGACGATCATGCTCGGCAGAAAATCATCATAGCTGTTTTGCGCGCGCACCTGGACCACGCCCGCCGCACCGCCATTGACGCTGGCAAGCTGGAAGCCGGTAACGTTCAGCTTGGTGCGCTCATAGCGCAGGCCCGGCGTGATGGTGATCGCGCCGAGATCGATATTGGCCATCGCATAGGCGGCCCAGACGTCTTCGCCGACGACGAAGTCGTTGAGCGTGGCGTTCTGCAGCGATGCCGCATTGTCTTTCACGAACAGAGGGCCCGTCAGATTGACGGCGGTGAAGGCGCGGATCGCGTCGAGATCGATCACGGGCGACACAGTGTAGGGCTTGCCAGCCTTGGGGTAGGACAGCACGGGCTCACCGGCGAGTCCGAACTGGGCCAGCGTGAAGCGCGTGGCCGCGCTGCTGCCGCGCGTCCAGACGTCGTTGTTGGAGTCGAAATCCTTGTCGGTCGTGCGGTACTTGCCGCCGAATTTCACGAAGCTGCCCTCGCCGAGCGAGACAAGATCATAGGTCATGTCGACCTTGCCCTGCCAGATATCCTCGTCGCCGCGCTCGTTCTGCTCGGTATATTGGCGGAAGTTCATCTGCGTCGCGCTGCATTCGGTCCTGGGTGCGGCGCTGAAGATCTTGTCAAAAAAGTCGAAGTCGACCGTGCCGGGATTGCAGCGGAACTGCCACAGCTGATTGGGCTCGCGCACTTCGTTGTGGACCCGGGCCAGGACATAATCGACCTTGAGCAGGTCGAACCGGCTCGATCCGCCGATCATGCCGGCGAGGACCGACTTCTCCTTATACTCCTGACGCAGATCCTGACGCCGCTCGGGGCCGGAGCCGTTGCCGACCCCGACATTGGGCGTGCCCGTGACCGTGCCCGACAGGCCATTGCCGTCCAGAGC
>NZ_JAGMXV010000347.1 GCF_018006725.1 Rhizorhabdus sp.
GCCCTGACCATGCCTGACGATGGTCAACGACGTCGTCAGCGTCGTGTCGTCGATATGGAACCCGCCATGGAAGACGATATGCGCGTCGCCACCGGCCATGCGGTCGCCTTCGACATGAACGACCCCGCCACGTGTTTCGTCGTCCCGGCAGCCGAACGGGCCGAAGCGCAACGTCCACAGGCCCTGCACGTCATCAGCCGTCATCATCTTTGGAGATGCCCCGACATCGAACCAGCGGCCCGCAACGGGCAGCTGACGAACGTCGAACAGTTCACGATCCGGTAGTTCCATACGCCACCACCCTCGCAACAGACTGACATTGGGGCGAAAATTGCCGCTGTCGCTTTTGCGCGGAAATACAGGTGAAATACCTAAGACTTTTGTCGGAGGGGCGCACTGGGCCGATCGTCAGTTTCCGCTACGGCGCGCTAGGAAAGCGAGCCGCTCGAACAGCATGATGTCCTGTTCGTTCTTGAGCAGTGCGCCGTGAAGCGGGGGGATCGCCTTCTTGGGATCGCGATTCTGCAGAACCTCGAGCGGCATGTCCTCGACCAGCAGCAGCTTGAGCCAGTCGAGCAATTCGCTGGTCGACGGCTTCTTCTTCAGGCCGGGAACCTCGCGGATCTCGTAGAAGATATCCATTGCGCGCGAGACCAGCGTCTTCTGAATGTCCGGGAAGTGGACATCGACGATCGCCTGCATCGTCTCGCGGTCGGGGAATTTGATATAGTGGAAGAAGCATCGGCGCAGGAAGGCGTCGGGCAGCTCCTTTTCGTTGTTCGACGTGATGACGACGATCGGCCGCTCCTTCGCCGCGACGGTCTCGCCGGTCTCGTAGACGTCGAACGACATGCGATCGAGTTCCTGCAGCAGGTCGTTCGGAAACTCGATATCGGCCTTGTCGATCTCGTCGATCAGAAGCACCGGCAGGGTCGGAGCGGTGAATGCCTCCCACAGCTTGCCCTTGCGGATATAGTTGCGGATGTCGTGGACCCGCTCGTCGCCCAGCTGACCGTCGCGCAGACGGGCGACCGCATCATATTCGTACAGGCCCTGATGCGCCTTGGTGGTCGACTTGATGTGCCACTGGATCAGCGGCGCGCCGGTCGCTGCCGCGATTTCGTGCGCGAGGACGGTCTTGCCGGTGCCCGGCTCGCCCTTCACCAGCAGCGGACGCCGCAGCGTAACGGCTGCGTTGACCGCCACTTTCAGGTCGTCGGTCGCCACATAGTTGCTGGTACCTTCGAAGCGCACGCCCATCTCTCCCGCCGGAAAACCGCTGTTTCCGGCGATAGGGTGCCTTGCCGCTGCTTGTCCAGCCCCGTGCGGGCGCCCGAAGGACCGGGTCAGAGCAGCGCGTCGACCCTCGCGCCCGAGCGGGCCTCGAGCAGATCCCACAGCCCGCGATGCTGGATCAGCAGCTGTTGGGCACCAAAGACGATGGCGCGTTCGGCGGCCGGCGCCTCGATGAGCTCCAGGACGCCCAGCGTCTGGCGCATCGAGGGCAGCGCCGGTGGAGTGAGCGTCACGCCGAAGCGCTGCGCCGCCGCGTCGACCACGGCACGGATCGCCCGCCAGTCGAGCACGAGCGCGGCCGCCGCGCCCAGCGCGCAGCCGTTGCGCTCGGACCTGGCCAGCATCTCCAGCGCATGCCGCTGTCCCGCCACGGCGGTCTCGCAACCGGCGTGGCCTGGGGTGCTGGGCAGTGGCCCTGCCGCCACGACCGTTCGCATCAGATAGGCCCGCTCCTCGGCAAAGCCCTCCGCCGCCGCGTCGAGCCAGCCTCGGACAGCTTCCTCCGGCGGCCTTTGCTGAGCCAGATCGACCACGCCGGGATGGCTGCCGTGCAGACTGGAGATCAGATGCACGGCGTCGGCAAGATCGCGCGCCGCTTCACGGCCACGCGCGAAGATGGCCGATGCAATATAGGGGTGGGTCTTGCCGCCATCGGCCGCGAGCAGAGCGCCGACCGCCTCGGCCGCGCCCGGACGCGCAGCCTCCTTGTGTTGTTGAAACGCCATACGCAACAGTCCCGAATACAACCGGTTCACACACGATCGGCAAAGACACCGCCTCTCGCGAGCCCTTCCTAGCGCAACTGCGGTAAATGCCCCGTTTACGGCGCAAAATATATTTTCCGGCCGAAAGGTGCCGATGCTGCCCGATGGTGAATGCGCAAAACATCAATTCCCCGTTCACCCCATCGGCGCTAGAAGGGACGGCTTATGGCGCGATCATCCCGTACGAACGACTGGGGCTTTCCCCGCTGGCGAGGCTATGGCAGCGAGCGCGGAGCGAGCAAGGTGCGGATGTGCGACCGCCATGGCTGCGACCAGCCGGGCGACTGCCCCGCCCCCAAATCCCCCAACAGCCGAGAACGCTGGTATTTCTGCCCGCGCCACGCGGAGGAATATAACCGCAATTGGGATTATTTCGCCGGCCTCTCCGCCGAGGAAGCGGCCGAACGCGAGGCGAACGAGAAGCGCGATGCGTCCGGCTTTACCGAGCAGGCCTATCACAGCTGGGGCGGGCCGGGCGACGGCCGCTGGACCCGCGACGAACTGCGCGCTTTCGAGACGCTCGAACTGGAATCGGATGCCGATTTCGAGGAAGTGAAGGCCGCTTGGCGCCGGCTGGCGAAGGCCAATCATCCCGACGTCAAACCGAACGATCCGCAGGCCGCCATCAAGTTCCAGGCGGTTCAGGCCGCCTTCGAGATATTGCGCCGTGCCGAAGAGCGCCGTCCGCGCTGATCAGGCGGTGAGAACGGCGAGACTCGCCCGCTCGTTGCTTCGTAATCGGGATGGCTTCGCCGGGACGTTTTCAATCCACCGCCCCGCCTTCGCCATCTCGACAAAGGCCGGTGCCACGTAGGATTTTCGGCAAACGGCAGGTGTATTGCCCAGCTGTCCTGCGACCTCGCTCAGCAGGGTCTTTACCGACGTCCGCCTGCCGCGCGCCAGCATGCCAGCGGCCACGGCACAGGCGCGCCAGGTGCGGAAGGTCTTGGCCGTACCAGTGCCGTCGGTCAGCTCGGCTATCCACTGATTGACGTCGGCGGCCCGGACCCGAACCCCCGACCGCATCGCGAACAGTTCGCCGGAGCCGGCGCGCTTCAGTTCCGCCAGGGCAGCAGCGAGGGTGGCGTCCCTGGCCGACAGATCGGCCCTGATGCCGTGCTTGCCATAGAAGCAGAGGCGAATCTGGTCGCCCTGGATACGGGCGTGACGGTTAAGCAGCGTCGTAGCGCCGAAGCTGCCATGGGCCGCCGAGTCCGATGATCCCACACGAATGGCGAAACCGTCGAGCAGTCGAACCGCCGCAGCGCGGGCCTTTTCCCAAGGATCGTTGCTTTCCAGCGCCTTGCGCACGACCGCGCGCAGATGCGGCAGATGTTCGGCAAAGGCGGGGAGCGAAGCGAATTTCTCCTCATCGCGCGCCTCGCGCCAGCGGCCATGGTAGCGATATTGGCGGCGGCCGGCCGCGTCGATACCGGTCGCCTGCACCGGTGCATCGGGGTCGGGATTGATCCACACCTTGCGCCAGGCCGGCGGGATGCCGAGCGCCAATATCCGCATCCGCTGCTCGACATCGGCGACGGTCGTCCCGTCAGGGGCGATGAAGCGCCAGCCCCGCCCGCGTCGCAGCCGCGTGATGCCGGGCGCAGCATCGATCCGTTCGGCGGGGTCTATCGGGCGATGTTCCATGGCGGTAAAACGCCCGACCGGGCGAATCGCTGCATCGCCCTGAAACGCGCGGCCCCGGCTATTCGCTGCCGAGATCGTCGGGCAGCGGATCGCGGCCGGAGATGCGGCGGGCCAGCGCCTCGCCATCGGTCAGGCTCCAGCGGCCGGGCAGTTCGATCACGCCGTCGCGGATCGGCTTGCGGACAAGTTCGGCCGCGAGGGTTTTACCGTCGAGCGCGATCAGCAGCGGCTTGCCGACCAGCGCGCCGCTGATCCCTTCCAGCCGCTTCGCCGCGTCGGGGGTCAGCGTCAGCATGATTCCGACTTTGCCGTTGATGTCAGGCAAAGCG
>NZ_JAGMXV010000104.1 GCF_018006725.1 Rhizorhabdus sp.
TCGAAGCGATCGAGCAGGCCTTCGTCCTTCACGTACGTCGCGCGGGCCAGATAGTAGAAATCGGTGATCGAATAATCGATGACATTCGATTTCAGCGCCTCGAGCAGCGTCAGATGCTCCTTGAGGCTGGCGGGGATGCCGGCGGCGCGCAGCTCGTCGAGGAAGTTCAGGAACATCAGGCGATCATAGCGCGCTTGTCATGGTGGCGCGACCACCACAATGCGATCAGGCTGACCGCTGCGGACAGCGCGAGATAATAGCCGACGAAGGCGAGACCGCCCCGGTCGGCCAGCCACTGTGCGACCAGCGGCACCGGCGCCGCGCCGAGAATGCCGGCGATGTTGAAGGTCATCGATGCGCCGGTGTAGCGGACGCGCGGCGGGAAGAGCGACGGCAGGAAGGCGCCGAGCGGGCCATAGACGAAGCCCATCATGAACAGCGATAGTGCCAGCCATCCAGCGATCAGTGTGAGCGCCCCTCCGGTGAACATCGGTCCGAGCAGTATGCCGGTCACGATCGTACCGAAGCAGCCTGCGATCAGGACATAGCGCGGGGTGCGCAGGTCCGACCACCACCCTGCCAACGCGATACCCAGCGCCATGAACAGGATGGCGCCGATCTGGATCGACAGGAAGGTTTCCTTCGGCACGCCCAGCGTCTTGGTCGCGTAACCGAGGGCGAAGGCGGTCGCGAGATAATAGGTCGCAAAGCAGGCCACGGCGGCGAAGGTACCGGCGAAGGTCGGACCCAGATGGTCGCGGAACAGCTCGGCGATCGGTACCTTGGGCGGTTCTGCCTGCTCCATCGCCTGCCGGAAGGCAGGGGTTTCGGTCAGCTTGAGGCGAACCCACAGACCCATCAGGACGAGTACGGCCGATCCGAGGAAGGGCAGGCGCCAGCCCCAGTCCATGAACTGATCCTGGGTCAGCAGCAGACCCAGGATCAGGAACAGGCCATTGGCGGCTATGAAGCCGACGGGCGCGCCCAGCTGGGGGAACATGCCATAGCGCGCACGCATATGGGGCGGTGCATTCTCGACCGCCAGCAACGCCGCGCCGCCCCATTCGCCGCCCAGGCCGATGCCTTGCCCGAAGCGCAGGATACAGAGCAGGAAGGGGGCGACCCATCCGATCATCTGATAGGTGGGCAAAAAGGCGATCAGCGTGGTCGAACCGCCCATCAGCAGCAGCGACGCGACGAGGGTCGATTTGCGGCCGATGCGGTCGCCATAATGGCCGAACAGCCACGCGCCGAGCGGGCGGGCGAGGAAGGCGAGGCCGAGGCTGGCATAAGCCGACAGAAGCTGGGCCGAGGGCGATTCCGCCGGGAAGAAGAGCGGGCCGAACACCAGGGAGGCGGCGGTGGCATAGATGTAGAAATCGTAGAACTCGACCGACGTGCCGACTAGGCTCGCGAACAATATGCGGCGGGCAGACGGCTTATATGCGGGATCGAGCATGGACTTCCCCTCTCGCGGCCCGATTGGCGCGCGAGAGGGGCTTGGTCAAGCGCTAAGCAACCTTACGCAACAGCTACTAAAAGATGGTTAACGGGATCAGCGGCACTTCACATTGCCGCGCTCCACCGAGCGGCCGAGCAGCGCGCCGGCGCCAGCACCGATAAGGGTACCGAGGGTCGACGACCGGCCATTGTCGAGCGCGTTGCCGAGCAGGCCGCCGGCCACGCCGCCGATGATCAGGCCGGTCGTGCCGTCCGGGCGACGGCAATAATAGCGGCCGTCATATCCGCGATAGATTCGGTCGTTGCGGGTCAGGCGGCGTTCGCGATAGTCGCGCCCATCGCGATAATAGCGGGCGGCATCATAGCGGTTGGCGTAGCGCGGGTCCGGGCGGTTCCAGTCATATCGACGCGCCTCTCGCCAGTCACGCTCGCGCTTGCCATGGGCGGGCGCCCAATGTGGCGGATCCGCCATTGCGGCGGTCGGGGCGATCATCGCCGTCAGTGCGGCGGCGAGAATGAACTTACGCATTGTCCGTCTCCATAGTGGGGGAGTCGGATGCATAACGGCCGTTGAAGAAGCTGGTTGCGTGAACTGAAAACTACGTCGCATTCATCGCCGCGACAGGGACGAGGGTCACCTTTCAGGGGCATTTTGCCGAGCGTTGCTCGACTTCGCGACCCAGCAAGGCGCCGCCGCCGGCTCCGATCAGCGTGCCGAGCGTGCGCCGGTCACCGCCATCGATCACATTGCCGAGCAGGCCTCCCGCCACCGCGCCCAGGATCAGGCCCGTCGTGCCACTCGGTTTCTTGCAATCTGGCGCTGTCGCCACACCGGCGCTCGATCCCGAAGCTTCGGCGACTTCGGCTTTCGTCTCCGCTGCTGCATCGGGGGTCGGGGCCGCTTTCGGGCCGTTCAAATCCTTTTCTAGCCAATCATCGGGCAGGCTGGTCAGCGGTTTGTCCGTCGCAGGCGCGATCTCGATCGCTGCGGCGGGTGCACCGAGGCAGACAAGGATGTAGATCGATACCAACAGGCGGGCACGCATGGGCTTTCCTCCGGTTCTGATCGAACGGCACTGGGGCGCATGGTCGCGCGCACGGCGCGCGTCGTCAATCGTCCCGATCCTGAACTCTTCTGTCGCCCGTCACCAGCCTGGCTTCGGGAACCAAGCTGCCGGATGAGCGCTTTTGCCGACAGCGGAACGATCAACTCCGTTCCCGGAGGATGCATATGCGTAAGTTCATGATCGCGGCGGGTGTCGCCGCGCTGGCCATCGGGCAGGCTTCGGTCGCCCAGGCCGAAACCGTCTGCAAGCAGGACAAGAGCGGCCGGACGATCGCGACGATCGCCGGCGCCGGCATTGGCGCGATCCTCGGCCGCGTGATCGACGGCGGCCGCCACAAGGAAGTGGGCACGATCGTCGGCGGTGTAGCCGGCGGTGTCGCCGGCAACCAACTCGCCAAGAGCGACAACAAATGCGCCGAAGCCTATGGCTATTATGACGAGAATGGCCGCTGGCACGCGAACCGTCTGAGCAACCGCGATGCGCGCGGCTATTATGACCGCGACAATCGCTGGGTCGAAGGTCCGCCCAACGGCTATTATGATCGCAACAACCGCTGGGTGTCGTTCGACGGCGATGCGCGCAGTTCGGGTTATTGGGACCGCGATGGCCGCTGGGTGCCGATCGGCGTTCAGGGCTATTATGCGGCAGACGGCCAGTGGGTGACCGCTAGCCAGCCGGGCTATTATGACCGCCGCGGACGCTGGATCGAAGGCGAGACCTATGGCCGCTACGACGCCAATGGCGTTTGGGTGCCTGGCAGCCGCCCGTCTTCGACGGCGAGCGGCTATTGGGAGCCGATGACGGCGTCTGGTTATTATGACGCCAATGGTCGCTGGGTGCGTGGCAATGTGCGCGGCTATTATGACGCCCGGGGTCGCTGGGTCTCGCTCGGCCCGGTTCCGGCCAATGGTGTCGGCAACAACGGCGTCGACCGCCGCTTCGACACGCGGGAGCGCGCGGCGCGTATCGAGACGCGCATCGATCGCCAGCGCGATCGCGGCGCGATCACCAAGCGCGAGGCCGATGCCGCCCGTGCGCAGCTGACCTCGATCCGTCGCGAGGAGGATCGTCTGCGTGCTTCGGGCGGTCGCTTTACCGCCAATGAGGAATCGCTGATCCAGCAGCGGCTCGACCAGCTCAACCGACAGATCCGCGCCGATCGCGAGGATTGAGTGATATAAGCGGTCCATGATGGACTGCCGATAAAAAGAGGCCCGCCCTGCCGCTGGCAGGACGGGCCTTTTTCATGGGTAAAAGGAGAGAGCGATTACTCGGCGGCTACGCCGGCCAGGCCGAAAAGGTTGCCCTCGCTGCTGTCCTCGTTCGCGGCGGTGCTGGTCTTCGCCTCGCGCCGGCGATCGAACGCGTCCCACACGTCGCTCCACTGGCCCCGTGTGGCGGCCTTCGAATATTCGGTGGCGCGCGTCTCGAAGAAGTTAGCATGCTCGACGCCGTTGAGCATCGGCGCGAGCCAGGGCAGGGGATGGTCGTCGATCATGTAGATCGGCTTGAGGCCCAGCTGTCCGAGGCGCCAGTCGGCGATGTAGCGGACATATTTCTTGATGTCCTTGGGCGTCATGCCGTTGACCGGACCCATCTCGAAGACGAGGTCGATGAAGGCGTCCTCGATCCGCACCGTCTTCTGGCACATGTCGAGAATGTCTTCCTTGACCGACGCGGTCAGGCAGTCGCGCTCCTTCACGAAGGCGTGGAACAGGCGGACGATGCCTTCGCAGTGGAGCGTTTCGTCGCGGATCGACCAGGTTACGATCTGCCCCATGCCCTTCATCTTGTTGAAGCGCGGGAAGTTCATCAGCATCGCGAAGCTGGCGAACAGCTGCAGACCCTCGGTGAAGCCGCCGAACATTGCCAGGGTGCGGGCGATATCCTCGTCGCTGTCGACGCCGAAGGTCGACAGATAGTCGTGCTTGTCCTTCATCTCCTTATACTGGAGGAAGGCGCTATATTCGGTCTCGGGCATGCCGATCGTGTCGAGCAGGTGGCTGTACGCCGCGATGTGGACCGTCTCCATATTGGAGAAGGCGGTCAGCATCATCTTGACCTCGGTCGGCTTGAACACCCGGCCATATTTGTCGTGGTAACAGTCCTGCACCTCGACGTCGGCCTGGGTGAAAAAGCGGAAGATCTGGGTCAGCAGGTTGCGCTCATGATCGGTGAGCTTCTGCGCCCAGTCACGGCAATCCTCTCCCAACGGGACTTCCTCGGGAAGCCAGTGGAGCTGCTGCTGGCGCTTCCAATATTCGAAGGCCCAGGGATATTCGAACGGCTTGTAGGTGCGGCTGGCCTGAAGAAGCGACATCTGGCTGACCTTTCTCAACTAAATAGGACGATGATCGCGGCGAGCGCGAACATCACGACCGCGCTCAGGCCCTGCCTGATCGCGAAACTCTTGAGCTCGGCCGGCGTGTCGGTGAAGGTGCCTTTGCCCTTCTTCACCTTCGACAACCGCACGAGCGCTGCGATGAACAGCCAGAAGCACAGCAGTCCCACCAGGACCGTTGCCACGGCGATGATCAGAGTCACGGGCAGTTCCGCCATCATTCGACCCCGGCCACCCATCCGGCAGCGTCAACCATCCCCACACGCTCCTCAAACGCGTCCGCCCGCCGCCGGTCCAGGACCGCTTCAGGCAGACCGGCCCGCCCGCCTCACTGGCAGGCGAGGCACTCGTCATAATCCTTCGTCTCCAGCTCGATCTGCTTGAGATCGGGCGTGTTATCGGCTTCGACGCCACCGGCGAAGCCGGCGCGCTGAACCGATTTGGAACGAAGATAATAGAGCGACTTGATGCCGAGCTCCCATGCCCGGAAGTGCAGCATCAGAAGGTCCCACTTCTCGACATCGGCCGGGATGAACAGATTGAGCGACTGGGCCTGGTCGATATAAGGGGTGCGATCGGCCGCGAGTTCGATCAGCCAGCGCTGGTCGATCTCGAAGCTGGTCTTGTATACGTCCTTCTCTTCCTGGGTCAGGAAGTCGAGATGCTGGACCGAACCGCCCTTCTCCAGGATCGTGTTCCACACCGCGTCGCTGTCCTTCGATTTCTCGGCGAGCAGCTTCTGCAGATAGGGGTTCTTGATCGAGAAGCTGCCCGACAGCGTCTTGTGGGTGTAGATGTTCGCCGGAATCGGCTCGATGCAGGCCGAGGTGCCGCCGCAGATGATCGAGATCGACGCGGTCGGCGCGATCGCCATTTTGCAGCTGAAGCGCTCCATTACGCCCTGATCGGCGGCGTCGGGGCAGGGGCCACGTTCGCTGGCGAGCAGCATGGACGCTTCCTGGGCGGCGGCGGCGATGTGACGGAAGACCTTGAGGTTCCAGCTCTTGGCCATCGCGCCTTCGAATGGAATGCCGCGCGCCTGCAGGAAGCTGTGGAAGCCCATGACGCCGAGGCCGACCGAACGCTCGCGGCTCGCGCTGTAGCGGGCGCGGTCCATTTCGGGCGGGGCGCGGTCGATATAGTCCTGCAGCACATTGTCGAGGAAGCGCATGACGTCCTCGATGAAGCGCTTGTCGCCGTTCCACTGGTCCCAGGTCTCGAGATTGAGCGAGCTGAGGCAGCAGACGGCAGTCCGGTCCTGACCCAGATGGTCGCGGCCGGTCGGCAGGGTGATTTCCGAGCACAGGTTCGAGGTCGAAACCTTCAGGCCGAGGTCGCGATGGTGCTTTGGCATGTTGCGGTTCACCGTGTCGCTGAACACGATATAGGGCTCGCCCGTGGCAAGGCGGGTCTCGACCAGCTTCTGGAACAGCGCGCGGGCATCGACCGAAGCGCGCTTCGAGCCATCCTTCGGGCTCACCAGCTCCCACTCGGCGCCGGCACGGACCGCTTCCATGAAGGCGTCGGTCAGCAGCACGCCATGGTGCAGGTTGAGCGCCTTGCGGTTGAAGTCGCCCGACGGCTTGCGGATCTCGAGGAACTCCTCGATCTCGGGGTGCGACACGTCGAGATAGACTGCGGCGGAGCCACGACGCAGCGAACCCTGGCTGATCGCGAGGGTCAGCGAGTCCATGACGCGGACGAAGGGGATGATGCCCGAAGTCTTGCCGTTGAGACCGACCGGCTCGCCGATGCCGCGCACCGAGCCCCAATAGGTGCCGATGCCGCCGCCGCGCGCCGCCAGCCAGACATTCTCGTTCCAGGTGTTGACGATGCCTTCGAGGCTGTCGTCGACCGAGTTGAGATAGCAGCTGATCGGCAGGCCGCGTCCGGTGCCGCCGTTCGACAGGACCGGGGTCGCCGGCATGAACCACAGCTTCGAAATATAGTCGTAGAGACGCTGGGCGTGCGGCTGGTCGTCGGCATAGGCCGAGGCGACGCGGACGAACAGGTCCTGATAGCTTTCACCGGGAAGCAGGTAGCGATCGGTCAGCGTTTCCTTGCCGAAGTCGGTGAGGAGCGCATCGCGGCTGTGGTCGACCTCGATCGGATAGAGCTGCGGGCGGATCTCCATGCTGCCGCTCGACGGTTTTGCCGCAGCCTTCGTCTCTGCGGCCGGGGCTTTCGCCTCGCTCTCCGCAGGTCCGGTCTTTGCGTCCTTAAACATCGAGTCCATCAGGGTCGCCACGTCGTTCGTGCTCGCTTCGCTGCTGCTGCCAGAAAGGTCCATCGGCCCGTCTCCGCCACACTATCCATGGACTGGTTCGTACCAGTCCTGTTCCGTTTGCGTTCGACTCAGGCTGTCCGCTCAAGATAGTGGATCCACGCGCCGTTACCAGCGCAATCGCCCCCTTATCCCCGCTTTTCACAGCGCCGCGCGGTTCTCTTCGCCGGGAACATGGCCCCCGGACGCGTCCACCACCACTAGCGCTGCCCCTGTTGTCTTACACAACCTATAGTGCCTCATCTGAGTCCGGACGCAAGAGTCAAAATGACATTAACGAGACTCGCTTCGTCGCTTCGACGAACTGAACCTCCGCCCCCTTGACGCGATGGATTACTGAGTCGGATCAGTCCTTTGCCCGTCCCGGCGGAACGAAGGCGCAACAAAAGAATCTGTGGATGAAATAATGTGCCGCCGATTTTTTTTGGGGCTCTGACGACGCGGTCGTGCCTGGAGCAGGGCTGGTGACGCGGTGCCGGCCCCCGAACGGCATCACGCCCCCTCCCGGCTGGCGGGAGAGGGCGTGGGTACGCGGATACAGGGTGGGACGGGCCGGCGGTCTGGGGGGCTCGATGACCGCCTTCTTTGGGGGAGCACCCGTCCCGGGGATACCCTCCTGAAAGGAGGGATGGGGTAGATCAGAGGCCGACGACGAGGCTCGCCCGGATCGAGATGGCCGCACGGCCCTGCTGTTCCTCGGCGCCTGCTTCTCCGCCGATCTGGAAGCCGTTGCCGCCGCCGACGGCGCGGATCTTGCCGATCCAGCCGCTGGTGCGATCCTCCGGGGCCAGCGTGAAGGCGGTGCCGCCCTTGAAGCGCGCGGTGGTGCTGCCGAGCGACCCGCCGACCAGTTCGCGGCGGCCGCCTTCGGCTTCGATCCGGAACCAGCCGGCATCCTCATTCTGCCCGCCGAAATCGAAGCCCGCCGCGAGGCTGGCGGTCGCCGCCAGTTCGTCCGAGCTGCGGCCGTCGACGATCAGGTTGAAGCCGTCGCCGCCGCCGGTCTCCGAATAGGCCTTCTCCTTGAGCTTGTAATAATCGAGCGCGGCCTTCGGACGGAGGCTGAACGAGCCCATGTGCAGGGTGTAGGCGGCGCCGGCTGCGGCCGAGAGCAGGCGGCCGTTCCACGCGCCCTTGGCGACGCGTTCGACCGCGTCGGTGCCGGTCGACGCCTGAAAGCGGCGGGTACCCTTGAAGTCGACATGGGCGTAGGAGGCGCGCGTCCAGCCCTGGAACGGGCCCCAATAGCCGCGCCAGTAGCCCGACACCTCATATTGACCGGCGTCGACCTTGTTGTCGGTGCCGCCGTCGGCGTCCTTGCCATAGAGATAGGCGAGGCCGATGCCGAAGCTGCCGAGATCGGTCTTGATCTCGGCGCCGCCCGAGGCGCCCCAGCCGCTGATGTCGTAGGAGGCGGTGTCACCCAGGCTCTTCGACGTGCCCCAGCCGACCTGCTGGAGCCAGAAGCCCCAATTGCCCATGTCGGCGAAGGGAGCGTTCGGATCGGCGAGGAAGCTCGCCGTCGCGCGCGAACCCATCGTCACCGTCTCGAACGCGCCGCCGGCATGGTCGGGCAGCATCTGTTTGACCTTGCGGCGGAAGCTGTCGCCGTCGGTGGTGGCGAGATAGGAGCCGGCGATCTTGTCGTCCTTGGCGAGCGCGGCGAAGATCGCGTCATAGGCGGTTGCCTGCGAACGGTTGAGGCCCAGCTCGGTCGTGGTCTTGCGCTTGATGTCGATCGCCAGTTCGGTGTTCGATACGGCGGCGACATTGCCCTTGAACATGAAGGGCAGGAGCGTGCCATTGGCCGAGAGATTGCCGGCGCCGGTCACCGAACCCGCCTTGAGGAAGGTGTAGCGCCCTTCGGCGCCGGTCACGCCCGAGAGCTTGACGAGCACCTTCGATCCCGAGGCAAAGCTGGCGTCGCCCGCAACCTGATAGAGCGTGCTCGACCGGCTTGCGACGTCGATCGATACGCCGAGCGTGCCGGACCCGCCGACCGAGAGGGTGCGCAGCGATGCGGTGGTGCGGCCGATATCGACCGACCCGCTGACGTTCAGGCCGAGGCCCTGGCTGTTGATGAGGCCGCCGGTGAACTTCGCGCCGCTGTTGACCGTCATCAGATCGCTGCCGCCGCCGAAGTCGATGTCGCCCGCATAGGTCGACGTACCCGACAGCGAAACGATGTCGTTGCCCGCCCCAAAGCTCGCCTTGCCCGCATAGGCGGCGTCGCCCGACAGGAGCAGCTGGTTGGAGCCCGCGCCGAAGCTGGTGTTGCCGGTCATCGTGCCGTCGGCGATGTCGAACAGGTCGTTGCCGCCGCCGAAGCGGACGTCGCCGGTGATGGCGGGGGCCGCAACGCCGCTCGCGACGACCGTCTGGCCGATCCGCGCGCCGCGATTGTTGGCCGACAGGTCTATCGCGACGTTGCGCCCGGCGGAAGCGCCCGTCGCGCTGATCGTGCCGCTGTTGTCGACAGTGTCGACCTCGCCCGACAGGTCGAGGATGGCGATCGCGGTTGCGCCGTTATTCGACGCGGTGCCGCTGGCGGCGGCGCGAATGGTGCCGCTGTTGCTGATCGCGAAGGTCTTGCCGCCCTGGTCGATCTGGAGGGCGACGCTGCGCGCGTTGGCGGCGTTGGTGCCCGCCGCCTGCACGATGCCCGAGACCTTGACGGTCGGAACCTGCGCGCCGGAGCCGATGCGCATCGCGGTCGCGCTGGCGCCGCTGGCGTTGACCGTACCCTTGATCGTGGCGCCGCCTGCGATCGTCACCGGAGCGCCTTGCCCGCCGATGACGAGGCCGTTGCCGTCGAAGCCGGCATAGGTGCCCTGGCCGGAGGTGGTGCCTTCGATCACCAGGCCATGGCCGTCGCCATTGCCGGGCAGCGCGCCGATCGTGACCGAGCGGTTGGCGGCGCCGATCTGGACGGCGGCGGCCGATCCGTAGGAGGTGACGGCGGCATTGCCTTCCTTGGCGTCCTCGATGCCGTCCTTGTCCTCGTCATTGTCGGTGGTGCTGCTGTCCTTCGGCGCGACCGCGAACACGACGCCCCCCGCGACATCGCCCGCGATCCGGACGGCGGGGCCGCCCTGCTGCAGATCGTCGGCGTCGAGCTTCGACGTGTCGGTCGGCGGGGTGGTGGTGCGATAGCCCGTCGCGGTGATCGTCCCCTGCACGACCAGCGAGCCGTTGAGGTTGCCCTCGAGCGAGGCGCCGACCGCATCCTTGCCGACGACGGCGATCGAGCCCGCCAGGCGGACGGCGGTGGTCGGCTGGCCGACGGCGGCAGCCTGGACACCGCCGGTCACGTCGCCGAGGCGCACGCCGACCGAACGGTCGCCGACGACGGTGATCGTGCCGTCGGTGACGAATTTGCCGTCGAGCCGCCCGCCGGTCAGCACGGCGGCCGAGTCCTTGCCCTCGATCGAAATCTGCCCGTTGTTGACGATGTCGCCGGTGAAGGCACCCATGGTACGGATGCCGTAACGGCCGGTGCCAGCGGCGACGGGACCGTCGACGTCGCCGTCCTTGTCGTCGTCGGCGGGGACATAGGTCTCGTCGATGATGATCTTGGCGTTGGCGGCGTTGGTGATCGAGCCGGTGAGACCGACTTCGGCGCGGATGCCGATGCTGTTGTCGACATTGGTGATCTGGATCGTGCCCTCGTTCACGACCTTGTTGGCGCTGTCGAGGAAGACTGCCGCGCCGCCCGTGGTCGGGACGACCGATCCGGCGGAGGTGATGCGAATGTCGTCGCGGGCGCCGGCCTTGATCGTGGAGGTGCGGATCGGCGCGGTGCGCTTGTCGGCGACGGTGGTTTCAGCATGCGCCTGGACCGTGACGAGCGCGGCGAGGCAGGTGGAGGCGAGCAGGTGACGCATCGGAAATGAGATCCCTCTTGGCTGTCGGGCAAGGGGCGCTCGACCGGCGTCCTTCGTCCCGCATGCTCCCAAGACGGGGACGTGCGCGCGCAGCCTTGGAGGAAAATGCGAAGAGGTTTGAAAGTCGCTTCGTGACGCCGCAACGCAGCGGACTTAGAAGCTGCGGTCGAGGCCGATCCGGATCGTGCGCGGACGCAGCGGGGTGATCTGCCGGCCGCCGTTCATGGCGAAGGGCGTACCCAGGGCGAAGCGATTGCCGATCGCGTCGGTGAGGTTGGTCAGGCCGATGCTGACTCCGAAGTCCGGGCGGCCGATGCGGGCGGTCAACGCGGTGTCGACATAGTCGCCCTGCAGGTCGCCGAGAATCGGCCCGATGCCGAGCCGCGACTTGCCGATATAGCGGATCCAGCCATTGATCCGCAGGTCGAGCCGGTCGTCGAGCGCGACCCTGTAGTCGGCACCGATGCGGGTGGTGAAGCGCGCGACATTGGGGATGCGCCCCTGTCCGCCAGTCAGCGCGCCGGTGGCGCTGTTGACCGGCGCCGTTGCGAGCAACGTCAGGAGTGCGGTGGAAGGATCGGTGACGCGGCTGTTGTTGTAGGTCGCGGCCGCGTCGATCACGAAATTGTCGATCGGGCTCCAGCCGACCGCACCGCTGAGCGAATAGATGCGCCCGTCGCCGATATTGTCGGTGGTCGGCAGGCCCCCGGCGTCGATGAAGTCGGCCTGGATGTTGCGCCAGCGCGTGTAGCTGAGGCTCAGCGAGAGATCGATCGGATCGCGCCCGCGCTGGCCATAGCGCAGGCCGGTCTCCATCGTCGACACCCGGTCGTTGAGGAAGCGCCGCACGAAGCCACCCTCGACCGCGAGCCCACCTGGGCGGAAGCCCTCCTGATAGCGCGCGAAGACGAGCAGGCGGGGGAGGAGGGCGGCCGAAATCGACGCCGAGGGAAGCACGCGCTCCTCGGTCCGCCGCGCGACGATCGCTGCACGGGCGGCTTCGAGCGTGGGCGAGAAGGCCGGAGTCGCCTGCTCGGCACCGCCGCCGAGCCGCGACCGGGTGTAGCGCGCGCCGCCGGTGACGGTCATGCCGCGCAGCGGCTCTACGCTCGCCTCGGCATAGAGCGTGAACTCGTTGATCCGGTTGGATACGCCGGTGACGGGCAGCGGTCGCCCGACCGGCCCGAGCGCGCGGTCGAGATCGGTGCGGTTGTGCGTGTAGCTGGCGCCGATCACCCAGCCGAAGCCGTCGCGTGTCGGCCGCCACAGTCGATTCTCCGACGCAAACATGCGCGTACGGTTGGTCTGGCGAAACTGCCGGTCCTGCCCGATTACGCTCGCGTCGTAATTCTCGCGGAGGTTCTGGCGGACATAGCCGGTCGAGGACAGGAAGGAGAGCCTGTCCCATTGTTTGGAAATGACCAGTTCGCCCAGCCCATAGTCGGCGTCGAACCCACCGGCGACGCGGCTGGCGCGATTGAGCCCGCCCAGCGCGCGATCGGCATATTGGCCATCGCGCCCCTCATTGTCCTGATAGACGCCACCGAGATCGACGGTCCATCCGTCGCCCATGTCGAAGCGGAGCGTGGCCCGTCCGCCGGCCACCCGGGTGCGGTTGATGTCGCGCTTCCGCCGCCAGACGTCGTCGATATAGCCACCTTCGGTTAGCCCATAACCGACGGCCCGCAGGGCGATCCGTTCGCCTGCGACGGGAATGTTGACCATCCCGCCGATGTCGCCTGACGGATCGCCATGCTGGGTTGCGGAGAGGCCGGCAGAGAGCGCAGCGCCAGTTTCGCCCATGCGCGGCGCATTACGGATGATCCGGATCACGCCACCGAGCGATCCCGCGCCGTAGAGTGTACCCTGCGGCCCTTCCAATATCTCGACCGACTGTATGTCGTAGAGGCGCAGGTCGGGATCGGGCGCGTTGTAGGTCAGCCGCATGTCGCCCAGATACTGGCCGACCGTCGCCTGGGTCGGGCCGGTGAAGCTCGAATCGGCGATGCCCCGGATGAACAGCTTGTTGCGGCCCGCCCCCAGATGCGTCGACGACAGGCTGGCGACGCGGGCGAGGACCGATTCCATCCCCTGCTCGCCGCCGAACGCCAGATCGGCGCCGTCGAGCAGGCTGACCGAGCCCGCGAAGTCGCGCAGCCGGGTGTCGCGCTTCGACGCGGTGACGACGATCGACTGGTCGTCTTCGGTGACGATCGGCGGGGTTGCGACGCCGGGTCGGCCTTCGCTGCGTCCTGTCTCCGCCGGTACGATCCGGAAGGCATTGCCGCCAATCGGAACGACGCGCGCCCGGCTGCCGCGAAGCAATGACCGCAGAGCTTTTTCCGCGTCCATCCGGCCGCGCAACGCGGCCACCCGCATCGTCCAGATCGAGCGATCGGACACGCTGACCGAGGCGCCGGTCTGCTTTGCCAATACCGCGATCACCTCACCGAGTCGTCCTGCGGGCAGGTCGAGTGCCTTCGTCTCCGCAGCCGCGATCTGGGCCGGGATGGCGAGGGCTAGGACGGCGAGGGGCAGCGATCGGATCACGGGGTGCGCGGCGCCAATATCCATGTCTGACCGCTGCGACGGACATCGACCTCGAGCAGCGGCGCCAGTCGGACGATGTCCTCGCCATCGGCGAGGCTGAGCACGCCGCGGAAACGCTGACCGGCGATGCGGGGATCGGCACGCACCGTCTGCCCCGACCAGCGGGCGAGATCGGCGGCGACCTCGGCCATCGTCTGGCCGTCATAGATCAGCCGGCCCTCGCGCCATCCGGCCACGGCGTCGGGCGTCACGGCAGTGAGCGCCAGCTGGGTCTCGCCATCGACCGCGCGGAGCGCGCGGCCTGCGTCGAGGCGGACCGCTTCGGACTCCGGATTGTAGACGACAGCGCCCTCGGCCACCTGGACCGCAGTCGTGCCGCCCTCGCGCAGCACGTTGAAGCGCGTGCCGACATCGACCAGCGTCGCATCGCCGACCTTGACCTTGAAGGGGGCATCGTCGTCGTGGACGACGTCGAACAGCGCCTCGCCGCGTTCGAGCGTGGCGTAGCGCTGGTCCTTGCGGTCGAGGATGATGCGCGTCCCGCCGTTGAGGATGATCTTGCTGCCATCATCGAGCGCGACGACCCGGCGCGTGCCCGGTGCGGTTTCGACCGGATAGAGCGCGGGCTGGCGATCGACCATGCCGACGCCGACGAGCACCGCCAGCGACGCGGCGATCGCCCCGCCGATCCACGTCCGACGGCCGATTCCGCGCGACCGCTGCGCCGGAAAAGCCACGACATTGTCCGCGCCCGGCTGTTCGACGGGCGGCGTTTCTGTGGGCAGCAGGACGCCGTCGAGATCCTGATCGGCGACGGCAAGCCGCTGGTAGAGCTCGGCATGGGCCGGATCCGACGACAGCCACGCCTCGAACGCGTCCCAGTCCTCGAAGCGGGGATCGCGCAGGCGGATCACCCAGTCGAGCGCCGCGTCTTCCATATCGTGCCTGTCCTCAGCCATGAACTCGGGGCCCTCCGACAGACAGGACGGAGTCGTTCCTATCATTCCTCATCGAAGCGGCTCCGTGTCTCGATTACCGTGCGATAGGCGCGGCGCAGATCGCTTTCGACCGTGCTGATGCTGACACCGAATTCCTTGGCTATGTCGCGTTGTCCGATGCCGTCGATCCGGTGGCGCCTGAAGATCGCCGCGGCCCGCTGGCCGAGTGCGTCGATCGTCCGCTGCATGATGGTCAGCTGCTCGCGGGCGATCAGCCGGCGCTCTGTCGACGGTTCGTCGGACGTTCCGGGCAGGGTGGTCGCCGCCTCGGTCCAGTCATGGTCGCGCCTGGTCGCCTGCTGCTGCGAGCGGTAGCGGTCGAGCATCAGGTTGTTGGCAGCACGGAAGAGATAGGACAGCGGCTGCGCGACCGGACCGCTCGGCGCCGCCGCGATCTTGAGCCATAATTCCTGCAGCAGATCCTCGGCCGCATCCCCCGCGCCATGGGCGCGCAGAAAGCCGAGCAGCCTCTCCCGGTTCGACAGGAAGACGGCCTCCAGGCCGGTGTTGCTCATCTCTCCGCTCGCTCGCCTCTCCGCCCCGCATCCGGGAGACCGCGCTCTACACGCGGCAGCGCTGCGCTGCCAACGACTTCGTAGAGAGTCGACCGTCCCAGACCCCAGACGGTTACGAGGCCGAAACGCCTTGGATCGGGCAGTCGAATTCCACTCAGCCAGACGTAATGGAAGGCGTTGCGCGGGAACAACGCGAGGGCGCGGGTCAGGCTTCGGCCTTCCTCGGCACAGGCGGATGGATAGACATGCTGGCTCGGATCCGCCTGAAACGGCCCCGCTGCGGGATAGCTGACCTTCAGGATATGTTGCCCGGCTATCGCCCATTGTTCGTTCACGAAGGCGTCGCGCTCGATAATCGCGAAGGCAGGGAGGTGGTCCTCGCGCCCGTCCGCCCAGTCGCGCAGGCAAGGGCGGTAATTGAGCGCGAGCACCGCCGCTCCGGGTGGGATGTGGGAGACTAGCGACAGGTCGGCGCGGCGCTCGGCGAGTTGCTCGGCATAGGACCATGTCACCGCCACCGTCCGCGCTGCGAGGAAGGCGAGCCCGGCGAACGCGATCATCCGGGCAAGGCGGAGATCGCCGGCGGGCTGAACCGACAGCAGCAGCAACATCCAGATCGCGGGCGCGAGCCGCATGTCGACATAGGCACCGCCCATCATCAGGCGCGGCAGGATCAGGAAGGCACCGGCGACGAGCGCGGCGGGCAGCAGCAGGCGCGCCGACAAGCGCAGGCGCGGATCGCGCCACGCGACATAGAGCAGGAACAGGATGATGCCGAGCGAGGCGAGATCGACCCACTGCCAGCGGTCA
>NZ_JAGMXV010000105.1 GCF_018006725.1 Rhizorhabdus sp.
GTCTTCATGGTAACCGTCGTACTGTTCACCGTGGCACCGCCGCCCCGGCCCGATTTCAATTCGCTGTCCGACATCGCCGAGGCCTTGGCCGGGCGCCGTCTGCCGCGCGAACGGATATGGCAGGCGGTCGACCTGCCCGACGCCCGGCATGAAGCGCCCGCGCCGCCAGACCGCCGATCACCGCCGCCGCTCGACGATTTGCCGCGCGACCGGCTGCTGGCAACGCGCGAACAGGCGGTAGAACCACGCCCTGATCCCGAAATGATCGAATCGCTCCGCTTCTCGCGGCGGCTGGCCGATCGGCTTGGGGTTTCGCCCGAAAGGGTCCGACTCTATTTCGGTCCGGACCAGCGCATCGGTATGCCCTTCCGATCCGGGCGCGAGCGGCGCGTCATCGTGCGGCGGGGAGAACCACTGTTCTTCGACACCGTGCTGGCCGGCTATCGAACCGATGCGGGCACATGGCGCGTGGTCCGCACCCCGCCACGGCCCTTCTTCCCGGCCTGGCAACAGCGCATCCTGCTGCTCTTCGGTCTCAGCCTGCTCGCGGTCATCCCTTTTGCCTGGCTGTTCGCGCGCGCTCTCGCCAAGCCGATCCGCCGGATCGCCGACGCCGCGGATCGCATGGGTGCCAATCCGCAGGCGCCGCTGATCGTCGAGGAAGGCCCCGCCGAACTGCGCGTCACCGCCCATGCGCTCAACCGGATGCAGGAGCGGCTGTCCGCTTATCTGACCGAGAGGACCAACATGATCGGCGCGATCGCGCATGACCTGCGCACCCCGCTGGCGCGCATCGCCTTCCGGATCGAAGCAGCGCCCGACGAGATGCGCCAGAAGGTCCAGGGCGATATCGAACAGATGCGCGCGATGATCGCGGCGACCATCTCCTTCGTGCGGGATACGGGCGGCATTGCCGAGATGCGCAGCCTCTCGCTCGACCGGCTGGTGCGCGAGCTGGTCGAGGCCGAACGCGAGATCGGTCGCGCTGTCAGTCTGTCTCACGTTGATTCCATCACCCTGCTCGGCGATCCCATGGCGTTGCGACGACTCGTCCAGAACCTCGTCGACAATGCGATCGTCTATGGTGGCAGTGCCGAACTGTCGGTCCGGCGCGATGGCGATGTCGCCGAGATTCGCGTGGCCGACCGCGGGCCGGGCCTGCCGCCCGCCGCCCTCGAATCGATGTTCCGGCCGTTCGAACGCGGTGAGCCCTCGCGCAACCGCTCGACGGGGGGCATCGGCCTGGGCCTCAGCATTTCCCGCGCCATTGCGCAGGAACATGGCGGTACGCTCGTCCTCGCCAATCGCGAGGGCGGCGGGCTGGAAGCGCTGTTCCGGATGCCCATTCGCGACTGACCTCCGCCGGAACGAGAGGCTGTCCGGCGCTTTGACATGCTGTAGGATGTTCGCCGAAGCGTTCGACAGGGCTTGTAATTTTATTCCATAATTATATTATATGATTTCAGTCAGTATTGCTGACAGAAATGGATGAGAGGATGGTTAGCGCATGACCGGCCGCAATCTGCCGCCTTTGTCGCTGCACGTTCCGGAGCCGTCGTTCCGACCGGGGGACGAGGCCGATTACAGCAGCTTTCCCATGCCCGTGGCCGGCGCCGTCCGGCGCCCGGAGGTCGGGGCCGCGCCTGCCGAGATGCGCGACCTGGCTTATGACATGGTGCGCGTGCTCGACCCCGATGGCGTCGCGCAGGGCCCTTGGGATCCGCGCCTTTCCCCCGAGACGCTGTTGAAAATGCTGCGCAGCATGGCGCTCACCCGCGCGTTCGACGAGCGCCTCTACCGCGCTCAGAGGCAGGGCAAGACGAGCTTCTACATGAAGTGCACCGGCGAGGAGGCAACCTCGATCGCCGCGGCCCATGCGCTCGACTATGACGACATGTGCTTTCCGAGCTATCGGCAGCAGGGCCTGCTGATCGCGCGCGACTGGCCGATCGTCGACATGATCAACCAGATCTATTCGAACCGCGCCGACCGGCTGAAGGGCCGGCAGATGCCGATCATGTATTCGGTCCGCGACGCCAATTTCTTCTCGATCTCGGGCAATCTGACGACGCAATATCCGCAGGCGGTCGGCTGGGCGATGGCGAGTGCGGCGCGCGGCGATACGCGTATCGCGGCGGCCTGGTGCGGCGAGGGATCGACCGCCGAGGGCGACTTCCACTCGGCGATGACCTTCGCCGCCGTGTACCGCGCGCCGGTCATCTTCAACGTGATCAACAACCAGTGGGCGATCTCGTCCTTCTCGGGCTTCGCGGGAGCCGAGGCGACGACGTTCGCGGCGCGGGCGATCGGCTATGGTATCGCCGGCCTGCGGGTCGACGGCAATGATGCGCTGGCGGTCTATGCGGCGACGCAGTGGGCAGCCGACCGGGCGCGCAGCAATCACGGGCCGACGCTGATCGAGCATTTCACCTATCGCGCCGAGGGGCATTCGACGTCGGACGACCCGACCAAATATCGCTCTGCCGACGAGGGCACGAAATGGCCGCTCGGCGATCCGATCGCGCGGCTCAAGAAGCATGTCATCGGCCTCGGCATCTGGGACGAGGAGCGGCACGCGGCGATGGACCGGGAGGTCGCCGAACAGGTGAAGGCGGCGCAGCGCGAGGCCGAGAAGAACGGCGTCCTCCATGACGGGCTCAAGCAGTCCTTCGATCCGATGTTCGAGGACGTGTTCGAGACGATGCCCTGGCATCTGGAGGAACAGCGCGAGCAGATGCTCGAAGAGCGCAAGGCGGCCGGCATATGAGCGCGGAGCAGACGGCGGGCGACTCCCGCACCATGAACATGATCCAGGCGATCAACTCGGCGCTCGACGTGTCGATGGAGCGCGACGAGGGCATTGTCGTGCTCGGCGAGGACGTCGGCTACTTCGGCGGCGTCTTCAAGGCGACCGAGGGGCTGCAGAAGCGCTACGGCAAGACCCGCGTGTTCGATACACCGATCAGCGAATGCGGCATCATCGGTGTTGCGGTCGGCATGGCGACCTATGGCCTGCGCCCGGTGCCCGAGATCCAGTTCGCCGACTATATCTATCCCGCGCTCGACCAGCTGGTGTCGGAAGCGGCGAGGCTGCGCTATCGCTCGGCGGGCGAATACACGGCACCGATCACGGTGCGGACGCCGTTCGGCGGCGGCATCTTCGGCGGGCAGACGCACAGCCAGAGCCCCGAAGGCATCTTCACCCATGTCGCGGGGCTGAAGACGGTGATCCCGTCCAACCCCTATGACGCCAAGGGCTTGTTGATCGCCGCGATCGAGGACAATGACCCGGTCATCTTCTTCGAGCCAAAACGCATCTATAACGGGCCCTTCGATGGTCATTATGACCGTCCGGTGGCGCCGTGGAGCCGCTTCCCCGAAAGCGAGGTGCCGACGGGCCATTACCGGATCGAACTTGGCAAGGCGAAGGTCGTGCGCGAGGGCGGCGACGTCACCATCCTCTGCTACGGCACCATGGTCCATGTGGCGAAAGGCGTGGTCGAGGAGAGCGGCATCGACGCCGAAATCATCGACCTGCGCACGCTCGTCCCGCTCGACATCGAGACGGTTGCGGCCTCGGTGAAGAAAACCGGTCGCTGCGTCGTGGTGCATGAAGCGACCAAGACCGCAGGCTATGGCGCCGAACTCTCGGCGCTCGTCCAGGAACATTGCTTCCACTGGCTCGAGGCCCCCGTGCAGCGCGTGACCGGTTGGGACACGCCTTATCCGCACAGCCTCGAATGGGCCTATTTCCCCGGCCCCGTCCGTCTCACCCAGGCGCTCAAGCGCGTGATGCAGGATTGATCCGACATGGCGACCTATGAATTCAAGCTGCCGGACATCGGCGAGGGCATTGCCGAGGCGGAGATCGTCGCCTGGCACGTCGCGGTGGGCGATGTGGTCGAGGAGGACGCGCCGCTGGCCGACCTGATGACCGACAAGGCGACGGTCGAGATGACCGCGCCGGTGGCGGGCCGGGTGGTGCGGCTGACCGGCGAGGTCGGCGAGCAGGTGGCGATCGGTTCGATCCTGGCGGTGTTCGAGATCGAGGGCGAGGCTGCGGTCGAAGCGGCGCCCGCTCCGGTCGTCGAGGTCGCGCCCGCCGAGGCGGCGCAGGTGGTGAAGCCCGATCCCGTGCCCATGCCGGTCGAAGCGAGGCCGGAACCAGCGCCAGAGCCCGAAGCCGACCCAGCCCCAACCCCAGCTCCAACCCCAACCGAGCGCCATCGCGTGCTCGCCTCGCCGGCTGTTCGCCAGCGCGCGAAGGACCTGGGCATCGATTTGGCGCAGGTGAAGGCGGCGGCGGACGGGCGCGTGCGCCATGCCGATCTCGACGCCTTCCTCACCTATAATGCCGGCGGCGGCTACCGGGCCCCGGGGGCGGCGCGCGGCGACGAGCAGATCAAGGTGATCGGCCTGCGCCGGCGGATCGCGGAGAATATGGCGGCGGCCAAGCGCGCCATTCCGCACTTCACCTATGTCGAGGAGATCGACGTCACCAAGCTCGAAGCACTGCGCGCCGATCTCAACGCGACGCGGGGCGCCAAGCCCAAGCTGACGATGCTGCCGCTGCTGATCACGGCGATCTGCAGGACGCTGCCCGACTTCCCGATGATCAACGCACGTTATGACGATGAAGCGGGGATCGTGACGCGCTCGGGCGCGGTGCATCTGGGCATGGCGACGCAGACTGATGCCGGGCTGATGGTGCCGGTGATCCGCAACGCCGAGGCGCGCAATGTCTGGCAGCTGGCATCGGAGATCGTCCGGCTGGCCGATGCGGCGCGCAGCGGCAAGGCGAAGTCGGACGAACTGTCGGGCTCGACGCTGACGATCACCTCGCTCGGCCCGCTCGGCGGCATCGCGACGACGCCGGTGATCAACCGGCCCGAGGTTGCGATCATCGGCCCCAACAAGGTGGTCGAGCGGCCGGTGTTCCGCGACGGCCAGGTGGTGGCGGCCAAGCTGATGAACCTGTCGATCAGTTGCGACCACCGGGTCGTCGACGGCTGGGACGCCGCCAGCTTCGTCCAGGCGCTCAAGCGCCTGATCGAGACGCCCGCGCTGCTGTTCGTAGACTGAACGCCTGCCCGGTCGGGTGGCAGGTCCGGACTCGGCTTGCCACCCGACCGCCCGCAAGGCTAGAGAGCGCGCCATCCAGGGACAGCGCAGGACGGGACGGCAATGGCCGGTCATAGCAAATTCAAGAACATCATGCACCGCAAGGGTGCGCAGGATAAGAAGCGCTCGGCGCTCTTTTCCAAGCTGAGCCGCGAAATCACCGTGGCGGCGCGGATGGGCCTGCCCGACCCGGCGATGAACGCGCGCCTGCGCCAGGCCGTGATCACGGCGCGCAAGGAAGGCCTGCCGAAGGACAATATCGAGCGCTCGATCAACAAGGCGGCCGGCGGCGACGACACCAATTATGAAGAGGTCCGCTATGAGGGCTTCGGCCCCGGCGGCGTCGCGCTGATCATCGAGGCGCTGACCGACAACCGTAACCGCACGGCGACCAATGTCCGGACGGCGGTGTCGAAAAACGGCGGCAATCTCGGCGCGGGCGGATCGGTGAGCCATGGCTTCGACCGACTCGGCCTGATCAACTACCCAGCCTCGGCCGGCGATCCCGACAAGGTGTTCGAAGCCGCGCTCGAAGCGGGCGCCGAGGACGTGACCTCGTCCGAGGAAGGCCATGAAATCTGGACCGCGATCGACTCGCTCCATGAAGTCGCCAAGGCGCTCGAAAGCGTGCTGGGCGAGGCCGACGGCGCGAAGCTCGCCTGGCGCCCCCAAACCCAGGTCAGCGTCGGCGAGGAAGACGCCGCCAAGCTCCTGAAACTGATCGACGCGCTCGACGACGACGACGACGTCCAGACCGTCTGGGGCAATTACGACGTCCCCGAAGAGGTGATGGCGAAGCTGGGGTAAACGGCTGAGGTTTGGCGTGTATTATTAAGCCCCTCCCCTTCAGGGGAGGGGTTGGGGTGGGGCAGATCGATCGACTAGGCGACAGAGCGCGCTTGATGCGCAACAACCCGACCGAGCCCGAAAAGCGGCTCTGGCGGAGTCTGTCCAACTCTCAGATCGGTCATAAGATCAGGCGGCAGTCGGTGATCGATGGATTCATCGTCGACTTTCTTTGCCCCGCCAAGGCGCTCGTGATCGAGATCGACGGCGATACGCACGATGTCGAGGCGGACCGGCGTCGCGACGCTTTGCTTTACAGCCGAGGCTATCGGACGATCCGATTCACCAACGAAGATGTTATGAACAACATCGGCGGGGTGTTGGAGTTCATCGCACAAACTCTTGCGGCGCTCCCAGATCGTTGGCCCCACCCCCACCTCTCCCCTGAAGGGGAGGGGCTTATCGGTCCGGAATAGGGAATCCTCATGATCCTCATCGGTTTCGATCCGGGCCTGGGTACGACCGGCTGGGGCGTCATCGCCGCAGATGGGAACCGGCTGAGTCACGTCGCCAACGGGCAGATCAAGACCGAGCCGTCGATGGAATTGTCGCGCCGGCTTTATCTCCTGCACGGCGCGCTGTCGGAGATCATTCGCAGCTACCGGCCCGAGGGGGCTGCGGTCGAGGAGGTGCTCGGCAATTCCAACGCGCAGTCGACCCTCAAGCTGGGCCAGGCGCGCGGCGTCGTGTTGTTGGCGGCGGCGCTGGCGGAGGTCAGCGTCGGTGAGTATCACCCTTCGATCGTGAAAAAGGCGGTCGTCGGGACCGGTGGCGCGGAGAAGAGGCAGGTGCAGGCGATGGTCAAGGTGTTGTTGCCGGGAGCGAAGCTGGCCGGTCCGGATGCGGCGGACGCGCTGGCGGTGGCGATCACCCACGCCCATCATCTCGCCAGCGCGCGCGCCATGCGCCGGATCATCCCATGATCGCCCGGCTGCGCGGCACCCTCGCCGAAAGCACCGCCGACCATGCCGTGCTCGATGTCGGCGGGGTCGGCTATCTGGTCTGGTGTTCGGCGCGAACGCTGTCGGCGATCGGCGAAGTCGGCGGCGACGTTTTGCTGTTCACCGAGATGCAGGTGCGCGAGGATGCAATCACCCTCTACGGTTTCGGCTCGGCGGGCGAGCGCGACTCCTTCCGCCTGCTGACCAGCGTCCAGGGCGTGGGCGGCCGGGTTGCGCTCTCGATCCTGTCGGTGCTCGATGCCGGCGAGCTGTCGCGCGCGGTCGCGACCGGGGACAAAGCGATGGTCGCCCGCGCCAATGGCGTCGGTCCCAAGCTCGCCATGCGCATCGTAAACGAGCTCAAGGACAAGATGGGCGCCGTCGGGCTGGCAGCAGGGCTTTCTCCCGCAGCCCTCCCCAAGGGCGGCGTGGCGGAGGATGCCGTCTCGGCGCTCGGCAATCTCGGCTTCAAAACGGCCGAGGCGAGCGACGCGGTCGGCGCAGCGGTCGAGGAGCTCGGCCCCACGGCAACGCTCGACGCGGTCGTACGGCTGGCGCTGCGCAAGGCCGCCAAATAAAGGCTAGCCGATCGGCGTCGGCAGCGGCTCGCCCGCAAAGAAGGCGTCGAGATTGGCGATGACCAGAGCCGCCATCGCGGCGCGCGTCTCGACGGTCCCGCTGCCCTGGTGCGGCAGCAGCACGACATTCTCCATCGCCAGCAGTGCGTCGGGCACATGCGGTTCCTGCGCGAAGACGTCGAGCCCCGCCCCGCCCAGCCGGCCATCGACGAGCGCCGCCACCAGCGCCTCCTCGTCGATTACCGAACCGCGCGCGATGTTGACGATGACGCCGTCCGGCCCCAGCGCGTCGATCACCCGTCGGTCGATCAGCTTCTCGGTCTCAGCGCCGCCGGGGGTCGCTACGACGAGCACGTCGACCGAAGCCGCAAGAGCCTCGGCGCTGTCGGCATAGCGATAGGGCACGTCCTCGCGCGGATGCCGGGAGTGATAGGCGATCTCTCCGCCGAAGCCTTCCAGTCGCCTCGCGATGGCCAGACCGATCCGGCCGAGCCCGACGATGCCGCTGCGTCGTCCGCTGAAGCGGCGGGTGAGCGACGGTTGTCCTTCGACCGGCCAGCGCCCGGCGCGAACATGGGCATCGTCGCGCGGCAGCTTGCGATGGACCGCGAGGATCAGCGCGACTGCCAGGTCGGCAACGTCGTCGGTCAGCACGTCGGGCGTATTGGTGACGCTTATGCCGCGGCGGCGCGCGTGATCGAGGTCGACGCCGTCATAACCCACCGTGCCGAGTGCGATCAGCTTCAGGTCGGGAAGGCTGTCCATCAGCGCCGCATCGACGACCCCGGAGGCGACCATCGCGCTGATCCCCGGCCCCGGCTCGGATTGCAGCTCGAACCGCTCTTCCAGTGCGGCGCGGAGCGCCGGAAGCGGCAGGTGCGGGCGCAGCAGCACGGGCGGCTTGGTTGGGGCTGTGGTCAAGGCGGGCTCCGACGAAAGCGTGTCGCCCGCCTCGTGCCATCGCGGCCAACAACTGTCCACGATGCCGACCAGTCTCTCCGACGAGCGAGGTCGACAGCGGGGGGCAAGAACGGTTAGGGAACGTCCACCAGCCATGACCGAACCCGATCGCCTCCTTTCCGCCGGCCGACGTCCCGAGGATGTCGATGCCGCGCTGCGCCCCAGGTCGCTCGACGAATTCGTCGGGCAGCAGGCGGCACGCGACAATCTGCGCGTATTCATCGAGGCGGCGCGCAGGCGTGGCGATGCGCTCGACCATGTGCTGTTCTTCGGCCCGCCGGGCCTTGGCAAGACCACGCTGGCGCAGATCATCGCCAAGGAAATGGGGGCGGGGTTCCGCGCCACCTCGGGGCCCGTGATCGCCAAGTCGGGCGATCTCGCCGCGCTGCTGACCAATCTCGAGGATGGCGACGTCCTCTTCATCGACGAGATTCACCGCCTCCAGCCGCAGGTCGAGGAGGTGCTCTATCCCGCGATGGAGGATCGCGCGCTCGATCTGATGATCGGCGAGGGGCCGTCGGCGCGCAGCGTGCGGATCGACCTGCCGCGCTTTACCCTGGTCGGGGCGACCACGCGGCAGGGGCTGATCACCACCCCCTTGCGCGACCGTTTCGGCATCCCGATCCGGCTGCAATTCTATACCGTGGACGAGCTCGAGAAAGTCGTCACCCGTGCCTCGCGCCTGCTCGACCTGCCGATCGCACCCGACGGCGCGGTCGAGATCGCGCGGCGCGCGCGAGGCACCCCGCGTATCGCCGGCCGCCTGCTGCGCCGCGTCCGCGACTTCGCGCATGTGCTTGGCTCCGACATCGTCGACGCAAAGCTGGCGGACCAGGCGCTCAACCGGCTCGAGGTCGACAGCCTCGGCCTCGATGCGATGGACCGCCGCTATCTCCACATGATCGCCGACATCTATCGTGGCGGCCCGGTCGGGGTCGAAACGCTGGCCGCCGGGCTGTCCGAGCCGCGCGATACGATCGAGGATGTGATCGAGCCTTATCTGATCCAGCTCGGCCTGATCGCCCGCACCGCGCGCGGGCGCTGCCTCAACGGGCGTGGCTGGAAGCATCTCGGCATCGCGCCGCCTCCGGAGGCGGGGCAGGATGGTCTGTTCGACGGTGTTTGACGGCTCGCCGAGGCCCGCTTTCGTCGGATCGACGTTCCCGCAGGGCGAACCGAGCCGCTTTCCGCGAATATCCGTTCATTTCGGTGGGTGATCGCTTAAACAGGCGGCAATGCACGACACACCTTATTCCGGACGCTTCGAAGCGGGCGCGCATCTTTTCGCGCTGCGCGTCTATTTCGAGGATACCGACGCAGGCGGGGTGGTTTATCACGCCAGCTATCTGCGGTTCATGGAACGGGCGCGTAGCGACATGATGCGGCTTGCCGGCATCGACCAGCGCGGCGCTATGAAAAGCGGCGAGGGCAATTATGTGGTCGTCGAACTGGGCCTGCGCTATCGCGCGCCGGGCCGGCTCGACGACGATCTGCTGGTGGTCAGCCGCATGGGGAATATCCGGGGGGCCTCATGCGTCGTTCATCAGAGAGTCATGCGCGGGTCCGAAACATTGGTCGAAGCCGATGTCTCGGTCGCCCTGATCGGCTCGGACGGCCGTCCGAAGCGTCAGCCCCGCCACTGGATCGAGACATTCGAGCGCCTGAAAGAGGCGAGAGATTGAAAAGGGACGGATTGAATTGATGATGCAGGAAATGGCGGTCTCCGCATCGACCTCGGCGCTGTCGCCCATCGCCCTCTTCCTCCAGGCCGACATCGTCGTGAAGGCGGTGATGATCGGCCTGCTCGCGGCCAGCATCTGGACCTGGACGATCATCCTGTCCGGCAGCCTGTCGCTCGGCCGCGCGCTCAAGGCGAGCAGGGGCTTCGAGGCAGATTTCTGGAAGTCCGAGGATATCGATAAATTCTACGAAGGGCCTGGCCGGCAGGACATTCCCGCCGCCAAGGTTTTTTCGGCGGGCGTCGCCGAATGGCGCCGCTCGGTGCGTTCGGGCCAGGCGATCGACCGCGACGGTACGCGCGCCCGGCTGGCCAATGCGCTGGGCGCCGCCGCCGGTAACGAGATCGACCGGCTTTCGGATCGACTGAACATCCTCGCCACCGTTGGTTCGGTCGCGCCCTTCGTCGGGTTGTTCGGCACCGTATGGGGCATCATGCGCAGCTTCACCGACATCGCGGCGTCGCAGAACACCTCGCTTGGCGTCGTGGCGCCGGGCATTGCCGAGGCGCTGTTCGCAACCGCGCTGGGCCTGTTCGCCGCGATCCCCGCCGTCATCGCCTATAACCGGCTGCTGCACACCGTCTCCAAGATTGAGGGCCAGCTTCACCGCTTCGGCGATGCGATCCACATGACTCTCAGCCGGGAACTGGAGCGCCTCTGATGGGCATGGGCGGTCCCGTATCCGGGCGCGGCGGCCGGCGCGCGCCGATGGCGGAGATCAACGTCACGCCGCTCGTCGACGTGATGCTGGTGCTGCTGATCATCTTCATGGTCACCGCGCCGCTGCTGCTTGCCGGCGTGCCCGTCGACCTGCCCGAAAGCTCGGCCGGTGCGCTCGATCAGGACAAGAAGCCGATCCAGCTGTCGATCGACAAGGACGGCCGCGTCTATCTCGATGATCGCGAGATTCAAATCGCGGCGATGGACGCGCAGTTCGCGGACATCGCGGCCAAGTCGGGCAAGGGCAAGGATAGCCCGCAGATCTTCCTGCGCGCCGATCGTGCGCTCGATTATGGTCGCGTGATGGCGGTGATGGGTGCGCTCAACCATGCGGGGCTCAACCGCGTGGCCCTGGTCACGCTGGGCGAGGGCGAAGCGGCCGGCCTGCAGGCCGGCGGTCGGGTCGACGGGGACGAAGTTCCCGAGCCGGCGGTGCCCTGAGGATGAAGCGGTCCGAGGGTGCAGGGCTGGGGCTGTCGATCGCGGGCCATGTCGGCCTGCTCGCGCTGCTGTCGCTGAACCTGATGAGCGTGCGGCAGATGCCCAAGCTCAGCGAGCCCATGGACGTGATGCTGGTCGACAAGGCCGGGCTCGTCTCGGCAGCGCCCGAAATCTCGAAGGAACCCCCGCAGGCCGCGCAGGCGCCCGAACTCGGCCCGGTCGAGGAGACCCCGCCCGAGCCGACGCCCGCGCCCGCGAAGCCCGAGCCTGCTCCGCCGACGCCGCCCAAGCCTGCGCCGACCCCGAAGCCTGCCTCCAAGCCGGCTCCGCCCAAGCCTGCGCCCGCGCCCACGCCGAAACCAGCCGAGAAGACGCCCCCGACCCCGGCGAAAGCCGCGCCGGCCCCTGCGGCGAAGGCCACGCCGGCTCCGGTGAAGCCGAAGCCCAAGGCGACCTCGCTCGGCACCGATTTCCTCAAGGGCATCCCGGTCGAGAAGTCCGCGGGCAAGGGCGCCGCGCCGCGCGCCGCCGCGATCAGCCCGATCGCGATGAACGGCCTCGTTGCGCTGATCGCGAGCCAGGTGAAGCCCTGCTACACGATCCCGGCGGGCGGCGCCGACACCGCCAGTATCGTCACCCGTGTGCGATTGCGCTTCAAACGCGACGGGTCGATCGCGGTCGCGCCCGAGGTGATCGGCAATCTCGGCGTGACGCCGACCAACCAGCCCTATGTGCGGCAGATGAACGAAGCCGCCACCCGGGCGTTGCAGCGTTGCGCCCCGTACAAGCTTCCGCCCGACCTGTACGAGGGTGGCTGGGAAGATGTGAACTTCACCTTCCGCCCGGCGCAGATGAACTGATGGGCCAATTTTTTGACTATTGCCCCCGCTTTGGGCAGCATGGCCCGAGCGGGGCGAAGGAGACGAGAATGCGCTTTGGCCTTGCCCTGTCCCTGTTGAGCTTCACGCTGGCGGCGTCCCCCGCTGCCGCACAGCTCGAGGTCGACATAACCGGCGGCATTGCGCAGCCCATGCCGATTGCGGTGCCCGGCATGCCGACCCCGGCGGTCGCCAATACCCCGGCAGGCGACACCGCAGCGCTCGGCCAGCGCGTCGCCGAGGTGGTCACCGCCGATCTCAAGAATAGCGGCCTGTTCAGCCCGCTGCCCAAGAGCGCGATGCAGACCGTCACCCATCCGCAGGTGACCGCGCCCGACTACATGTTCTGGACCCAGAGCGGCGCGCAGGCGCTGGTCCAGGGCTTCGTCCAGGCCAATGGCGACGGGACGCTGACGGTGGGCTGCTATCTTTACGACGTCCTGGCGCGCAGCGAACTGACCCGGCAGGGCTTTGTCGTGCAGCCGGGCCAGTGGCGCCGCGCCGCGCATAAATGCGCCGATCAGGTCTATACCCGCCTGACCGGCGAAGGCCCCTATTTCGACAGCCGCGTCGTTTATGTCTCCGAGACCGGGCCCAAGACCAACCGCATCAAACGGCTTGGCATCATGGATCAGGACGGCGCCAACCATCGCTTCCTGACCAATGGACAGTCGATCGTGCTGACCCCGCGCTTTGCGCCGAACCAGCAGACGATCACCTATATGTCCTACACCAACAACCGCGCGCGCGTTTACGTGTACGACATTGGTTCGGGTTCGCAGCGGCTGGTCGTCGATCAGCCGAACATGACCTTTTCGCCGCGCTTCTCGCCCGATGGCCGTTACATTGTCTTCTCGATGGCCGTTGGCGGTAACACCGACATCTATCGCGTTCCCAGCACCGGCGGCACGCCGCAGCGGCTGACCACCTCGCCCGGCATCGACACCGGTGCCAGCTATTCGCCCGACGGATCCAAGATCGTGTTCGAAAGCGATCGTTCGGGCACCCAGCAGCTCTATGTGATGAACGCCGACGGTTCGAACCAGAACCGGATCAGCTTCGGTTCGGGCCGCTATGGCAGTGCCGCCTGGAGCCCGCGTGGCGACCTGATCGCCTTCACGCGGATCGGCGGCGGCTTCAACGTCGGTATCATGAACATCGACGGTTCGGGCGAGAAGATCCTGACCAATGGCTGGCAGGACGAAGGCCCGAGCTGGTCGCCCAATGGCCGCGTGATCATGTTCTTCCGCACCGCTCAGGGCTCGGGCAAGGCCGATCTCTGGTCGGTCGACCTGACCGGCGTCAACGAACGCCCGATCCCGACCCCGCTCGACGGGTCGGACCCGGCCTGGGGGCCGCTGCTGCCGTAAGAGATTCCAGGGAGCAATTGGAATAAAAGACGTTATTCAACCGTAACCAGCTGAGGAAGGAGATTTAGATGGCGCGTATGACCCTTAAGATCGCGCTCGTGTCCGCGCTGGCACTGAGCGTCGCTGCCTGTTCGAAGAAGAAGCCCGAGGAACTGCCGCCGCCGCCGCCGCAGACCGCCCCGGCCCCGATGCCCGAGGCTCCCCCGCCGCCGCCGCCGCAGACCGGCCCGGTTCCGGGATCGCGCGCCGACTTCCTGGCGCAGGCCGGCACCGACACCGTGTTCTTCGACACCGACTCCTACGACGTCGATGCCGAGGATCAGGCGACGCTGAGCCGTCAGGCCCAGTGGCTGGCCAAATATCCGAACGCCTCGGTGACGATCGAGGGCCATTGCGACGAGCGCGGCACGCGTGAGTACAACCTCGCCCTCGGCGAACGCCGTGCCAATGCCGCCAAGAATTATCTGGTGAGCGTCGGCGTTCCGGCGTCGCGCATCTCGGTCATCAGCTACGGCAAGGAGCGCCCGCTGGCGACCGGTTCGGACGAGGCTGCCTGGGCGCAG
Organism: Rhizorhabdus sp.; assembly: GCF_018006725.1. Taxonomy (GTDB): domain Bacteria; phylum Pseudomonadota; class Alphaproteobacteria; order Sphingomonadales; family Sphingomonadaceae; genus Rhizorhabdus. The sequence goes on from NZ_JAGMXV010000105.1 coordinate 14,158, forward strand.
AACCGCCGCGCGGTCACCGTCGTTCCGAACTGATCGGACCGAAGGGACGGCAGGCCGGGGCGTCGCGCTCCGGCCCGCATCACAAGAAAGGGGCCGTCGGCATTTTGCCGGCGGCCCCTTTTCCGTTTCGATAGAGCCGGCTCAGGGGGCCGGCGTGTAGAGCGGTTTGCCGTCCGGCCCGGTGATCGCCTCGGCCCACTGCTTGCGGACGAGCGTCTTCACCTCGGCGGGCAGCGGGACATAATCGAGCGCGACCGCCTCGGCGTCGCCCTTGCCCATCGCCCAGTCGAAGAAACCGAGCGCGGCCTTGGCCTTGGCGACATTCTCCTGCTTCTTGTGCAGCAGGATGAAAGTTGCCCCCGTGATCGGCCAGCTCTTCTCGCCCGGCTGGTCGAGCAGCAGCAGATAATTGCCGGGGGCCGAAGCCCAGTCGGCCCCGGCCGCTGCCGCGCCGAAGCTCTCGGCCGACGGAGCGACGAAGCCGCCCGCCTTGTTCTGCAGCAGGACGTGGCTCATCTGGTTCTGCTTGGCATAGGCATATTCGACATAGCCGATCGAGCCCTTGGTCTGGCGCACGAAGGCGGAGACGCCGTCATTGCCCTTGCCGCCGATGCCGGTCGGCCAGGACACGGCGTCGCTGGCGCCGACCTTCGATCCCCAGGCGGGGCTCTTCGCGGCCAGATAGCTGGTGAAGAGGAAGGATGTCCCCGATCCATCCGAACGGTGAACGACCGTGATCGGCAGCGGGGGCAGCTTCACCCCGGGGTTGAGCGCGGCGATGCGGGGGTCGGTCCACTTGGCGACTTCGCCCAGGAAGATCGCGCCGAGCAACTCGCCCGACAGGCGCACCTGGCCAGGCGTGATTCCGGGGATGTTCACCACGGGCACCACTCCGCCCATCACGGTCGGAAACTGGTAGAGGCCGGCGGCAGCCAGTTCGTCGGCCTTGAGCGGCTTGTCCGAGGCGCCGAAATCGACCGTGTTGGCCTTGATCTGCTTGATCCCGCCGCCCGATCCGATCGCCTGATAGTTCAGGCCCACGCCGGTCTGCGCCTTGTAGCTTTCGGCCCATTTTGCATAGAGCGGCGCGGGGAAGGTCGCGCCTGCGCCGGACAGGGCACCCGCCGCTGCGGCCGAGCCGCCGCCTGCGGCATCGTCCTTCTTCGCCTGCTGTCCGCAGCTGGCGATCAGCAGCGCCATCGCCGCGACCAGCGTCGCACGCATGGGGTTCAGAAACCTGGTCTTCATCGGGATTGCTCTCCTTCGAAATCGTGCGACAGCATAAGCGGTCGCATCGGGCGCTTCCATGACAGAGATGAAATGCCGGTTTTGGGTCAGTCGAGGCTGGTCAGATGATCGCGCAGCGCGCGGGCGTCGTGCAGCGCATTGTGCGGCACCGCGCTGTTGCGCGCGGTCGAAAAGCCCGGGGTGCGGTGGAATTCGAAGCGCATATGGCGGATGTCGACGATCTCGGTTTCGCCCACCAGCAACAGGCGGCAGAAGAGCGCGATATCCTCGGGCCAGTCGGCGATGATCACTGGATCGGGGTCGCCGGCCAGGAAGGCGGCAACATCATGCGCGGCCGCGACACGGTCGAGCCGGTTGTACAGCGTGCGGGGCACCGATTCGAGATAGGGGACGACATGCTTCTCGACCCAGGGATGATAGGGTGCGTCGGTGGGGATCACGACATAATAGTCCTGGTCCCCATATTCGGGCACCAGAGCCAGGCTCAGCAGGT
>NZ_JAGMXV010000106.1 GCF_018006725.1 Rhizorhabdus sp.
GTCCCCGCACAGCCTTTCCGGGGGACATCATGAAACGTTCGATCGACGGTCTCGTCGTTGCCGGCCTGATTCTGGCCTGCGCCGGCCTGTCCGGCTGCGGCAGCAAGGATGCGGGCGCGGATACCAACCTGGTCGAGATGAACGCCAGCGACGGCACGATGAATGACATGACGATCGTGGAAAGCGCGGTGCTCGACAAGGCGGGCAGCGAAGTCGCCAACGGAATCGAAGCGGGGAACGCAAGCAACGCAATGTAAAGCAGGAGGAACCGGGCCGTGGGGCCGGCCGGGTTCGGACATATCGGAGGACGGTAATATGGTGCGCGTTTTGGCCTCGACCTTGGCCTTGGTGGCGATGACGGTGCAGGCTGCGCCGGCGTCAGCCTATCTTTTCTGGTTCGGGCCCAATTTCAAGGCAGCGCCTGTCCAGGGCGACGAGCCCGGCCTTGGTATCGCAATGCCGAAGGCAACCCCGGCCGAATTGCGCGCCCACCTTCTCTGGAACATGCGTGCGGGCCTCAACGTCGCCGCACTCCAGTGCCAGTTCTCGCCTATCCTCCTTACCGTTCCCAATTACAACGACCTGCTGTCGAAGAATGCCGACGAACTCAACACTGCCTACAAGACGCTCGGTGGCTATTTCAAACGGACCCAGGGCAAGAGCTGGCAGAAAGCCTTCGACGACTACACGACCAAGACGTACAATGGCTTCTCGACGATGCACGCCCAGCTGGGCTTCTGCGAGACCGCCTCGGCGATCGGACGCGATGCTCGCAAGCTCGGGCGCGGGCATCTGACGCAACTCGCCGTCGATCGCATGCGTGAGTTCCGCAACAGCCTGGTCCCCGCCGGCGACATGATCCATGCCCGCCGCTACATCCAGGTTTCGGTTCAGACCCCTTCTATGGACCAGGCGTGCTGGACCAAGAAGGATCAGCTCAAGGCCGTATGCGCACCGCGCATGCAGCAGGCCAGCACCGAGCTACGCAAGACCGGCGGCTGACGAGCCGCAAGCCCGGCGGCTATCGGATTCCCACGACCTTGTGCGTCTGGGTCGACAGCCGCCAGCGGGGATGCTCCAGGATATAGGCGATAGCGGCCTCCCGCGCGGCGGAAAGGTCCGGCCCGTCCATCGGCTGGAGCAGGAAATGCTCGAAGTCCCAGCTTTCGAGCTGGACCGGGTCGATTCCCGGCTGCGGCCAGACCAGCTTCAGTTCCTGTCCCTTGCGCTGGACGACCTCGCTACCCGCCTTCGGACTCACGCAAATCCAGTCGATACCCTCGGGGGCCGGCTGGGTGCCATTGGTCTCGACCGCGGTCTCTATGCCCCGCTCGCGTAGCGCGTCGATCAACGCGACGTCGACCTGCAGCAATGGCTCCCCGCCCGTCATCACGACCAGCGGCGACGGGAATGAGCCCCACAGGGCCAGCACCTTGTCGGCAAGCGCGCCGGCATCATATCGCCCGCCATTGTCGCCATCGAGACCCACGAAATCGGTATCGCAGAAGCGGCAGATGGCGGTTGCCCGGTCCTCCTCGCGTCCGCTCCACAGATTGCAGCCGGCAAAGCGGAGAAAAACCGCACGGCGGCCGACCTGCATGCCTTCGCCCTGCAGCGTCAGGAACATCTCCTTGACCGCATAGCTGCCCATGTCAGGCGTAGACCGTCGGATCGCGAAGGCCCGCTTCTTCGAAACCCTTGGACCGCAACCGGCAGCTGTCGCACAGCCCGCAATGGCGCCCGTCGGGCGTCGGATCATAGCAGGACCAACTCATGCCCGCGTCGAGGCCCAGACGATCGGCTTCGCGCGCGATGTCGGCCTTGGTCATATGCTGAAGCGGCGCGTGGATCGTGAAGCCCTGCCCCTCGACGCCCATGCGCGTCGCCAGATCGGCCAGATGCTGGAAGGCGGAAATGAACTCGGGACGGCAGTCGGGATAGCCCGAATAGTCGAGCGCGTTCACGCCCACGAAGATGTGGCGGGCGCCGGTCGCCTCGGCGAAGCCGAGCGCCAGCGACAGGAAGATGGTGTTGCGTGCCGGAACATAGGTCGACGGTATGCCCGGCTGGACGCCGTCCTTCGGCACGTCGATGTCGTCGGTCAGCGAGGAACCGCCAAAGGCCCGAAGGTTGAGCGGCAGCGTCACGTGCCGGTCCACGCCCAGGGCATCCGCGACCCGCTTCGCCGCTTCGAGTTCGACCCGATGCCGCTGGTTGTAATCGATCGTGAGCGCCGCGAGGCTGTAGCCTTGCTCGCGCGCCAGACCACCCGATACCATGGAGTCGAGCCCACCCGACAGCAGCACGATGGCGCGGCGGCTTTCGCTGTTCGCAATGTCAGACATGGCGCGCGTTTAGGCGATTCGACAGCACGAATCCACCGCTAGTCTAGGGCATGGACCTCGCTGCCCGGCCTGACAATTCGGCCGCTGACAAATCCCGCCCATAGGATATCCTGCACGGCGGAGCGGAGAGGCCAAGCGGGGGCAGGATGACCTATTGTCTCGGAATCATGCTGCGTGAGGGGCTGATCATGGTCGGCGACACGAGGACCAATGCCGGCATCGACAATATTTCCACCTATCGCAAGCTCCACATCCTGGCGGACGAGCGCGACAGTTTCGTCGTCCTCGCCAGCGCAGGCAATCTGTCGGTTACCCAGCTCGTGCTCGGAATGTTGTCCGAAGGCCTGCCCGCCCGCAACGGCGAGGACACACCCCGCAGGATCGAACATATGCCCAGCATGTTCCAGGTCGCCCAACTGGTCGGCGAAGCGGTGATGTCGGCCGGGGCGCAGCTCAAACCAGCGCTCTATGCGGCCGGCGTTCCTTCGGGCATTTCGCTCCTGCTCGGCGGGCGCATCGCGGGTGGGCCGCTGACGCTCTTCCTGATCTACGATGCTGGCAATTTCATCGAGTGCCAGCAGGACAGCCCCTTCTTCCAGATCGGCGCCACCCAATATGGCAAGCCTATCCTCGACCGCGCGATGAATTATGAAAGTTCGCTGGAAGAGGCGGTGAAGGTGGGGCTGCTGTCGTTCGACTCCACCATCAGGTCCGATCTGTCGGTCGGCCTGCCGTTCGACCTGATCGTCCTCAGGCAGGATGTCACGGCTCCGATCGTCTCGAGGCGGATCGAGGCCGACGACGCCTATTTCCGCAACCTATCGGCGCGCTGGTCGATGCTGCTGAACGAGTCGAGAGCTTCTATCCCCGATCCGCCCTTTCTGCGCGCCGAGGATCCCACCAGCGACATCGCCGACCGTCTTCGCGCAAAGCGGTGACAGCCCTTCCGTCGAGAAGGAAAGACCAGCCCGAACGCGGCCCACCAAAAGAAAGGGCCGCCCGGAGGCGGCCCAGTGAGGCTGAAAGCCTGCTAAGGGAGGAAAATGTGCCCAAGGGGGAGGCACATCTCCCCTCTACTATGGACCGCATAAACAAAGGATTAACCAGCTCACGTCATCGCTGTACTGGGCGATTCGACTTTGGTCGCATCGGGGCGCTGCAAGGCCTGCGCAACGGGAATGACGCTACGGCTCAACGCGACGATACGGCTCCAGCCGCAGTGCATTCTCCGACCCGGTGCGCCGTAACCTTATAGTCGAACGGTGCGTTTCGGGCGATGCCCTGAGTCGAGATGACAACCTGGCGCGGCGTTGAGACGCGGAGAGTGCTGCGGCCCCATCCTGCCCGTGGGCAGCTATACTGGACAGTGGCGCTGCGCGGTTCGTTCGCGACAACGAAGCGGGTGCAGCCGGTCTGATCATGCTCGATCTGGACGAGAGCCATGGGATCGGCAAGGCAAAGCTGGCGGTTGGGCCGCCCCTCCACTTCGATCTGCCACGAGCCTGGCTCGATCTGCTTAAGCGCATCCGGCACCGATGCGGTCGCGGGCGAGACGGGCGCGGACGGAGCGGCGGGTGCCGCAACGAGGCGCGCGCCTGCGATCACGCCCAGGATCATCGCCATCCCCGCAACTGCTACGACCACCCTACGCATCACATCCCCCGCTCGAACAAAGTCGACGTCGCGATTCGCTTGCCCCGCCGTCCGCGCCAGCCCATTTCGACCAAGCGTCGATAGCCGATGACGGACAGCGGGAATGCTGAAGAAAGCTGTATTGTACCGAATGCGTTACGGATTCGGGTAGCGGCGCATCAAATCGATTCGAGTGAGAGCGAAAAGCGCTTTGCGCAAAACTCGCAATCAACGTGGATCTCTCCTGCCGCATCGGCCATCTCGGCGCGCTCCTCGACCGGGAAACGCGCGATCACCGAGCGGATATGGCCCGGATCGCACCGGCATCCGCGCTGCAGATCGACCGCAGCGAAGGTACGAACCTCGTCCTCGTTAAACAGCCTCCACAGGATATCCGACGGCGTCAGCTTCGGATCGGCCAGTTCGGCGGTCGTGACCGTCTGGGCCAGGGCAAGGACATGCTCCCATTCGGGATGATCGAGACGGGTGTGCAGACGCTCCCGCCCCTCTTCTCCCTCGGGAAGGTGCTGGATCAGGATACCACCGGCGACATGGCTGCCGTCCTCGAGCCGCTTGCTGTGCAGCCGCACCAGGCTCGGCAATTGCTCGGACTGGGTGAAATAAGCCTCAGCCGCCTCGGCAAGCGACGCACCCTCGAGCGGGACGATGCCCTGATAGCGCTCCCCGGTGACCGCCTGATCGAAGGTGATCGCCAGATAGCCCTTGCCGAACAGCGCGAACAGCGTCGGATCGGCAGGTATTTCGGCGACCCGTTCGGGATCGTGGCGGATATAGCCGCGCATCTCGCCCGCCTTGTAATCGGCAACGAGCAATTCGACGGCGCCGCCTTCGGCCTGCGCCTGCAGGGTCAACTGACCCTGCTCATGCTTCAGCGTAGAACCGAGCAAGGCCGCAAGCACCAGCGCATCGGCCAGCAGCCGTTCGATCGCCGGCGGATAGCCATGTGCGCCGAGTATGCGGTCGAGCGTAGGCCCGAGCCGCACGACCCGGCCGCGCACATGGCGCTCCGGAATGGTGAAGCCGAGGGCGGTGTCGAGGGTGGTGTTGATGGTCAATGCGATTTCCTGTCCGCAACCAAGTCGGTACGGACCCTGTGGATTTCAAGCCGAAGGGTGCGAGCGGTAGCCGAAGCTCCCGCCGGTACCAGCTGCAATCAGCCGATCTTGCCGAGACACCAGAGCAGGACCGCTTTTTGGGCGTGCAGGCGATTCTCGGCCTCGTCCCAGATCAGCGACTGCGGCCCGTCGATCACCGCATCGACGACCTCTTCGCCACGATGCGCGGGCAGGCAGTGGAGGAAGACCGCATCCGCCGCCGCGCGCGCCATCAGCGCCTCGTCGACCTGATAGGGCATCATCGCCTTCAGCTTTTCCTCGGCATGCGCCTGCCCCATCGAGATCCAGGTGTCGGTTACGATGACGTCCGCCCCCGCCACGATCTCTGCTGCATCGCGCGACAGACGGACATCGCCGCCGCGCGCGCGCGCTGCCGCGATCACCGCCGGATCGGGATCATAGCCCTCCGGACAGGCGATACCGACGGGGAAGCCGAGCAGACTGCCTGCCTCGACGATCGAGTGGAGGACATTGTTGCCGTCGCCGAACCAGGCCCAGCGCGAGCCGGTGAGGGCACCGCGATGCTCGATCACGGTCAGCATGTCGGCCATGATCTGGCAGGGGTGCGACTGGTCGGTCAGCCCGTTGATCACCGGCACATCGGCATAGCGCGCGAGATCGAGCGCTTTTTGATGATCGTCGGTGCGGATCATGATCGCGTCGACATAGCGACTGAGCACGCGCGCGGTGTCGGCGATCGTCTCGCCGCGACCGAGCTGCATGCTGCCCGAGTCCATGACGATCGTGGTGCCGCCCAGCTGGCGCATCGCCATGTCGAACGACACGCGCGTGCGGGTCGAGTTCTTCTCGAAGATCATCGCAAGCGTGTGGCCCGCCAGCGGCGCATCGGCGTCGATCCGTCCCTTTGGCAGCCCCTTGCGGGCCTGCTTGCGGGCGATCGCCTCGTCGAGCATCAGCGTCAGCCCGGCGCTGCCGGCATCGGCGAGATCGATGAAGGACCGGCTCATTGCCCGGCCTCGAAGGTCCGGGCGCCGGCCGACAGCTTCTCGACGCACTCGGCGACATGGCTGTCGTCAATCACGAGCGGCGGCAGGATCCGGACAACATTTTCGCCGGCCGCGACCGTCAGCAGGCCGTGATTGTCGCGCAGATGCGCAACGAAGGCGCGCGCCTCGACGGCGTCCTTCAGCTTGATGCCGATCATGAGGCCCAAGCCGCGTGTGCTGTCGAACACCGAGTCATGGTTCGGCATCATCTGTTCGATCGCCTGACGCAGGCGGGCGGCCATCGTCTGGACATTGGCGAGAAACGCGTCGTTCACCGCGACCCGGAACACCGCCTCGGCCGCAGCCATCGCGAGCGGATTGCCACCATAGGTCGAGCCGTGGGTGCCAATCACCATGCCCTTGGCCGCTTCCTCGGTCGCGAGGCAGGCGCCGAGCGGAAAGCCACCGCCGATGCCCTTGGCCACGGCCATGATGTCGGGGGTGATGCCATATTGCTCATGCGCGAAGAAAGTGCCCGTCCGGCAATAGCCGCACTGGACCTCATCGAGGATGAGCAACAGACCCTGCTCGTCGCAGATCTGGCGCAGACCCTGGAGGAATTCGGGCTTGGCGGGCGTCATGCCGCCCTCGCCCTGGACCGGCTCGACCAGGAAGCCGGCGGTGTTCGCGTCAACAGCGGCACGGGCCGCCTCCAGATCGTTGAACGGAACCACCTCGAAGCCCGGCAGCAGCGGCTCGAAGCCGTCGCGCATCTTCGGCTGGTTGGTGGCCGAGATCGTGCCCAGCGTCCGTCCGTGGAAGGCGTTGGTGAAGCTGATGATCTTGGTCCGGTTGGGCTGGCCGTTCACATGGTGATACCGGCGCGCGGCCTTGATCGCGCACTCGACAGCCTCGGCGCCCGAATTGGTGAAGAAGACCGTGTCGGCGAAGGTGCGATCGACCAGCTTCTGGGCGAAGGCCTCACCCTGCGGGCTGCCATAAAGGTTCGAAACGTGCATCAGTGTCGCCGCCTGGTCGGCTATGGCCTGGACCAGTTCGGGGTGGCCGTGGCCGAGCAGATTGACCGCGATACCGCTCGCGAAGTCGAGATAGCGCTCGCCGCGCTCGCCGATCAGGTAGCAGCCTTCGCCTCGCACCGGACGCACGCCGCACCGCGGATAAACCGGCATGAGCGGGGTGATGGTCATGGCAAAAACTCCCTTTCCTTTCGATCGGCTCTGAAATCGCTCCGAAAATGCAAAAAGGCGGCCACCGGCCGCCTGACGGAGCGCGCATATAGTGACGCAGCCCTATGCTCGTCAAACGCTTCGTCGCGTGATTCCCCTGCGACCGGATGGGAAAAAGCAGCCTGCGATGCTAGGGTGATGGCATGTGGACGCTTCTTGTCGACTCGCAGCGCAAGCTCTGCCGGCTCCTGCCGGCCGGGGTGGCCCTGGCCGTCGCCATCACGGGCTTACCCGGCAAGGCCGCGCCGGTCGAGGACGCGCCATCCATTTCGCCCGTTCCGCCACAGCCGGTGGTGCTCGACTGGTCGGGTTCCTTCCGCCTGAGCGACCCGCCCCGCAACCTGCCTGCGGGCGCTACGATCGCGCCGATCGAGGATGCCGCCAGCGCGGCACGCGCCGAAAATGAGTCGAAGCGCGCCGCCAGTGCGCTCGGCGTCGAGGACCGGTCGACCACCTCGACCACGCGGACCGGCTATCGCCGGATGGCAAGCGAGAGCCAGTCGATCACGGTCAAACCGCCCGAGGCCCAGGGCCCCGTCAACGTCGGCGCGCGCATAGGCAATTATCGCGCGGTACCCGACACCGGCCAGATTTCGGCGCGCGACGTCCGCCTGTCGGTCGGTCTCGACTTTTAGCGGCTGCCCCAAGCGGCAGGTCGACGGTGCACGCCTCACGCGTCATTCTCAAATCTCTGCAAAAACGGAGGCCGCCACATGTTCATGGATTTCCGCGATCAGCCGCCTCCCCCGCCATGGCAACCGAAGCAACCCGACCGGCGGCCGGCGCTGAATGTCCGCCAACAGAAGATGCTGGCGGTTGTGGCCGCGATCAATATCCTGCTCTTGCTTGTCGCGCCAATCGGCGGCGCGACCCTGATCTCGGCGCTGCTCGCCTGGCTCTCCTGACCGACAAAGGTCTCAGCAGGCTGGACGATGCCGATCCGCCACAGGCACGATGTTTCGGGCTTCACCCCTCCCAATTCCTTGCCGCAACGGCGCGCGGTCGCTAAGGGCCGCCGGTCATGCAGTATGTCAGCACCAGGGGCTCGGCCCCCCGCCTCGGATTCGAAGACGTCACGCTCGCGGGCCTCGCCTCGGACGGCGGGCTCTATGTGCCCGATCAGTGGCCGAGTTTCACGACCGCCGAGATCGCGGCGATGCGCGGCCTGTCCTATGTCGATACCGCTGTCGCAGTCATGCGGCCCTTCGTCGCAGGCGCGCTCGACGACCAGGAACTGAAGGCACTGTGCGAAGCTGCTTATGGCCGCTTCGCCCACGCCGCAGTCGTGCCGCTCAAGCAACTCGACCATCGCCAGTGGCTGCTGGAGCTGTTCCACGGCCCGACGCTGGCCTTCAAGGATGTCGCGCTCCAGCTGCTCGGCTTGCTGTTCGAACGCTTCCTGGCCAAGCGCGACACCCATCTGACCGTGATCGGCGCTACCAGCGGCGACACGGGCTCTGCCGCGATCGACGCGCTGGCTGGGCGCGCCAAGGTCGACATCTTCATGCTGCACCCCAAGGGCCGCGTGTCCGAGGTGCAGCGCCGCCAGATGACGACGGTGCTGGCGCCGAACGTCCACAACATCGCGATCGAGGGCAGCTTCGACGATGCGCAGGCGCTGGTGAAGGCGATGTTCGCCGATGCCGGCTTCGCCAACCGCTTCAACCTGTCGGCGGTCAATTCGATCAACTGGGCGCGGCTGATGGCCCAGGTCGTCTATTATTTCTACGCGGGCGTTCAGCTCGGCGCCCCCGATCGCCCGGTCGCCTTCTCGGTGCCGACCGGCAATTTCGGTGACGTCTTCGCCGGCTATGTCGCCGCGCGCATGGGCCTGCCGGTCGCGAAGCTGGTCGTCGCAACGAACGTCAACGACATCCTCCACCGCGCGCTGTCGACCGGCGACTATTCGGTCGGCACGGTGACACCGACCTCCGCTCCGTCGATGGACATACAGGTCAGCTCCAACTTCGAACGGCTGCTGTTCGACCTGCACGGCCGCGACGGCGCCGCGCTGAACGCAACGATGAACGGCTTCGAGTCCAGCCGCCGGCTCGACATCCCCGCCGCGATGCGCAGCGAAGCCGCCGGTCTCTTCTCCAGCGCCCGGATCGATGCCGACCGGATGCAGATGGCGATGCGCTGGGCGCATGACCGCGCCGGAGAGACGATCGATCCGCACAGCGCGATCGGCCTCGCCGCCGCGCAGGACGCCGAACTCGACGCCTCGATCCCGGTCGTCACGCTCGCAACGGCGCATCCCGCCAAGTTCGGCGATGCCGTCGAACGCGCCACGGGCGTACGCCCGACGCTGCCTGCGCGGATCGGTGAGCTGTTCGAACGGCAGGAGCGCTATGTCGTGCTGCCGGCCGAGATCGGCGCGATCGAGCAGTTCGTCGCCGACCAGTCGGTGACGGCAGCCTGAACATGACCGTCGGCCCGCACATCCACAGGCTGGCCAACGGCTTCACCATCGCCGCCGAACCGATGATCGGCGTCGAGACGGTGGCGCTCGGCCTGCATGTCGATTGCGGCGCCCGCCATGAGGATGCGCGGACCAACGGCCTCGCCCATCTGTTCGAGCATATGGTGTTCAAGGGCGCCGGTGGCCGCAATGCGCGCCAGATTTCGGAAGCGGTCGAAAATGTCGGCGGCTATCTGAACGCCTATACGTCACGCGACCAGACCGCTTTCCAAGCGCGCCTGCTCGCCGAAAATGTCGACCTGGGGGTCGAGCTTGTCGCCGACCTGGTCCGCAAGCCGCATTTCGAGGCGAGCGACCTCGTCCGCGAGAAGGACGTCGTGCTGCAGGAACTGGGCGAAGCGCGCGACCTGCCCGACGACATCATCAACGACCATTTCCATTCGACTGCCTGGCCGGACCAGGCCTTCGGCCGCCCGGTCCTGGGTGAGGAAGAGAGCATCGGTGCGATCGGCGTCGACGATCTTCACGGCTGGACGCGCACCCATTATCGCCCGCAGAGCATGGTGCTGGCGGCGGCGGGCAAGATCGACATCGACCAGCTCGTCGACCTTGCCGAGCGCCGCTTCGGCGACATGGAGCCGGCACCGCGACCGGTGGCAGAAGGCGCTGCCTATCAGGGTGGGCTGTTCGTCGAACGGCGGCGGCTCGAATCGGCGCATATCCTGTTCGGCTGGGAAGGCGTCAGCTATTTCGACCCGGCTTATTATCCCCTGCTGCTGTTCAGCCAGGCCGCCGGCGAGGGCAGTTCCTCGCGCCTGTTCCAGGCAATACGTGAGGAACGCGGCCTGGCCTATTCGGTCGGCTCATCGGTTGCCGCCTGGCGCGACACGGGGATGCTGACCGTCTATCTGGCAACAGCTCGGCGCGAAGCGCAGCATGCAACCGATCTGTCGCGCGACCTGCTGCGCGAGGCCGCCGTCACCTTGTCGGAGGTCGAGCTCGACCGCGCCAAGGCGCAGATAAGGGCCACCATATTGATGGCGCTCGAATCGGTGCAGAGCCGTGCCGATCGGCTGGGTTTCCAGACCCTCGTTCATGGAACGCCGATCGATCCCGCCACGATCGTCACCAAGGTCAACGCCTGCACATTGGACGAGGTCCGGGCGGCCGGCGCCCGGATGCTCGAGGGCGCGGAAACGCTGGCGACGGTCGGCCCGGCGCTGAAGGCGGCGGCCTGACCATGGCGCGGCCGGCACGACCGGCGGCGCGGCCTTTCGAGACGGACATATCATGCAGCTGACCACGATCGTCACCGAACCCTGGACCGATTACGGGCTGGTCGATTCCGGCCATGGCCGCAAGCTCGAACGCTACGGCCGCTTCCGCTTCATCCGGCCCGAGCCGCAGGCGATGTGGGCGCCCGCCTCGACCAACTGGGAGGCCGATGGCGACTTCATCGGCGCGTCCGACGAGGATGGCGGCGGCAAGTGGCACCTGTCGCGCGACGTGCCGCGCGGCGGATGGCACATGCGCTGGGAAGAGGTCCGCTTCACCGCACAGAACACCCCTTTCCGTCACCTCGCCTTCTTCCCCGACATGGCGCCGCAATGGTCATGGATGCGCGATCGCACGGCAGAGGGCGACGAGGTGATGAACCTGTTCGGCTATACCGGCGTGGGAACGCTCGCGCTCGCTGCCAAAGGCGCCCGCCTGACCCATGTCGATGCCTCGAAGAAGTCGGTCGAGGCTGCCAAGGCCAACGCCTTCCTGTCGGACATGGCCGACCGTCCGATCCGCTGGATGGTCGACGATGCCGCGAAGTTCGCGGCGCGCGAAGTTCGGCGCGAGCGCCGCTATGACGGCATCTTTCTCGATCCGCCCAAGTTCGGGCGCGGCCCCAATGGCGAGACCTGGCGGCTGGAGGAACATCTCCCTGCGCTGATCGCCGACTGCCGGGCGCTGCTCGACGACAAGTCGAAGTTCCTCGTGCTGACCGTCTATGCGATCCGCATGTCGGCGCTTGCGATCGGCGAGCTGCTGCGCCAGGCGACAGCCGACCTGGGCGGTACCGTCGAAGTCGGCGAGATGGCGGTGCGCGAGGAAGCCCGCGGCCTGCTGCTGCCAACCGCGATCTTCGCCCGCTGGCACCGGGACTGAGCCCCAGGCCTCAGTCGAGCAGCGCCTCGATCGCCTCGGCCATGGCGATGTCGCGATGCGACAGGCCGCCCGCGTCATGCGTGGTCAGCAGCACGTCGACCCGGTTCCACACATTGGACCATTCGGGGTGGTGGTCGTTCTTCTCGGCATAGAGCGCCACCCGCGTCATGAAGGCGAAGGCGGCCGAAAAGTCGGGGAAGGTGAAGCGGCGGGTGATGGCGTCGCGAGCCTCGTCATAATCCCAGTCGGGCAGGGCATCGAGCGCATCGGCACGTTCGGCTTCGTTCAGGGCTTCGATCGACAAATCATCCTCCGCTGGCGTGTTCGGTTTCTCGCCTCTATGTCGACGCAAGATGAGTGAAGGTCAAACCCTCCCGCCCACGGCCGACCGGATCGAGGCCATTGCCCGCGCCACGATCGCGCGCCTGCCCGCCGAGTTCGCCCAGCACCTGGGCGATGTCGTGCTGAAGGTGGAGGAATTCGCCGACGACGCCACGCTCGACGAGATGGGCATAGAAAATCCGTTCGAGCTGACCGGCCTCTATACCGGCCTGCCGGTCGGATCGAAGTCGGTCGACCATTCTGGCACCATGCCCGATATGATCCACCTCTATCGCCGCGCGATCCTCGACGAATGGGTCGAGACCGACGTCTCGCTCGAGGCATTGGTCGGACATGTCGTGATCCACGAAATCGGGCATCATTTCGGCCTGTCCGATGCCGATATGGAAGCGCTGGAGGCGATGGCCGGCTGATGACCGCGCGGCTCGTTTTCGATCGGGTCGCCTGCCTGCGCGGCGACCGGCTGCTGTTCGAGGGGCTGAGCTTTGCGTTGGGCGCCGGCGACGCAGCGCTGCTGACCGGGCCCAACGGGGCAGGCAAGTCGAGCCTGATGCGCCTCGCAGCGGGCCTGCTGCCCCTGTCCGCCGGCACGATCGATCATGAAGGCCGGATCGCCCATGCCGGCGAAGCCGCCGCGCTCGACATGCGCCTGCCACTGGCACGCGCGCTCGGCTTCTGGGCGCGCATTGATGGCAGCGAAGCGGACGCCGTGCGCGACGCGCTTGACCGGATGGGGATCGCCAATCTCGCCGAGGTGCCTGTGCATATGCTGTCCACGGGACAGCGCAAGCGCGCGACCCTTGCCCGCATTCTCGCGGCGCGCGCCGACATCTGGCTGCTCGACGAGCCGGGCAACGGCCTGGACACCGCGTCGCTCGGCCGGCTCGCCGCCGCCATGGCCGCCCATCGCGCAGGCGGCGGGATCGTGCTTCTGGCGACGCACCAGCCGCTCGATCTGCCCGGTGCGCTGCCAATCGAGCTCGGCAAGGTAGCGGCATGAAGGGCTGGCTCGCCATCGTCCTGCGCGACGTGCGTACCGCCTATCAGGGCGGCGGTGCGCTGCTGCCGCTGGTCTTCTTCCTGCTGGTGGCGACGCTCTTTCCGTTCGCGGTCGGCCCCGACGGCGCGCTACTCGCCAAGGTCGGCGGCGGCGCGCTTTGGATGGCGGCGCTGCTGGCGGCGCTGCTGCCGGTCGATCGGCTGATCGCCCCCGATGCCGAGCAGGGCGTGCTCGACCAGTTCGCCGTGCGCGGCTTTTCGGACGAGGCGATCGCCGCCGGCAAGATCCTCGCCCACTGGCTGGGCTTCGGGCCGCCATTGCTGCTCGCCGCCCTGCCCGCCGCAGCGCTTCTCCGTCTCGACGGTACGACGCTGCTGCGGCTCGAACTCAGCCTCGCCATCGGCACCCCGGCGCTCGCGGCTCTCGGGGTGATGACCAGCGCGCTGATCCTGGGCCTGCGAGGCGCGGGTGCGCTCGCCGGCCTGCTGATGCTGCCGCTTGCGGTGCCGCTGCTGATCTTCGGCGCCGGCGCGCTCGGCCCCGATGGCATGGGCGCGCTCAAGCTGCTCGGTGCCGCAGCCCTGCTGCTGACCGCCCTCGCCCCCTTCGCTGCGGGCGCCGCATTGCGCGCCGCCCGCGAATAGCCGGGCGGGCGCCTCCGAACACCGTCAGGCCGCCAGCGCGACGGACCGCTTCGACAACAGCGCGAGCAGCGATATGCGATTGAAGAACCACATCCGCTCCAGCACGAGATCGCTGTATTTCTGGATGGTGTTGGAGAAGGTATAGGGCGTGTACCAGACATTGTGATCTGGATGGACGACTTCGACGAACGTCTGCGAATGTTTCACGAAGTCGAAATGGCGCGCCTGACACTGATAGGCGTCGGGAACCGAGATGAGGAAGCACTCCGCATCGATGGACTGAAGCTGCTCCATGAACTCTGCAACGTTCGGAACATGCTCGAGAACTTCGGGAACGAGCACCACGTCATAACGGTCCTCGACCTGCTCGAAGCTCGAAAACAGCCGGCCCCGTGCATAGGGCGCCAGCTGTTCGAGCGCTTCGACATGGACGTCGAGCCCATCCAGCGTCGCGCAATATGGCTCCAGCGCGAGATGGAGCGACGTCGCCGGGTCGGTGATCGGCCAATCGGCGCATCCGATATGCAGGACGCGCTTTCCCTCGCACAGATAGCGGAACACTTCGAGCCGGCTGAGTTCGGCGATTTCCTCGCTGACGTTCACGCGCTGGACGAAATAGGGCGAATGTTGCGCCTCGAGCGGAGATGCCGTGCCTGATACGGTCATCGGACGCGGCGCGGTTGCTATCGGAACTGCGGCGGCGGGCTGGGCGACGGCGGCCTCTTGCACCACCGCATCCGCCACGGCCACGACATCCTGACTGTGGATGTCGTCATATCCATCCAGCGTCGAACCCCAGAGTTGGTGAGCGTAGACAGGGTCGCTTCCGCTGTAGGTGACACCAGAGAAGTGGCGCGGGATGAAATAGTGGCTGGGATAGATGCGCAGCGCCGAATATCGATATGAGCGATAGGCGTCGGTCAGTCGCTGGGGACCGACGGTCTTCCAGGCCATCTCATGGATGACCGACGGCTCGGCGGCTATGTCGGTGATGATCCGGCCAAGAAATTCATTGCCGGCCACGCTCCCGAAATAGCCGGCTGCGATCAGCCCCGGGCGTGCGATCTCGTTTTCCCAACAAGCGAAGGCCTCGCAATCGAGCAAGGCCTCATCCAGCGGCCTGACGCACACGCTGTCCGCATCGAGCAGAACGCCGCCGTGCCGGTACAATATCTCCCACCGCATCAGATCGGCGACGCCATTGAGCTCGCGCTGATACATCGCCTCGATATGGCCCTGGTTGACCCAGTTGTTCTCCTGCAGCTCGCGATTGCCCCAGATCCGAAACTCCCAGCCGGGATGCCGCGCCCGCCAGCTCTCGATACAATTGTCAGGCCGCTTCGTCTCATCGCCGACCCAAATGAAATGCATGATCTTCGGAATCATCGCGTCACCCTGTGTATTGCCGCGCATCCGGGCTCGGCTCGTTCGTGAAAACGAGTGGATCGGGAACGCTCAGGCTCACCCGCAGGGCTAGGCCGAACAGGGTTAACAAATCGACAAATGCGCCCCGCCGGAACCTGAAAACCGGCGCCTTGCCGCGCCATGAAATGGTTAATCGTTTTTTAGGGTGCGGAGGATAACCACAGGCTGTCGAAGAAAGTCTTTCGGCACGGGCCGGCGCTCGGCGTGCGAATTTGCGAGAGATCAGATGAAACCGAATGTTGATCAGAATCTGCGCAAGGCGCTTTCTTTTGCGCGCGCGGGCGACGCGGCCGGGGCCGAGAAGATCTATCGCGAGATACTGGCTGCGTTCCCAGCCAACAAGCGCGCGCAGCAGGGCTTGGCCGAATTGGCCAATCCTTTTGCGGGCCGCCCCTATGCCGAGGCGGTGGAGACACTTTTGTCCCTTTATGACCAGAATCGCATGTCCGAGGCGCTCGATGGCGCCATGGCGATGCTGGCGCTCCATCCCGCGCGGGCAGACCTGTACAATCTGGCCG
>NZ_JAGMXV010000348.1 GCF_018006725.1 Rhizorhabdus sp.
CCAACAGCACCGAGCAGGTCGAGATCGGCGTGAAGCTAGTCGGAGAAACCGGCCGGATGCTGACCCGCATCGTCGACCGCGTCGGCGATGTCAGCGAGGTCATCACCGACATTGCGACGTCGGCCGAAAGCCAGTCCGCCAGCCTGATCCAGGTCAACGACGCCGTCGGCGAAATGGACAGGATGACACAGCAGAACGCAGCCATGGTCGAGGAGAGCGCCGCATCGGCGGTCAACCTTGCCAACGAAGCGCACAGCCTGGCGGAACAGGTTGCGCGTTTCCGGTTCGGCGCCGAAAGGCAGGCTATGACCTCGCGCGCAACCGCTCTGCCCGCGCCGAAGAAGGTCGCTTCAGCGTCCCATGTGGCCGGCAATCTCGCGCTGAAAGTCGAGGACGACTGGTCGAGCTTCTGAGGCACGCGACCTGAGACAGAGAATGACCGGCTCCCCTTGAGCGGCGCGGCCCGATTGCATGGGGCAAGAAGCCCTGCGGTCTGCCGCGCCGCCCTTTATCTTATGGGCATCGTCGCAGGCGTCAGCGCGCTCGGCGCGGATAGAGTGCGAAGGGCACTGACCCTTCGCGGGTGAGCGTCGCGAAGACATCCGCCAGCACATCCGCTGCCGGGCGGGTTTCGTCCGCCGCCGCCGCATCAGCGATCAGCGCGTCGAGTTCGGCCTTGCCGGTGACGTAGCTGGTGCCGTAGCCCGGCTGGCGGAGATAGAGCAGCTGTTCGAAGCCGACGAGCGGATTGTCGGGGTCCGAATAGCCGCGCGGGGTCCAGCGGGCATGGAAGCGCCCCGCCTCTGCCAGCGTCCATTCATTCGCCTGCACGTGAAGCGACGCCAGGCCGCGCGCCGCGCGGTTGGCGAGCATGATCCACACCAGTTCACGACCACGCGGCACGTCGTCATAGAGACCCGCGTGCATCGACAGCTCTTCGAGCGCGGTCGCGAAGCCCTCCGAGCGCGATTGGAAAATGTTGAACAGGGGCGCTGTCCGACGGATCGGATCAGCGTTCGGCTCATGCTTGATCCGCGCCAGTTCCATCCAGTGGATATCATGCGAATAGAGCGGCCAGGGATCGAGCGCGGTGACGTGGTAGAAGAAGTTGCGCCGTTCGCGCGGGACATAGTTCAACGTCTGTGCGGCGAGCGCGGCGCGGTAATAGGGTTTGTCCTCCATCAGCCGATTGGCGACGAGAAAATCGGTAAAGCGCGCCATCTTCTGCTCGGCGAAGCGCCGATAGGCGGCCGGGTCATCGATCGCCTGCAGCGGCGGAAGATGGCGGTTGCGGGCTTCCTCCAGCCGGAGCCCCGCCCAGGCGCGATCCAACTCGCGCTGCAGCATTCCGCGCTGCGCATCCCAGTCATAGGGAAGCAGCTGCACATGCTTCATATACCAGTTGTAATCCACCTTGCCGACGCCCGAAGGACCGGTCTTCTTCGGCGCCTCGGCCTTGATCCAGGCGGCGAAGGCGAGTGTCGCATCGCGCGCTTCGGTGACCGCGCGGCGAAGGGCGGGCGAAGCCCCTTTCAGCGAGGCCGCCTTCTGTCCTTCCAGCGTCCGCATCGACAGGCTGCCGTCGAGCAGCGCCGACAGCACTGATGCCTGTTCGGCCAGCGCCCGATCGCCATAGCGCCAGAGGTCAGCCGCATTACCATCGGCCAGCCACGTCCGCGCCCGCTGCAACAGGATCGGCACCGAGCGCAGCTGTGTCGTCAGACGAGCGTCGTCGGCCTTCGACAGGGGCCAGTCATAGCGGAACAGGTCGACGACGTCGGCGGAGGGCCCCTCATGCGCGGGGACGTCGCTCTCCTCGCCATAAACGGTCGCGAAATAACTTGGATCGCGCGCCCAGGGCCGGCGGACGCGAAGATCGAAGTCGAGTCCGTTCATCTCGGCTTCGAGCAGCCGCGCATCGGCCTGTGCCCGCTGCGTCCAGCCGGACCGGTCCAGCTGCGCCAGCCGCGCCTTCCACTCGATCAGCCCTGCGCGTTTGCGAGCAAGCGCTTCAGACCCGAAGTCAGGCGCACCGGCGGTGAACTCGGGCTGCGCGAACCGGCGCCAGCCGGCCGCGAAATCGACCAGCGTCGCCGGGATTTCGTCTTGGACGACAGCTGCCGCCGGGGGAGCGGACAGCGCGGGCGACGACGTGCCTGCGGCCAATATCATGGCGCAGCAGCCGAGCATGAATCTGGTGCGCAGCATCGAACGTCTCCCTGATCAAGGGCCGCCAGAGTGGCAGCCAATCCCGCCTCTTCCTAATGCGCGCCCGCGATCACGCCATACCCAGCCGACGCCGCAGTTGCTTCGCGAACAAAGCCGTGGTCAGCAGCAGGCGCGGGATGTGACGCGCCAACAGGAAACCCGAGACGCGCCGCGCATCGGCTACCGGCAACTGCGCCAGCTTGCGATCCCCCAGCAGAAAGGCCGCCAGTTCGCGCCCGAGAATAGCGTTGATACCCAAGCCACGCCCGTTGCACGCCTGCACCGCGAGCAGCCCCTCGTCGAGCCGGACGATACGGGGAATGAGGTCGGTGTTGACCGCCGCCTGGCCCAGCCAGACGAAGTCGATCTTGAGCGGCTGATAGGCAACCAGCGTCTCGGCAAGGCGCCGATTGATCTTCTCGGCCAGATCGTCTGGCAGCCCGCCATTGCTCGACGGAAAAGCGGTCACGAGGCGCCCATCGGCGGTATAGCGGATCGAGAAGACATCGAGTTCGAGATCGGTCAGCGCCTCATTGCCCGGCAGGATCTGCGCACGCATCGCATCGGGTAGCGGTTCGGTCGCCACTTCGACGACCGGAAGCGGCAACATCGTACCGCTAAGGGCCTTGTGGATCCCGCCATTGCTCGCATTGGCCGCGACGATCACGCGACGCGCGACGATCTCGCCGTCGGGCAGCGTAACCTTCCAGCCGCCCGGCGCCCGCCCCAGCCGCAGGGCGGGAGTCCCTTCGTACAGGCGGGCGCCGAGCGCCTCCGCGCGATCGGCCAGCCCGCGTGCCAGCGCGAGCGGGTCGACTCCGCCACCGGTCGGATCGACCAGAGCGGCGCGATAGCCGCGACAGCCCGTGAGCGCGATCACCTCTTCCGGATCGACGACGCGCAGGTCCGACCGGATCGGCGCCCATTGGCGCACCACATCCTGCAGGACCGTCAGGCTGTTCGCGCCCATGCGCGGTGCGATGAAACCGGCCGGGACGGCGGCGCAGTCCAGACGGTGCCGTTCGACGAGATCGAACACATGCGTCCCGCTCTCGGCAATGAGGCGCAGAACGCACGACGCACGATCCTCGCCCAGCTTTTTGCGGACGGCGTCCGGGGTCGTCTTGGTCAGTTGCGGCGCGATGACGCCTGCGCTTGCCCCGGTCGCCCCCGCACCGAAGGTCTGCGCCTCTACCAGCGCGACGCCCATTCCGCGCTCGGCGAGGTGCAGCGCCGTCGAGAGCCCTGCGACGCCGCCGCCGATGATTGCGACATCGGCTTCCAGCGGGCCCCGCGCCGCCGGCCGGCGCGCCGGAGCGGGCGACAAGGCCTCCCAAACGGACATCTCCCGCGCGGGCGCGTCATTCGTCATGCAGAGCGTGCCGACGCCGCGCGGGCGACAGAAACGAAACGGTGGAGGCTGCAATATATGTGCATATTCACGCGATATTGAGCCCTATAGCCTCTGTCAAGCTGGCCGCTCAGCGGGGGTAGGTTGCGCCGGCAGGGCGCAGGTTGCGATCGAGGAACTCGACCATCTTGCGGAAAGCGAAACGCGTCTGCGGCAGGCCTTCCATGTCCCAGGGATGGCCCGCGCCCGGCAGGGTGACGAGCTCGAACAGCTTGCCCTGGCCGATCATCCGCTCGGCCAGCGCCATGGTGTCGGCATAGAGCACGACCTCGTCCCGCGACCCGTGGATGATCATCAGCGGATCGGCGAGGCCTTGGCTCTGATAGAGCGCAGACTGCTTCTCATAGCGCGCCGGATAGTCCGCGCCGCTTGGCGGACCCATGATCCATT
>NZ_JAGMXV010000107.1 GCF_018006725.1 Rhizorhabdus sp.
TTCCTTGCCGGTCAGATGGACGCGGGCGCTGTCGACCTCGACCGTCTTCGCGTCGAGATTGACCGCCAGCTTCCCCGTGCGGATGACCGACTGGCTGTGGCCCTTCGAGCGGCGGACGATGGCGTGGATGCGGGCGACCAGTTCCTCGCGGTGGAACGGCTTGGTGACATAATCGTCGGCGCCGAAGCCGAGCGCGCGGACCTTGGAGTCCATCTCGCCGATGCCCGACAGGATCATGACCGGGGTCTGGACCTTGGCGCTGCGCAGCTTCTTCAGCACATCATAGCCGTGCATGTCGGGCAGGTTCAGGTCGAGCGCGATGATGTCGTAGTCGTACAGCTTGCCGAGATCGAGGCCTTCCTCGCCCAGATCGGTGGTGTAGACGTTGAA
Organism: Rhizorhabdus sp.; assembly: GCF_018006725.1. Classification (GTDB taxonomy): domain Bacteria; phylum Pseudomonadota; class Alphaproteobacteria; order Sphingomonadales; family Sphingomonadaceae; genus Rhizorhabdus. The sequence goes on from NZ_JAGMXV010000107.1 coordinate 391, forward strand.
GCCTTCGGCGCCGAGCATCAGTTCGATGCTCTTGGCGGTGGTGGGATCATCCTCGATCAGCAATACCCGCATAGGACCCGTTCCTGTTCATCCCGGGGGAGGAGCCCAGCCGCTCCGCGCTGCCCGTCAACCTGTGTTAACCATGCCGTTAATGAAGGTAAAAGGTTAACGCGGTCTTAAAATCCAGCTGTCAATTTTACCTAGGTAAAAAATCCGTGTCTTTTCGCGCTCTTAGATTGCGCGAAATCATGAGGTTTATTTGACGGCGCGAGTCGCTTCCGGCCCCGCAGGACGGGGCTTGCGCCGATCTGAGCGCACGGCGCGGCCCGTTCCGGCAGTCGCAGCGGTGCCAACGCTTCGTCGAAAATAGGTGAACATGACCATGAGCGGCGGTGCGATGAATCGTGCCGTCACGACTCGCTCCCTCGTTCAGCGATGTTAACGGCTGGCCGGTTCGACCCGTTCGACGGCGATCCCGTCGGCCGACAGCATCTTCTGCACCGACGCGGGGCCCGCCAGATGGCCGGCACCGACCGCGACGAACAGCGTGCCCGGACGATCGAGCCGTTGTTTGAGCCAGGCTGCCCAGTTGGCGTTGCGCTTGCGCAGCAATATCTCGCGCAGATGTGGGGTCAGGTCCTCGTCCTCTTCGAACTGCCTGGCGATGGCGGCTTCGTCGCCGCTGCTCCAAGCCTTGAGCAGCCGGTCATAATCAGCCTTGGCGTCGGACTTGCCGGTGGCGAAGCTGGTCAACATCTCGCGCTGGTCGGCCTCGGACAGGGTAGAGAACATTGCGAGTTGGTCCGCGACCGTCTCCAGTCCTTCGATCTTTTTCGTTGTCGCAGAAGTCGGCAGCGTCGACGGCGGGGCGCTGTCGGCGGGGGCGGTTGTCGGAGCGGGCGGGGCAAAGGCGTTCGTCAAACCGTCTTCCACACCGGCCTCGCGTTGCACGCCCAGATCGCGCATCATCGCGCCCATCAGGACGAAGCAGGCCTGCCAAGTCGGCATGCGGCTGAGCATAGCAGGATCGATCTTCGCCTTGACCAGCAGCGCCTCGAACGCTGGCCGTGCTTCGGGGGCGACGCGCTCGACGATCGGCGGAAGGCTGCTGTCTGGCGGGGGAAACAGCGAAGCCATGGCGCGCGGGTCCTTGTCGACCAGCGTCTCGATCACCAACGTGTCCGATGCGTCCATCGCCTTGCGGATGCGCTCGTCCTCCCACGCATAGCCGGGCGGCAGCGCGTGGATCGTGCCGAAAAGATAGATGGTCGTGTCCGCGTCGCCGAATTTCCACAAGGCGGGTGCGGCTGCGGCCGGCGACGCAATGAGCAGGGCGAGGAGGGCCGAGACGGCGCGTCGAAACAGCTTCATTCACCCCATGTAGAAAGAGCCGCACCCAATTACGAGGGCTGGGCGCGCAAGGCCGTTTTCCTTGACCCGCAAGGCCCCCTGACGCAAAGGGCGCGGCAAGTTCAATCCCGCCCGAAGGACCTTCGTCTTGGCGACCAAGCCGCTCTCGTTCCAGCGCCTCATCCTGACGCTCCATGACTATTGGAGCGAGCAGGGCTGCGTGATCCTGCAGCCTTATGACATGGAGATGGGCGCGGGCACCTTTCACCCGGCCACCACGCTCCGCGCGCTGGGTCCGCAGCACTGGAAAGCGGCCTATGTCCAGCCCTCGCGCCGCCCGACCGATGGGCGCTATGGCGAAAACCCGAACCGGCTCGGCCATTATTATCAATATCAGGTCATCCTGAAGCCCAGCCCGCCCAATCTGCAGGAGCTCTATCTCGGCAGCCTGGAGCGGATCGGCATCGATCCGCTGGCGCACGACATCCGCTTCGTCGAGGACGACTGGGAAAGCCCGACGCTGGGCGCCTGGGGCCTTGGCTGGGAAGTATGGTGCGACGGCATGGAGGTGACCCAGTTCACCTATTTCCAGCAGGTCGGCGGTTTCGACTGCAAGCCGGTCGCGGGCGAACTGACCTACGGGCTCGAACGGCTAGCGATGTACATCCAGGGTGTCGACCGGGTCTATGATCTCGCCTTCAACGACGACGGCGTCACCTATGGCGACGTCTTCCTCGAAAATGAGCGCCAGTTCAGCGCCTATAATTTCGAGGCGGCGAACACCGAGACGCTGTTCCGCCAGTTCACCCAGGCCGCCGACGAATGCCGCGCGCTGCTCGACCGCGAAAAGCCGCTGCCGCTGCCGGCCTATGACCAGGCGATCAAGGCCAGCCACATCTTCAACACGCTGCAGGCGCGCGGGGTGATCTCGGTCGCCGAGCGCCAAGCCTATATCGGCCGCGTCCGCGACCTGGCGAAGGGCGCCTGCGCCGCCTGGATGAAGCACAACGGGTGGTCGGAATGATCCTCCCCTCCACCGCTTCGCGGTCTCCCTATAGCAGCGTAAATGCGAGCATGTTCCTCCCCGGCACGGGGAGGGGGACCGGCGCAGCCGGTGGAGGGGGGGCCACGCCCGCCCCTTGCTCGATGGTTCTTGAAGAGAATGGATATCAGATGCTGAGACTATCAGCTGCGGATAGGGTGAAGGCGCCCAGGCTGGCGGCGAGTGGTCTGACGCCCCCCCTCCACCGCTTCGCGGTCCCCCTCCCCGTGGCCGGGGAGGAACTGTGATGACCGATTTCCTGCTCGAACTCCTGTCCGAGGAAATTCCGGCGCGGATGCAGGAGAAGGCTTCGGCCGATCTCGCCCGCATGCTGGCCGACGAACTGGCCAAGGCCGGCATCGTTGCCGAGAAGATCACCAGTTATGTGACGCCGCGTCGCCTCGCGCTGATCGCACACGGCCTGCCGGTGCAGACGGCGGCCTCGTCCGAAGAGATCAAGGGACCCAAGGCCTCGGCGCCGCCGCAGGCGCTCGAAGGCTTCCTGCGCAAGACCGGCCTCACCCGCGAGCAGCTGGTCGAGCGGGACGGCGTGTTGTTCGCAGTGATCGAGAAGCCCGGCCGCTCGACGGTCGAGCTGCTGTCGCAGGCCATCCCCGCGATCGTCCGCGGCTTCCCCTGGCCGAAGTCGATGCGCTGGGGCACGGCCTCTTCCTCGACTTCCTCGCTGCGCTGGGTCCGCCCGCTCCAGGGCATCGTCGCGCTGCTGGGCGAGGCGATCGTCCCGATCGAGATCGACGGCATCGTCAGCGGTGCCGCCACGGTCGGCCATCGCTTCCACCATCCGGGGCAGATCACGATCGGCAGCGCCGCCGACTATGTCGAGAAGCTGCGCGCCTGCCACGTCATCGTCGACCCGGCCGAGCGCCGCGAGATCATCCGCACCCGCGCCGCCGAACTGGCCGCCGCCGCCGGGCTGGTCGTCGTCGAGGACGAGGGGCTGGTCGCCGAGAACGCAGGGTTGACCGAATGGCCGGTGCCGCTGCTCGGCCATTTCGACCCGGCCTTCCTGGAGGTGCCGCGCGAGGTGATCCAGCTGACGCTGCGCACCAACCAGAAATATTTCGTCCTGAACGACGCCGAGGGGCAGCTCGCCCCGGCCTTCATCTGCACCGCGAACATCAGCGCGAAGGATGGCGGTGAGGGCATCGTTGCCGGCAATGGCAAGGTCCTGGCCGCGCGGCTGTCGGATGCGAAGTTCTTCTGGGAGCAGGATCTGAAGGTTCCGCTTGAGGCCTATCTGCCGAAGCTCGAAGCCATGCTCTTTTACGAGGGTATGGGGACGCTGCGCGAGAAGGCCGATCGGATCTCGTCGCTCGCCGGCTGGATCGCCACGACCTATTTTCCCGAGCGCGATCCGGAGACGGCGCGCCGCGCGGGCCTGCTCGCGAAGGCCGATCTCGCGACCGCCATGGTCGGCGAGTTTCCCGAACTGCAGGGCATCATGGGCGCCTATTATGCAGAGCGGGGCGGTGAGAAGCCGGGCACGGTCAGTGCGCTGCGTCAACAATATGTCGCGGCGGTCGAGGGCTGCATTCCCGCCTGCGTCGCGCTGGCCGACCGAATCGACACTTTGGTCGCCTTCTTTGCTCGCGGCATCAAGCCGACCGGATCGAAGGACCCGTTCGCGCTCCGCCGCGCCGTTCTCCAGATCATCCAGACGATCCTCGCTAACGGAACCCGCGCCTCATTGGGCGCGATCATCGAACAGGCCAAGGTCGGCCTGGGCGGATCGGCGCTCGACACTGCCGAACTTCTCGACTTCTTCGCCGACCGCCTCAAAGTCCAGCAGCGCGAGGCGGGGGTCCGTCACGACCTGATCGACGCCGTGTTCGCGCTGGGTGGCGAGGACGACCTCGTCCGTCTGCTCGCGCGGGTCGAGGCGTTGCAGGCGTTCGTCGCGACCGAGGACGGGGTGAACCTGCTCGCCGGCTACAAGCGTGCAGCGAACATCCTCAAGAAGGAAGGCGGCGTCCCGGCGGGCGCGACCGCGACCCCCGACTACGCGCCGGAGCCGGCCGAACAGGCGCTGATCGACGCGCTCGAAGCCGCCGAACCGCGCGCCGCTGCTGCGGTCGAAGCCGAGGATTTTGGTGCCGCCATGTCGGCGCTGGCGTCGCTGCGCGGGCCGATCGATGCCTTTTTCGAGGCGGTGATCGTCAACGATCCTATCGAGGCCAAAAGAAACACTCGTCTGGCCTTGCTTGAAAAAATCCGTGTTGCGGTGCACAACGTCGCGGACTTTTCGAAAATCGAAGCCTGAGTCGATTGCCGCGCCTCCCGTATAAGGAGGTGGGTCGTGATAGGGAAAGTGACGACTATATGACCACGCAGTACGTGTATCGTTTCGGTGGTGGCGTTTCCGACGGGGGGAAGGGCGACAAGAACCTGCTGGGCGGCAAGGGAGCGAACCTTGCCGAAATGGCCTCGATCGGCCTGCCGGTGCCCCCCGGCTTCACCATCTCCACCGAAATGTGTCGTCGCTTCTATGAAGAGGGGGAGCGCTTTCCCGACAGCCTGAAGGCCGAGGTCGCCAACGGCATCGCCCATATCGAAGCGATCACGAACAAGAAGTTCGGCGTTGCCGCCGATCCGCTGCTGGTCTCGATCCGCTCGGGCGCGCGCGTCTCGATGCCGGGCATGATGGACACCGTCCTCAACCTGGGCCTCAACGACGAGACCGTCGTCGGCCTCGCGACCGTGTCGCAGGATGCGCGCTTCGCCTGGGACAGCTATCGCCGCTTCATCCAGATGTATTCGGACGTGGTCCTCGAGCTCGACCATGGCGCGTTCGAGGAAGCGCTCGAGATCGCCAAGGAAGACAAGGGCTATTCGCTCGATACGGAGCTGACCGCCGACGACTGGCAGGCGCTGGTCGCCAAGTACAAGGACATCGTCGTCGAACTGTGGGGCAAGCCTTTCCCGCAGGACGTGCATGAGCAGCTTTGGGGCGCGGTCGGCGCGGTCTTCAAGTCGTGGCAGTCGGAGCGCGCGAAGGTCTATCGCCGTCTCAACGACATTCCCGGCGACTGGGGCACGGCGGTCAACGTCCAGGCGATGGTGTTCGGCAATATGGGCGACACTTCGGCCACCGGCGTTGCCTTCACCCGCGATCCGTCGAAGGGCGACCGCGCTTATTATGGCGAATTCCTGATCAACGCGCAGGGCGAGGACGTCGTCGCCGGCATCCGCACCCCGCAATATCTGACCAAGGTCGCGCGCGAGACGGCGGGCGCCAAGCCCGCCTCGATGGAAGAGGCGCTGCCCACGGTCTATGGCGAACTCGCCAAGGTGTTCGACCTGCTCGAAACCCATTATCGGGACATGCAGGACATCGAGTTCACCGTGCAGCAGGGCAAGCTGTGGATGCTGCAGACCCGCTCGGGCAAGCGCACCGCCAAGGCCGCGCTCAAGATCGCGGTCGACATGGCCAATGAGGGCCTGATCACCCGCGAGGAGGCCGTCGCCCGCGTCGACCCGTCGGCGCTCGACCAGCTGCTTCACCCGACGCTCGATCCAAAGGCGCCGCGTGACGTGATCGCCAAGGGCCTGCCGGCCTCGCCGGGTGCGGCATCGGGCCTCGTCGTGTTCGACGCCGAGACCGCCGAGAAGCGCGCCGAACTGGGCGATGCCGTCATCCTCGTCCGGGTCGAGACCAGCCCCGAGGACATTCACGGCATGCACGCCGCCAAGGGCATCCTGACGGCGCGCGGCGGCATGACCAGCCACGCGGCGGTCGTCGCCCGCGGCATGGGCCGCCCCTGCGTGTCGGGCGTCGGCACGCTGGCGATCGACGCCAAGGCCAAGCTGTTCCGCGTGTCGGGCCGCGAGGTACGCGAAGGCGACATCATCACCATCGACGGCGCCACCGGTGAGGTGATGCTGGGCGCGGTGCCGACGGTGCAGCCCGAACTGGCGGGCGACTTCGGCACGCTGATGGGCTGGGCTGACGAGGTTCGCCGCCTTAAGGTCCGCACCAACGCGGAAACGCCGCTCGACTGCAAGACCGCGCGCATCTTCGGTGCCGAGGGAATCGGCCTGTGCCGGACCGAGCATATGTTCTTCGACGCGGGCCGCATCACCGCAGTGCGTCAGATGATCCTGGCCGAGGACGAGAAGGGTCGCCGCGTCGCGCTCGACAAGCTGCTGCCCGAGCAGCGCAAGGACTTCACCGAGATCTTCGAGATCATGGCGGGCCTGCCGGTTACGATCCGCCTGCTCGATCCGCCGCTCCACGAATTTCTCCCGCATGAGGAAGAGGATTTCGCCGAAGTCGCCGCCGCGACCGGCATCGGTGTCGAGGCGCTCAAGCGTCGTGCGACCGAACTGCACGAGTTTAACCCGATGCTCGGCCATCGCGGTTGCCGTCTGGGCGTGACCTATCCCGAAATCTACGAGATGCAGGCGCGCGCCATCTTCGAGGCAGCCTGCGACGTCGCCGAGAAGTCGGGCGCGGCGCCCATCCCCGAAGTGATGGTCCCGCTCGTCGCGACCCGTCGCGAGCTCGAGCTGATGAAGATCGTGATCGACAAGGCTGCGCAGGCCGTGTTCGCCGAGAAGGGCCGCACGATCGACTATCTGGTCGGGACGATGATCGAGCTGCCTCGGGCCGCGCTCAAGGCGGGCGAGATCGCCGAGGTCGGCGAGTTCTTCTCCTTCGGCACCAACGACCTGACGCAGACGACCCTTGGCGTCAGCCGCGACGATGCGAGCCGCTTCCTGACGGCTTATGTCGACAAGGGCATTTATCCGAAGGATCCCTTCGTCAGCCTCGACGTCGAAGGCGTCGGCGAGCTGATCGAGCTGGCGGCGGAGCGCGGACGCAAGACGCGCGGCGACATCAAGCTCGGCATCTGCGGCGAGCATGGCGGCGATCCCGCCTCGATCGCCTTCTGCGAGCAGACCGGTCTCGATTATGTCTCGGCCTCGCCTTATCGCGTGCCGATCGCGCGTCTTGCCGCAGCCCAGGCTGCACTCAAGGCGCGGAAGTAATCGGGCGGGGGAGGGCCGGTCGTTCGGTCCTCCCGCCTGTTGCTCCTTGGGCTGTGTTAAGGTGACGCCTCTTTCGGGAGGCGCTACCAACGGGACATGCTCCCCCTCCGACCCGTCGCCGCATCAAGCCGGCTAGGCCTGCTCGATGCGCTGCGCGGCTTCGCGCTGTGCGGTATTTTGTTCGTCAACATCATCGACATGGGCGGGCCGATCGCGATGAACCGGCCGCTCGCCGCCCCGTCGCTGGCCAATCCCGACTGGCAGATCTGGGCGTTCAGCCATCTCATCCTGACGGGCACGATGCGCGGGCTGTTCTCGATCCTGTTCGGGGTCGGCCTGCTGCTGTTCCTCCACGGCGGCGGCGAGGAGGATCGGCTGCCCGCCATGCTGCGCCGGCTTTCGCTGCTGCTGCTGTTCGGCGTCGTCGACGCCACGCTGCTGCTCTGGCCGGGTGACATATTGGTCACCTATGCACTGGCCGGCGCGATAGCCCTGTGTTTCCGGCATATGCAGCCGGCCCGGCTGCTCGGGCTCGCTGGCGTCGTCATGCTTCTCCTGTCGATCTGGGCTGCTCTGGAGGCGCCCGGCATCAGATCCGCGGACATGGTTTATTCGGCATCGATGTTGGCGCGGGAAGAGTCTGCCCGGCTCGGCAGCTATGGCGACAGTCTCGCCTATATGACGCTCGTCAGCTGGATCTGGCTGAAGAGCGGCTTTCTCTATATCTGGGTCGGCGATGCGCTGATGTTCGTGCTGCTCGGCATGGCGCTGCTCAAGCTCGACTGGTTTCGCGGTGAAGGCCGGGCCTTGCCCCTCTTGCGGATCGTGGCGATCTGCTACGGCGGCGGGCTGGCGTTGCGCGTGCTGCAACTGCTGCTGATCTGGCCCGATGGAAGTGCGCCGACGACCTTGTCGGCTTTCGTCGATCAGCCCGCACGGCTGCTGATGACCGCAGGCCACATGTCGCTGTTGCAGTCGATCTGGCGGCTCGGGAAACTGCCCGGAGCCACGAAAATACTGGAGCGAATGGGCCGCATGCCGCTGACCCTGTACCTCGGTCAAAGCCTTGCCGGCGCCTGCATTTTTGCAGGCTTCGGGTTCGGCTATTGGAATGGTCTGACCTGGCCGGAGCTCTGGATGGTCGCGGTTGCTATCCTGATCGTCGAGGCGATGTTCGCGTGGTTCTGGTTTTTGGCCTTCACCTATGGCCCGCTCGAATGGCTGTGGCGCTGGGGCACCTATGGCAGGCGCCCCGCGCTGATGCGATGATCGGACGCGGCTTCAGGCGAAGCGGCGGGCATGTTCATCGAATTCGCCATGGCGCAGCATATCGGCCTGCTCGCGCCAGCGCTCTTTGGCAATCGTTCCCGGTGTCAGGCCGAGCCAGCCTTCCAGCGATGCTTCGTCGTTGGGTGACATCTCGACGACGTCCACATAGCGGTGGAGTCCCAGTTCGTTGAGCCGCATCTCGCCATTGCGCCCCACGCCGTAGATGCGGGCGAGGTCGTCCCGCTTGCCCGAAGCGGCCGCAGCGATGGTGCCTGCGGTCCGGTTGCCGATCGCAGGGCTGTGCTTCTCCAGTTCGGCAATCCGTTCGTTCGCAGCAGCGCTACGGGCCAGCAGCGAGTCGCGTTCTTTTTCGACCGCCAGTCGCTGGTCGCGCTCTGCGGCCAGCCGCTCGACTTCGCTGGACAGCCGGACGACCTCGCCATCGGCGGTAACTCGCGCCGCGCGCTCGTTCTGGAAGGCCTTCTTCCATTTGCGGCTGCCCGACAGGGTCAGCAGGCCGAGCAGCCAGCCCAGCAGGAAGATCAGTGCTATGATTATCCATTGGTTGGTCGTGAATGCCGGCATCGACTGCCCTCCTCTCAGTGAGGGCTAGAACCGCCGGATACCGCATCCGTTCCGCGCACGGCGCGAAGCGGCAATTTCCTACTTCATCACATTGTCGCTGATCGAGCAGGCTGCCGGCCCCAGAATGACGACGAACAGCACGGGCAGGATGAAGACGATCAACGGCACCGTCATGATCGCCGGCAGGCGCGCGGCCTTCTCCTCGGCGCGCATCATCCGGTCGTGGCGGAACTCGGCCGACAGGATGCGCAGCGCGGCGGCGAGGGGGGTGCCGTATTTCTCGGTCTGGATCATCGTCGTGACGACACCCTTGATCGAATCCAGATTGACCCGGTTGGCGAGGTTCTCGAACGCCTGACGCCGGTCGGTCAGGAAGCCGAGTTCGATCGCGGTGAGGGCGAATTCGTCGCCCAGTTCCGGATAGGCCTTGGACAGTTCGCGCGCGACGCGGTTGAAGGCCAGGTCGACCGACAGACCGGCCTCGGCGCATATGACGAGCAGATCGAGCGCATCGGGCAACGCCTTGCGGATCGCCGTCTGCCGCTTCGAAATCAGGTTCTTCACATAGATGTCGGGCGCCTTGTAGCTCGCGATCAGCGATCCGGCGACGATCAGGTAGCGCTTGAGGGCGCTCGCTTCCGGAAACCAGTTGAGCAGATAGACTCCGACCGCAGCGGTGCCGCCGATCAGGATCGGTGCGACCAGCCGGAAGAATATCACGGTGATCGCCGAATCCTTCGATCGGATGCCGGCGCGTGCGAGATTCAGCGTCGCCGTCTTGAGCTGCGAATCCTGCAGCATCTTCATGCTGCCCAGAATTGCGCGCATCCGATCAACCGAAACGCTGCTCTTCTTCTCCATCTTGGCGCGGCGGCGCGTCTTGGAGGCGGCGACGCCGGCCTTGAGTTGCTCGCGCCGGTCGTTGAGCGCCCGGACGCGACGCGCCATTGGGTCGCGCGCAAAGGAGCGGACGAGATGGTGCCCGACGACGAGCATCACCACAGCGGTCGCGAGCGCGATGCCGATCGAGAGGAGGGTGCTGAAGAAATGGGGGCTGACGCTATGCTCCATCGCGCGCTCAGATCTCGAAATTGATCATCTGGCGCATGATGAACGCGCCGATGCTCATCCAGATGAGGCCGGCAATGCCCGCGATCACCAGGCGCTGATCGGTGAAGAAGCTGCCCATATAGGTCGGGCTGATGAAGCTGATCAGGCCGAACACGATGAAGGGCAGGACGCCGATGATATAGGCCGACGCTTTGGATTCCGAAGACATGGCGGCGATCTTCAGCTTCATCTGCATGCGCTTGCGCAGAACTTCGGACAGGTTCGACAGCGTCTCGGCCAGATTGCCGCCGGTTTCGCGCTGAATGGCCAGGGTGATGACGAAGAACTGGAACTCGGGTGTACCGAGCCGGTCGGCGGTTTCCTGAAGCGCGGCCTCGAGCGTGCGGCCGATCTTCATCCGGTCGCTGACCGCCTGGAACTCGCTGCCCACGGGCCCCTCGATCTCGGACGCCACCGCCGCCATCGTCTCCGCCACAGGCAGGCCCGCGCGCAACCCCCGGACGAGCAGGTCGATGGCGTCGGGAAAACGCTGTGTGAACTGGGCCAGACGACGCTTGGCCAGCATGTCGAGCAGCATCGGCGGCAGGCCCAGACCCGCCGCGAGCGCGACGATCGACGCCATCCACACCGGCAGGCCGACGATGGTCAGTCCGAACAGCGGCACGGAGAAGGCGATGCCCGAACCGATGAAATATTGGCGAAGCGTCCACTTCTTGCCGGCCGCCTCCATCTTGCGGATGATCTCGGCGGGGTCGGGGAGGAAGCGGTTGAGCAGTGTCTTGGGGCGTTGCTGCACCGTAGCGCGGCTGGCGAGCAGCTTGCGAACCTGCTCGTTGACCGGCGGCTCGCCCGACACATTGTAGCGGCCGCGCACGGTCGACAGGCGCCGCACGAGCGCGCGCTGCGCCGGCGGTCGGGCCAGCACATAGAAGAAGACGGTCATGACGACCGCCATGACCATCAGGAAGAGGATCGTCAGCATATGACGTTCATCCCCGGCACGTCATTTCCGTGCGATCTTCGACTTGGACTGAAAGATCGCCATGAACTCGTCGAGGAGTGAGGACTTGGCCGAGCGTCCTTCCGCATCGGGATCATCGTTCGACAGCGCGATCAGCTTGTCGGCCATCTGCTGATAGGCCTGACCGAGCTTGGAAGCCTTGCCCGCCTCGGCGATCGGCTTGCCGAGCTTGGCGGCGTTGACTGCCTGCTTGTGGTCATAGGGCAGGAGGAAGTCGATCTCGCGCTCGATCGAATTTTCGAAATCCTTGCGGCCGATCTCGGTCAGGCTCGGATGGACCTTGTTGGCGACGACGAGCACGCCTGCCTGCGGTGCGTTGTTCTTGAGCCAGGCGAGGATGCGGATCGTATCGCGCGTCGCGGCGAGAGTCAGGTCGACGACCAGCACCACCGACTGGACCTCGTGGAACAGATGGGGATGCTGCACCATCATCATGCGCGGAATGTCGACGATGGTGCACTCAAAGGCGCCCTTCATTTCTTCCTGCAGCTGGAAATAGGCGCCGCCGTCGGTGATGATCGGGTTGTTGATCGGTGCCTCGGCGGACAGCACCGACAGCTTGTCATTGGCCTTGACCAGCGCACGTTCGAGAAACAGCCCGTCGATGCGCGCAGGATTGTCGATCGCATCGGTCAGCCCGCGACCAGGCTCCAGATCGAGCGCCAGCGCGCCCGTGCCGAAATGGACGTCGAGGTCTAGCAAGGCGGTGCTGATCTCTGCGGTTTCCCCCATCAGCCAGGCGAGCGAGGCGGCGACCGTTGACGCACCGACCCCGCCGCGTGCGCCGATGACGGCCGTCATCGTATGAATCTTGGCGTCCTCCGCCATGCCATGGCGCGGACCCATCAGGATCATCTGCGCCTGGGCAAGCGCGTCGCGAATCTGGTCCGCAGTAAAGGGCTTGAGCAGATAGTCCTGGATGCCGCTGTTGAGCAGTTCGCGATAGAGCCGCACATCGTTGACCGTGCCTGCGGAAATCACGATCGTTCCGGGTTCGCACACTTCGGCCAGCGCGTTGACGTCGTTGAGCGGATCGATCGACTCGCTGAGGTCGACGAGCAATATCGTTGGGCTGGCCGTGACCGACAGCGACTGGATCGCCGCGCGCAGGCCACCCTTGTTGACCGACTCCGGCGGCCATCCGAGTTCGAAGACCAGCGGCTTCAGCAGTTCGGCGCTGAGGTCGTCGGTGACGAAGGCCGCGAACGGATTGCGGGTCTGCTGCTGCTTGGCGTTGAAAGGCGCGTTCATTGCCCGCCTCCCTTGGTCGACTCGATCTTGAGGCCATTCTGCGAGGTCGGCACCGCATCGCGCCATACCTTGATCGCCTTGGTCGCAGTATCGGCCGTGTCGCCACGCCCGCTCTGCCCGCGCAACAGATCCTCCGGATCGGCGACCATCGCGGCAATGGTGGAATTGATCCCGCAACCGAAATTGCTCGAGGCACTGCCGGTGAAATTGGGCTGCGACGCGGCACTGAAATCGGGGCAGCCCGGCACCGACGCAACCGACCGGCTGACGACGATCCGCACATGGCCGGGGGGCAGGGCGCCAGCGGTCACGGGGGCACCGTCGCTCAGGAGCAGCCCGTAGCGTGCGACGAGCGGCGCGATTGCTGCATTGACCGGACCGGCGACCGTGCCCCCGTCCACGCTCACGCGGTCGCCATAGGCGAGGCCGAGCGCGTCGAACCATTGCCACACGCGCGCGCGATCGGCGGGGGCAAGGTCGCCGGCAGGCACGTCGAGGGTGAAGTCGCTGCGCTGAACGACCGGCTGATGGACCGACTCGACGCCTCTGTTCGAGCGTCCGGCAGCAGGCGCCGCAAGCACGACCGCGAGGCCGGCTGCTATGAGGAGGGTAGGCGCGCGCATCTGGTTCTCCCGCATGGCGGTCAGTTGGTCGAGAAGCCGGCGTCGGGCACGGCTTGCTGCCGCGCCGTCGAGGGCGGCTCGGTTGCGGGAACGGTGCGCGGCTGCACCGGTCGGGGCGCGGGGTCGCGGGCGCCGGAACTGCCCATGAACGTCTGCCCGGCGATGTAGCGTTCGGCGTCGGTCGCAGCCTTCATCCCCGTCGTGGGAAGCGCGATCTGCTGCGGCGATACCGGTTTCACGAGATAGGGGGTGACGACGATCATCAACTCGGTTTCGTTGCGCTTGAAGGCGTTCGAGCGGAACAGCGCGCCGAGGATCGGAAGGTCGCCCAGTACAGGCGCCTTGTCGACGCTGCTGTTCTGGCCGTTCGACATCAGGCCGCCGATCATGAAGGCCTGGCCGGAGCCGAGCTCAACCGTCGTTTCGGCACGACGCGTCGTGATGCCGGGGATGGTGAATCCGGCCAGGCGCACCGATCCGGCGTCGGTCAGCTGCGACACTTCGGGGCGGACCCGCAGCGAGATGCGCCCATCGGCCAGCACGGTCGGCGTGAAGGACAGGCTCACGCCATATTGCTTGAACTCGACCGAGACTGCGCCGAGCCCCTGCGACAGCGGGATCGGAATTTCGCCCCCGGCGAGGAAACTCGCCGTCTCGCCCGAAATTGCGGTGAGGTTGGGCTGGGCAAGGGTAGAGACGAGGCCGTCGGCCTCAGCCAGATCCAGTGCCGCCGCGATATCCATGCCGAGAAACTTGCCAGCAAGGCCGAGCGAGGTACCCGATCCGGCGCCCTTGCCGAGCGAGCTGAGATTATAGGTCGTCCCCGGCGAGACGACGAACTGACCGGTGGCCGGATTAAAGGGCAGCGACAGCGTGCCAGTGGGGAAACCGAACTGCGAGGATGCGTCGATGCGAGGCAGGCCGCTGATGTCCGTGTTCGTGATGCTGCCGAAGCTGCGGCCCTGGGCGATACCGAACAGGAAGCCACCGGTCGTGTCGCGGTTGAGCAGGTTTACCCCGATCGACTTGGCGAACTCGCGGCTCACCTCGGCGATCTTGACCTGCAGATTGACCTGCAGCGGCACGGCGGACTTCAGGCGGTTGACCACCTGGGTGTCCTTGCCGACGAATTGTTCAACCAGCTTCTGTGCTTCGGCGACCGTTGCGGGACTGTCGACGGCACCCGTCAGCAGCACGATGCCGTTCATCGTCGTTGCGGTGATCGCGGCTTCGGGCATGGCGAGCTTCAGCATCGCATCGACGCTGCTGATATTGGCGCCGACACGGACGATGGAGGACCAGATGACCCTGCCCGCCCGGTCCGTCGCGTAGACCGCAGTCTCGCCCGGCCCCTTGCCGAACAGATAGAGTTGTGTCGAGGAGCGGACCTGCACGTCGGCGATCTTGTCGTCAGCAACGAACAGGTCGGTCATCGCGGCCGGCAGCGAGATCATCTCGCCGGAGCCGATCGACAGTGTGAGCGTTTCGCTCGGGCGGCTGATGGCCGTGGTGCGGACGGTTGCGGCGCTGCGCACCGTAGCGGCCTCTGCAGTAACCGGCGCCAGTGCGACCGTTGCCAGAAGCAGGGTTTGGATGGCGCGGCGCATCACTTGGCGCTCGCCGTGCTGAGCGTGACCGCATTGCCGCGCGCCACGCGTACGCCGGATTGCGAGGGCGCCGACGCGACGGGGGTTACCTGTGCCCCGCCAGAGGGGCGTGGTGGTACGCTGGACCGCTGGAAGCGCGAGACGTCGGCGCCCACCGTGTAGCTGGGATTGTCGTCGATGGGACGCGAGGTGAGTTCGAGCAGCATCTGCCGCTCGGTCTTCGGGTCGGCGTCGGCGGGCAGCTTTACGCTGCCGCTGGCGATGCGTTCCTCCAGCTCCGCGCGGTTGTCCGCGATCGAGCGCAATGCGAGCGACAGCTGTCCGATCGTCTGGGCGACGGCGATCTTCTCGGCGATTTTCGGGGTCGCCTCGATCGTGACGTTCGAGGTGTTGGCGACGACGGTCTTGCCTTCCTCATCGACGGTCTTGTCGGTGCGCTGGTCCGTCGCCAACACCTCGAACGTCACGATCGAGGCG
>NZ_JAGMXV010000349.1 GCF_018006725.1 Rhizorhabdus sp.
CCATCCAGCAGCCACTGGGTGGGGGGACCGTCACCGCGACCGGCAATTACAGCTACACCAGCAGCAAGTTCACCGCCTTCACCGGCCGTCCGACCGAGCTCGTCGAGTCGATCGACCTGGCGAACGCGTCGCTGTCCTGGTCGCCCGATGGCGAACGCTGGTCGATCGGCGCGTGGAGCCGCAACCTCTTCAACGAGAAATATTACGGCCAGAAGCTCAATCTGGTCGGGATCGGTACGCTCGCCTCGCTCGGCAACCCGCGCGAATATGGTCTGGATTTCAAGGTCCGCTGGTGACGGCGGAGGGGCCGGCTGCACATCTCCTCGTGGTCGGCCCCGCTTTTTCGAACAGCAAAGGATGTATCGCATGACCGGCATGCCGATGGAGGTGCGCATCGCGCTTCAGGACCTGATGACCGCCTATTGCTATGCGGTCGATCGCCTCGACGATGTCGATGCCCTGCTTGACTTGTTCACCGAGGATGCCGTGCTCGATTTCTCGGCGATCGGCCTGCCGGTGATGAATGGCCGAGGCGAGATGAAGGCCTTTTTCGATCGCGTATTCGCCGACATGAGCCACCACGCGCATTACATCACCAATTTCCGTCCCAATGCCTATGACGGCGCGACCGCGTCGATGAGCGCCTATGTGATCGGCCTCGGCCGCGCGAAGGACGGCAACAGCGTCGAGGTGCAGGTGCAATATCGTTTCGACGCGGTCGAGACCTCGGCGGGCTGGAAGTGCCGCCGCTATTCGATGTTCTCGATGATGCCGCTGCCAGGTTCGCTCGCCGAGATCCACGCGTCCCGCTGAACCCTTTTTCCAGGATACCGCCATGGCCACTCTCGCCGAAGACCGGACCGGTTATCCGGTCCACCCCGATGCACGTCCTCCCTCCGCGCGCGGGGATCCGATCGGCGGGGACCGCTATTGGTCCAAGGACTTCGCCGACCGCGAATGGGAGCATATGTGGAAGCGGGTCTGGCATCTGGGCGGGCGCGTGTCGCAGCTGGAGGAGCCGGGCGACTTCATCGTCCATGATTTCCGTCATGAGAGCGTCGTCATGGTCCGCCAGAAGGACGGGGCTATCCGTGCCTTGTTCAATGTCTGCATGCATCGCGGCAACCGGCTGCTGTCGGTATCGGAGGGATCGGTCAGCGGGGCCCTCACCTGTCCCTATCATGGCTGGAAATGGGGCCTCGACGGGGTGCTCGCGCAGGTCCAGGACCCGGAGGATTTCCCGCAGGGCAATCCGTGCGGCAAGCTGACGCTCAAGGAACTGCGCTGCGAGACCTGGGGCGGCTTCATCTTCTGGAGCTTCGACCCGGACGCACCGGCTCTGCTCGACTATCTCGACCCGATCCCGACGCTGTTCGCCAACCGCGACCTGGAGACTTACACGCGGGTCGTGTGGCAGACGCTGCGGGTAAACACCAACTGGAAGTTCGCCTCTGACAATTTCAACGAGGCCTATCATATCCCCTCGGTCCATCCGCAGTTCGAGCCGATGATCGACGATCATTATTCGACGACGCTGTTCGAGATGTATCCCAACGGCCACAACCGGATGATCGAGAAACTGCAGCCTTCATCGCGCTACCCGGATGCGCAGCAGGTCAAGCCGCTCTGGGCTTCGGTCCTGCGCGAATGGGACATCGACCCGGCGGACTATGAGGGGCGGGCGCAGGAAGGGCGGCTGGCGCTCCAGCGAGCGCGTAGGGCGCTGGGGCCAGCGCGTGGCTATGATCATTTCGAGCGTCTGACCGATGACGAACTCACCGATCAGATGCACCATACCTGTTTCCCCAACCTGACGCTGACGGCGACGCCCGAAGGGCTCCACGTCTTCCGCACCGAACCCGATGCCGAGGACCCCAACTGGTCGACCTTCGACTATTGGTATCTGGCGCCGCCGGTGCGCGGGATGAGCGAGATCCCGACCCTCTACGGCATGCGCCCCTTTCGCGAGGCCGAGCATAGCAGCGGCGAGTTCGAACGCTATCAGACGACGATCGCGCAGGGCGATTTCCTTGCCCAGGACCTGTCGCTGGCCGTGACCCAGCAGAAGGGCTTGCGATCGATGGCATTCGGGGATTGTTATCTGGCCGGACAGGAAACGCGGGTCCGCCGCTTTCACGAAGTGATCAACGATTATCTGGAAGGCCGGCGCTGAGCCGGATGCGAGGAGAGACGGGACGATGGGCAGGGTAGAGGGCAAGGTCGCGATCATCACCGGCGGCGCGTCGGGGCTGGGTGCCGAGGATGCGCGGCTGCTCGCGCGCGAAGGCGCGAAAGTGGTCATCACCGACGTGCAGGACGAACTCGGCGCGCGCATCGCCGCCGAAATCCCCGGTGCGGTCTATCTGAACCAGGACGTCCGCAACGAGGCGCGCTGGGACGAGGTGATCGCCGAGACCATCGCCCGCTTCGGCAAGCTCGACGTCCTCGTCAACAATGCCGGCCTCGTTCGCTTCGGCACGATCGAGGGACTGAGCTTTGCGGACTACAAGATCCAGGTCGACGTGATGCTCGACGGCACCTTCCTCGGCTGCAAGGCTGCGATCCCGCACATGACCAAGGGCGGCGGCGGATCGATCATCAACATGGCCTCGATCGGCGGCATGATCGGCCTCAGCCAGATCCCGGCCTATGCCGGCGCCAAGGGTGGCATCATCTCGATGAGCCGCTCGATCGCGATCCACTGCCAGGAGCAGGGCTATGCGATCCGCTGCAACTCGATCGCGCCGGGCGGCATCGAAACCCCGATGACCGCGCAGGCGGTCGCCGAACTCGACGCCGACAGTGCCGGTATGGAGCAGACCCGCAACCACGGCATGGGCAAGCCGATCGATGTCGCCAACCTCGTGCTGTTCCTCGCGTCGGAGGAATCGCGCCATATCACCGGCACGAATATGGTGATCGACAATGGAGAGACGGTGCGCTGACGGGGGGCGAGCGGGGATGGGCGGCGCGGCTCAATGGCCGCGCAGAGCCGGCTTTGCCCGCCGCACCGCTTTCCCCTTTATGCCCGACGAGACGACAGAAACGTGTCCAATTCGAATGTCGTGATCAAGTCAGGCCGCCTTGCGGCGATTTGACGAAGGCGCGAGCGGCTGCGACTGTCTAGCGATGACCGTGCAAAACGCCTTGCTGTTCCTCGCTGCCGCCCGCCAGGACGGGGTGATCCGCTCGCGTCTTGCGGCGCAGCAAGACAATCCAGGCGTACTGTGCTCCCTCGCACGGGAGCATGGCCTCGATTTTAGTGCGGACGAACTGCAGCAGGCCTTTCGACATGACTGGGCGCTTCGGGCGCTGCGGGAAAGCAGGACATCTGCTGTTGTCAGCGAACTGCCCGTACCCACTGTTCGATGCGGCCAAGCGCGTCCAGAACCGTCGCGGTCGTGAAGCAGCGACGGGTGTCGATCGCCTGGACGATCTCGCCCCGCCGGTTGGGGATGGCGAGAGCGGCCGAGGCACGCCAGGAGCCATCCTCATTTTGGGTGGCCAGCAACATGTCGACCAGCCGCCTGAGCTGGTCGCCTTCATCGAGCGGTCTCAACGCCAGCGTGCGCAGCGCCCACGCGGCTTCGAAGGGGCGCTCGACCAGCTTTTCGGCGCCCCCTTCACGGTCCAGCCAGGCACATGTCCCTTTGACCGCATGCCGCACCCGGTCCGTATCGCCCTGGCCGCCCTGCGATGCCAAGGCCTCGGCGGCCAGCGCGGTGGCATAGCGGTCGCTTTCCCACCAATAGCTTTGCCAGTCGCCATCGGGCTGCTGGATGGCCCGCAAATAGTCCAGTGGCGCAGGTCCCAGGTCGGGCAGGTGCGCGGCTGCTGCGGTGACGCAGCCATGGGCATCATACCAGGCTGGATTGACCGCCTTGCCTTCGGTCCAGCTTGCATAGACGTCTCGGCGATAGGTTGCGAACCCGCCATCATCCTGCATGTGCTGGCGGAGAAAGGCGGTGGCCTCGCGCGCTTCC
>NZ_JAGMXV010000350.1 GCF_018006725.1 Rhizorhabdus sp.
CACTAGCACTCGATGCCGACGGTCGCGGGCGTGTAGATCCTCGGTCAGGCGCCGGCCGATCTGGTTCAGCACCAGACGGATCAGCGGCTTGGTCCGAGAAATATCCGACGGCGGCACCACGAGGTAAAGCGTCGTCGGGCGACCATCTGCGATCAGATCGGCAATCCGCCAGTCGCAGCGACAGGTCACCTGGGCCACGACGGGATCGCGGTAGAGCCCGAGGAACGACATCGCGGTGGATAGGACGCCGGAGCGTTCGTTTTCGGATTTGTTGAGGAGTTCGCGCGCGGTCGAGGCGACGACGGGATGGGCGCCCTGCTCGCCAAGGTGCGGTGTAGTCATCATCGCCCTCAGCGTGGTCTCGATCGGCTGCTTCGGATCGGACAGGAAGGCGGCGACGCCGGCCAAGGTCTTGTCCGCCTCGGCATAGAGAACGTGGAGTATGGCGCCGACCAGGAGCGAATGACTGGTCTTCTCCCAGTGGTTCCGCTTGTCGAGGGAGCCTTCGGGGTCGACCAGGACGTCGGCCACGTTCTGGACGTCGCGAACCTCCCATTCCCCGCGCCGGACCTCGAGCAGCGGATTGTAGGCTGAGGACTTTGGGTTGGTGGGATCGAACAACAGGACGCGGCCGTGTCGCGAGCGGAAGCCCGCGGTCAGTTGCCAATTCTCGCCCTTGATGTCGTGAACGATGGCCGAGCCGGGCCAAGCCAGGAGCGAGGGGACGACAAGACCGACACCCTTGCCGGATCGGGTGGGTGCAAAACACAACACGTGCTCCGGCCCGTCGTGGCGAAGGTAGTCGCGGTCGAGCTTGCCGAGCACCACACCATCCGGACCGAGAAGTCCCGCCGCTCGAACCTCGTCCGCACCAGCCCAGCGCGCCGACCCATAGGTCGCGACATTCTTGGCTTCGCGCGCCCGCCAAACCGACATGCCGATCGCCACCGCGATCGAAACGAAGGTCCCCGACGCCGCAATGAAGGCTCCTTCGACAAAGACCCGTGGCGCATAGGCGTCGTAGACGAACCACCACCAGAAGAAGACGGGCGGGTAATAGACCTTGAAGCCCAACAGTTCGAACCAGGGCCGCCCAAGCTCCGGTTGCCAGGCGAGCCGCCAGGCCGTCCACTCGGTTGCTCCCCAGATGGCCAGCAAAACGATCAGGCCGACCACGATCACCTGCCCCCAAAGGATTTTGGTTCCGGACATCCCGAACGCCCTTCCGCAGCTGGATTGGTGCGATTGTTAGAGACCGAGGTCGCGCTTGCGACCAAAGCCCCATTCGATTCCACCGCCGTCCTTCACGACGCCGGTGACGTGTTGGCCGAGCCTCCTTTCGAGTTCGCGCGACCAGGGCACGAGTTGGAAGCCGAGCCCATTGTCGATCATGGCGAAGCGTCCCGAGGCGAGCGTCAGACGCTGGCGATATGTCCCCGCCACATGCTCCCCGGATTCGGACTTCACGTAAGGGAGGCTGGTGTCGGCCGAGACTTTTGCGGCCACCTGGTCCAGTTCAAGCTGGCGCAACGTGTTCAGGAGGTTGCGCTGCAAGATGATGCGTTGGCCCTGCCGCCGCGCTAGGCCCTCCCGGATCAGATGCTCGGTACGGGCTTCCATGGCTTGGCGCGTCTCTCGGCCGAATCCGCCCATGGCAAGCGGCATGGAGTCGCGTTCGACCAGCCTGTGGTCAAGCCAGGTCGCGCCTTTTGCGGTGACCTGCTCGGCAAGATCGAGATCGGAGCGGATGGCGAGCACCACGGTCGGCCGTGGATCGCCGGCTTGACCGAAGCGTCGGACTTCGACGATTCCCCCAACGGGCGGAGCATGTTCGAAGGCCTCGATACCTCGAAAGCGCACGTGGTGCGCGCGTCCGTCGGTCCCGTCGATCAGGGCGTAGGCCTCGCCAGTCAGTTCGTCATGCAATCCACGCTCGACCAGTCGTCCCATAAGCTGAGACGTCGGCTGTCCACCCTCGATGACGAAGTCGGCGACGCCGCGCGCTTCCCCGCGCTCGGTAAAGGCGCGGTGCATGGTCTTGATGATGTCGCCGCGCATGCCGAGGTCGCGCAAGCTGCGCTCGGCCTCGAGTCCGACCATCCACTCCCCTGGTGCGGCGGATGCGGCAAGGCCCATCTTCTCGAGGTGCTGAAGACGGCCAACCATCAGGCGGCGGATCTCAGGATCCGCGCTGCCGGGATTCTTGGGTCGAAGATCGATATACCCGGTCTCTTCCGCCGCCAGTCGGACCTCCCGGTCGAGCCGCGTCCATCGTTCCGCCGAGACTTCCCTCTCCAGCGAATTGCGGATCTCGTGCTCCGGTTTTGGACCCAGTTCGATCGCGACCAATTCCTCGGCGCGTGAACGCAGGCCCCGGCTGATGTAGTCGCGGGAGATCACGAGATCAGCGCCCTCTTCGTCGACCCCCCGAACGAGAAGATGGACGTGAGGATTGTCGGTATTCCAATGATCGACAGCCACCCAATCCAGTCGCGTGCCAAAGTCGGCTTCCATCTGCTTGGCGAGGTCGCGGGTGAAGGCCTTCAGGTCGGTCATATCGCCGGCGTCCTCCGGCGAGACAATGAACCTGAAATGGTGACGGTCGTCCTTGCAGCGTTCGGCAAACGCCGCGCTATCGGCGCCGTCGCCGCGGGCATCAAACATCTCGGCCCGCTCACCACTCCGGGTCACGCCATCGCGCTTCAGATACGAGAGATGGGCCGTCAGCGGCGCTGAGCGGAAGGCTCGTCCTTTGTGGCGAACCACGCGCGCCTTCACCACAACGCGCCGCGTCGGGCTGAACAATCTCGCCCGGCTAAAGGCGAGGCGCCCGCGGCCAAACGTCGAACGCCCATGGGCCGCGGAACGCCTGCCGGCCGGGGTCTGACCCGAGGTGTGTCCGGTTTTCTTCGCCGCGCGTAGCACCTGATTGATGAAGCTTTTCGGCTTCGGCGCGCGGGTACTGCGGATGCGCCCGGGCCGGATACGCAGATCGCTGTCGCCCGTGGTCATGACTGCGCCTCGAAGGACGCCAAAACGCGTAGAGTGCCGAAAATGTAGTTGATCTCATTCTTAAAAATCCAAGGCGCGGCACGCGCCCCGACCGACCGGCACGCCGGAACCCAAGCCATGTCAATGGCTTGCGGTTCGAGCGGCGAGCCCCTTTTATCTCGCCGTCCTGCCGTCGTGGTCTCCGGGTCGCCGGTTCCCGAAAGAGCCACCGCGACCTGGCCGCCAACTCGCGAAGCCCCCACTGCTTCCGAGCGCTTGCGATAGCGATCGTTACCCGAAGGGCCGAGACACCCGAAGGGTGGCTCGGTGAGGAGCGAAGCGACGAGTAGAGCGCGGGCCGAAGGCATCGCCCATACACCATCAGCTTGCGAACCCGCACACCTGGTCATCGCGATACTCCCGAATCCGATCGAGGGACGAACATGCCAATTGGCCGGGGGACCATGGGCGAAACATCGGGCGCCGAGAACGCGGTCGTGACACCGCTAGACGGCATGAGCGCCAACAACCGATCACGCGTCTTCATGAGATCGGATCGCGTGACGAATAGCGTCGCAGCTGCTGATGACTGTCCGCCGGACGTCCACCTCGGCGGCAGTTCGACGGCAAGCAGATTTGCAAGCTTTGCGACGTATGCTCGCGTCTCGTCTGGCAGAGAGCCGCCCGCAAGATGCTCTTCATAGCGAGATGGTCCCGCATTGTACGCCGCAAACACGCCAGGCGAGCCATACCGATCGAGCAGTTCGCGCAAGTACGCCGTACCGGCCAGAATGTTGTCGTGCGGGTCGTAGGGGTCGTTCCCGAGATTGTAGCGCACACGAAGTTCCGCCCAAGTCGCTGGCATGATTTGCATCAGGCCCATTGCGCCTTTTGGCGATCTGGCGTGCACGTCACCAGCACTCTCGATGCGTTGGACTGATCGGATCCAGTTCGGCGCAATCGCAAAGCGTTGTGCGGCTTCATTG
>NZ_JAGMXV010000351.1 GCF_018006725.1 Rhizorhabdus sp.
CGTCAGGCATGGTCAGGGCAGTGGCTATCAGCGGATGTTTGGGACAAACGCGCCGGTCTTCCGGCTCGACGTAACGGCCGAGGCGATCCGCCCCGATCTGTTCGAGGGCCGGATCGAGCGACGCGGCGGTCCGGACATCCGGGTGGTGATGCGGCGGTTCGAGCCGATGACGCGGGACAGCCAAATCGTCTGATCGCGGCAATGTCGCCCGTTCGACTCAGATGAAGTCGTCGAAGGCGAGCGAGCCGGTTACGAAGGGCGCGCCCAGTGCGACGGCGGCGTTAACGAGGGCGCCGCCGTCCTGCGACCAGAACAGAATCGCGTCATTGGCGCCGCTCAGCCGGATCAGCGCCACCTCATGGTTTCCGGCATGCTGATCGAACAGCGACTGGGCAAGCGCCTGTGCCTCGGCGAGCGTCGCCGAAACGCTGCCCTCGAGGATCGCTTCGGGACGAAAGCCGAGCGACAGTGCATCGTCGACGGTCGAAAGATCGACGATCCGGTCGATCGCCTGGAGATCGACGCCGATCGTTGCGCTATCGGGCCCGAACAGAAAGACGTCGCGGCCGCTGCCGCCTTCCAGCCGGTCGACACCGCGATCGCCCATGATCAGATCGTCGCCGTCGCCGCCCTGGATCGTGTCGTCATCCTGCCCACCGCGCAAAGCGTCGTTGCCGGTACCACCCTGGACGAAATCGCTGCCGCGATTGCCGTTGATGATGTCATGCCCCGCGCCGCCCAGAATGCTGTCGTCGTCGGCGCCGCCCTGGATCCGGTCCGATCCACCGCCGCCGTCGATCGTATCGCGCCCGGCATTGCCCTGCAGATAATCCGATCCGCCGCCGCCGTTGAGCAGGTCTCCGCCGTCAGCCCCGCCGCTCGGTGACTGGCCATAGATATGGTCGTTGCCGTTGCCGCCGGTCAGCGTGTCGCTGTCACCGCCACCCATGATGACATTATGACCGAACACATCGCGGACGACGTCGGCGAGGGCGCCGCCCCGATAATCGTCATTGCCGGCGAGCAGCAGCGTCAGCGGATCATTGGGGGCGTAGGTGAGGAGATAGAAGAGCGAGGCGTCGACCGAGAAGCCGCTTGCTTCGAACAGAACGGTCGATCCCTGGGTGAAGCGAAAGCCCGTGATCGCGCCGCTGATCGGCTCACCAAAGCCATTGTAGCGCACGCCCGATCCGGTGAAGGCATAGCGATAACCGTCCACATCGATCGCCAGCAGGCTGCTCGTCTGGGTGACGATGACCGAATCGAAATCGGTCAGCCGGTCGAAGTTGAACAGATCCATGCGCAGGCGCCCGGCGGCTGGTGCGGTAATGATCGCCATGTCGTTCCCCTAGTCGTGAACCGGTGGTGCCCGCTGTTCGGCGACGGGGTCAAGCGCGACGGCGGGAGAATGATCGGAAACGGACGCGATCGGCGGCGGAGATCGGCAGGCATTACAGCAGTCGTGCGTCGCCCGCCGGCTCGACGCTCAGTGTGCCGCCGGGTGTGGGGCGCATCAGCGAATCCGCCGGAACCGATCCGTCGAGCCATCCCGCCCAGTCCGCGCGGTCGAGCAGCACCACCTGCCGGCCATGATAGGGGGCTATGTCGGGTCCGGGCTCGCAGGTCAGCAGGGTGAAGGCCTCGCTGGCTGGATCGGGAATCGCGGGGTCGCTTTTCCAGAGGCCGGCGATGGCGAACCAGTCGCGCGCCTTCCAGCGGAACAGCCACTTGTCCTTGCGCCTGGCACGCGGATCGGCGGGTGCGGTGAATTCGTAAAAGCCATCGACGGGGACCAGGCAACGGCCCTGCCGCGCCGAGTTCCGGAAATCCCGCTCCTCGCTGCGGTAATTATAGACCGGCTTGCCCGAAGGCCCCGGCCAGCTCCAGCGCCGCGTGACCAACTCTGCGGCCTGCGCCATATCGGGAGTCTCATGCGACCCTTGGGCCGACGCATCGCGCGCGGCGCGGATGATCACGGTCCGGTCGGTGATCCGTACGCTCGGCAGCGGCGCCATATTGGGTACACCTTCGCTGAACCGCAGCGGGATGCGCAGTTCGGCGAAATCCTGTCGTATCAGCCCCAGCTCGATCCGCCGGGCCACCTCGTTGCACATGCGCCGTCACGCTCCGGGTGAGATTGCTGGGATTCTTCCTTGTCGCGCTGTTCATCTGGTTCGCAGAGAATCTGGGCACCTTCGCCATGCCTGGAGCTACCCGCATCAGCGCAGCGGCTGGGCGATGCTGTCCGTCGGCAAGCTTGGTGCCTGGTATCTGTAATGATCATCAGCTTCGTTCTGGTCCAGCGGTTGCATCGGAGCGAAGGTAGCCCGGAGCGTATCCGCTAGCGGCAGCAGCGCTTCGATGGCTTCGGCAGGTAGTCCTTGGGCTGGAAACCAGATCGCGACAGCTCCGCTTCTCTCCAGATCGTGTCAGACGAAGTCTTCAAACCCGATGCTGGCGCCCGAGACCCCGTCGAGGAACAGAACGGAGTCGATCCGGCCGTCGCCGTGCGAAGACCAGTATAGCCTCACATAGTTGGAAAGCTGGATCACGACGACCTCACCCCCGCCCGGGTTCTGGTCGACCAAAGCCTGCGCCAGCTCGACAAAGTCGCCGTTAGGGAGAGGGCCTCCGAAGGGAACGGGCGAAAGGAAGGCTGTGGGTATGAAATCGAACGAGAGCTTGTCGGAGCCCTGTTCGAAATCGAATATCCGGTCGGTGCTGTCGCCCAAGGGAGACTGTCCCTTGCCGAAAAGAAACATGTCGCGGCCTTGGCCACCGGTCATGAAATCGGCACCCAGATCACCGGAGAGGACATCATCGCCTTCATCGCCATCGATGGAGTCGCTGCCCTGGCCGCCGCGCAGGCGATCATTGCCTTCGCCGCCTGCAACGGCATCGTCGCCCCGATTGCCATTGATGCTGTCATTGCCAGCGTCGCCGAACAGTGCATCATTGTCGGCACCGCCATTGAGCCGGTCCGAGCCTGCACCACCATATAGCCGATCGTTTCCCGCGTTTCCCTGAATGTAATCGCCGCCGCCGCGGGCTTCTACGTAATCCGCTCCGTCCGCGCCCCCCTCGGGCGAGAAGCCGTAGATATGGTCGGCACCTTCGCCAGCGACGATCGTGTCGTTGCCGGCTCCCCCTCTCAGGAAGTTGTTGCCGCGGGCGTCGCTGATCCAGTCGTCCTGATCGCCACCGTAGATATAATCGTTACCGGGGACGAGTGAGGAGACAAGTGAAGGATCGTTCAGAAGTTCAGGACGCGCGAAAGTTTCGGGGTTCAGATACCAGCTTGCATTGGCGGGCTTCTCGAACAGGATCGCTCCGTCTTTGCTGTACTGAAAGCCGTTCAGCGCTCCTCCGGTTGGGTGCCCGGCTGCATCATAAGTAAGGCCGCTGCCGCTGAAGGCGTAGCGATAGCCATCGATCTCGAATATCAGCGCATCTGAGGTCCGCGTGACGACAGTCGCAGGATTGCCCACGCGATAAATCTCGAAGTCCATTCGCAGGGCGTTGCCCCCGGCGGCGGTGTAGAAAGCCATCGCGATCTTCTCCTGTTCGGTCGATTATCGTCGATAGGGCGGGCCAAGTCTCGCGATGCCGCCAGAATGGATTTGATTGATGATGGCTACTCCGCCGCCTTCGCAACCGCCTCCAGCAGCGGCTTCAGATAATGACCCGTATAGCTGCGCGGCTCCTTCGCGACCTTCTCCGGAGTACCCTCCGCGACGATCTCACCGCCGCGGACGCCGCCTTCGGGGCCCAGGTCGATGATCCAGTCGGCGGTCTTGATGACCTCCAGATTATGCTCGATAACCACCACGGTGTTGCCCTGCTCGACCAGCGCGTGGAGCACTTCGAGCAGCTTGCGGACGTCCTCGAAATGGAGGCCGGTCGTCGGCTCGTCGAGGATGTAGAGGGTGTTGCCGGTCGACCGGCGCGACAGCTCCTTGGCCAGTTTCACGCGC
>NZ_JAGMXV010000003.1 GCF_018006725.1 Rhizorhabdus sp.
GATGAGAACTGGTCCACCGAAATGGCGACGATGAGCTTTGGCTTCGGCGGCGGCGCCGCCTGCGCGGACGTCGAGGCGGTTGCAAGGAGGGCTGCTGCGAAAAGCGAGGTCTTCATGGGTGTCCGATACTCGTCTGGTCGGAAGAACGGCCGGTCATTGCCCGGCTTATGTTACAATATGAAACGCACGAGCCCGATATCAGGGGGCCGTCCAGGCCCGCTTGCCTGCAATCCAGGTTTCGACCGCCTTGGCACTGCGCAGATCGGCGACGCCGACGGTGAAGATGTCGCGATCGAGGATCACGAAATCGGCGAAATGGCCGGGGGTCAGCGATCCGATCCGGTCCTCGGCAAAGCCCGCATAAGCGGCGGTCGTGGTGAAGGCACGCACGGCCTCGGCGATGCTGATCGCCTGCTGCGGTTGCCATCCGCCCGGTGGCTGGCCGGATGGATCCTGACGGCTGACGGCAGCGGCGAGGGCGGGGAAGGGGTTGGGGCTTTCGACCGGATAATCCGAGCCGAAGGCCAGGGGCACCTTGTTGTCGAGCATTGTCTTCCACGCATAGGCGCCGCCCAGCCGGCCCGGGCCCAGCCGGGCTTCGGCCATGGCGTGGTCCGATGTCTGGTGGACGGGTTGCATCGAGGCGATGATGCCGTTCCTGGCGAAGCGGGGAAGATCGGCCGGATCGACGATCTGGGCATGTTCGATCCGCCAGCGACGATCGCCCTTATAGGTGTCCGACAGCTCCTCGATCGCGCCGAGAACCTGTTCGTTGGCGGCGTCGCCGATCGCGTGCACCGCCGTCTGGAAACCGTCCATCGCCGCGCGGCTCATCAGGTTGCGAAGCTTGGCGTCTTCCAGGAAGCGAAGCCCCTTCTGACCCGGCGCGTCGGCGTAGGGCGCCTTCAGCCAGGCCCCGCGCGACCCGAGCGCGCCGTCGTCGTACAGCTTGACCCCGACCATGCGGAGCCGGCCGTCATAGAGCCAGGGCGTGGGCCCGGTGCCCGCCACCGCGAGCAGCGCCGGGATCCCGCCGGCATAAGAGATGATCCGGACCTTCAGGCGTCCTGCGTCGCCCGCGCGGCGCATCGTCAGCCAGTCGTCGGGGGAGGTGCCCATGTCGGCGGTGGCGGTAATGCCATAGCCTAGGAGAATGTCCTGCGCCTTGACGAGAGCGGCGTCGCGCTCGCGCGGCAGCATCGCGGGCACGGCCGACATGACCAGTTGCTGCGCGGCATCGACGAAGACACCGGTCGGCTGGCCCTTGGCATCGCGCTCGATGCGGCCGCCGGGCGGATCCTTGGTCGCGGCGGTGATTCCGGCCGCCGCCATCGCAGCGCTGTTCGCGAGCAGCGCGTGGCCGTCAACCCGGTCGAGCACGACGGGGCGGCCGGGCGCGATGGCGTCGATATCGGCTGCCGTCGGGAAGCGGCCGAGCTGCCAGCGTTCCTGATTCCACCCGCCGCCGCGTATCCACAGCGGGGTCGGTCGATCGGCGGCGTAACGGCGCAGCGCCTCCTGCGCTTCCGCGAGGCTTTTGGTCGCGGACAGGTCGAGCGACAGTGCCACCTCGCCCAGCCCCATGACATGGCCATGGGCGTCGATCAGCCCCGGAATGACAGTACGGCCCCTGGCATCGAGGCGGAAATCAAGTCGCTCGGGACGCTTGTCCCCGCGCTGGAGCAGCCTGGAGACGCGCCCCTGGCCGTCAATCAGCAGTCCGTCGAAGCGGACCAGCTTGCCCTTGTCGTCGAAGCTATAGCCATTCGCATTATCGATCAGTCCGTCGGCAAGAGCGGGCGAAGCGATCAGGGCCAGGGCGGCGAGCGCCGACCGGCCGGCACCGACGATGCGAGCGATCATGTGCGCGGCAGTCGCTTGACCACCGAGGAAATGTCGAGGCGACCACAGCCCAGCGCCTGCGTCTCGCCATAAAATTGGTCGGCGAGCGCGGCAAAGGGCAAGGCAGCGCCGTTGGAACGGGCTTCCTCGATCGCGATGCCGAGATCCTTGCGCATCCAGTCGACCGCGAAGCCGAAGTCGAAGCTCTCCTCCGACATCGTCTTCCAGCGGTTGACCATGTACCAGCTGGCTGCAGCCCCGCCCGATATCGCCTCGAACACCTTGTCGAGGTCGAGATCGGCATTCTGGGCGAAGCGCAGCGCTTCCGCGGCGCTCTGCATGGCGCCGGCGATGCAGATCTGGTTGACCATCTTGGTGGTCTGTCCCGCGCCGGGGCCGCCGATGTGGACAATGCGCGACGAATAGGCCTGCATCAGCGGGATCGCCGCCTCGACCGCCTTGTCCGAGCCGCCGCACATGATCGCGAGTGTGCCCGCCTCGGCCCCTGACTGGCCGCCAGACACCGGGGCATCGACCACGAGCAGGCCACGGTCCCGGCCTTCGACCGCCAACTGACGGGCGATGCGCGCGGATGCCGTCGTGTGATCGACGTACAGCGCCCCCTTCTTCATCGCGCGGAAGCAGCCGTCGCTGCGCAGCGTCACAGTTTCGAGGTCACCGTCGGCGCCCACGCAGGAGAAGACCGCGTCGGCATCCTCTGCGGCGGCAGCCGGAGTCGGCGCGAGCCGCCCGCCATGCTTTTCGACCCAGGCCTCGGCCTTGGCGCGCGTACGGTTGTAGACGGTGACATCATGGCCAGCGGCCGCGAGATGTCGTGCGATGGGGGCGCCCATGGCGCCCAGCCCGAGAAAGCTCACCTTTGCCATGGATGCATCGCATAGGGCGGAATCGGAGCCTGCGCTAGGAGTCTGCTGCGCAATCGTCTATGGGCGCCGACACTATGGCTACCCAGCAGAACAGCAGCGGCGCGCATGGCGTCCCCGTCACCTTCGACGATGTCCGCGCGGCACATGCGCGTATCGCGCCCTCGATCGTGCGGACGCCGATCATGCACAGCCGTACGCTCAGCCGGATCACCGGCGCCAATGTCTGGCTGAAGTTCGAGAACCTCCAGTTTACCGCCGCCTATAAGGAGCGTGGTGCGCTCAACAAGCTTAGCCTGCTCAACGAGGAACAGCGCCAGCGCGGCGTGATCGCGGCCTCGGCCGGCAACCATGCCCAGGGGCTCGCTTATCATGGCGCGCGCCTCGGCATCCCCGTCACGATCGTCATGCCCAAGCCCACCCCGACGGTGAAGGTCCAGCAGACCGAAGGCCATGGCGCGCGGGTGATCCTGTCGGGCGAGCGGTTCGACGATGCCTATGGCGCCGCCTGCACGCTAGCCGAGCAGGAGGGGCTGACCTTCGTCCATCCGTTCGACGATGCCGACGTCATCGCGGGGCAGGGCACCGTCACGCTCGAAATGCTCGAGGATGCGCCAGAGATCGACACGCTGATCGTGCCGATCGGCGGCGGCGGGCTGATCTCGGGCGCGGCGGTCGTCGCGCGTGCGACCGGACGACCGATCCAGGTGGTGGGTGTCCAGGCAGAACTCTATCCCTCGATGTATGCCGCGATGAAGGGCGTCACCCTGCCCTGCGAGGGCGACACTCTGGCCGAGGGCATCGCCGTCAAGCAGCCCGGCGCACTCACCGCGCAGATCGTCAAGGCGCTGGTCGACGACATCGTCCTCGTGGCAGAGCGGGATCTGGAAACCTCGGTGTCGATGCTGCTCCAGATCGAAAAGACTGTGGTCGAGGGCGCGGGTGCTGCGGGCCTCGCGGCACTGCTGGCGCATCCCGAGCGCTTCCGGGGCCGCAATGTCGGCATCATCCTGTGCGGTGGCAATATCGACACGCGGCTTCTCGCCAATGTGCTGTTGCGCGATCTCGCCCGCTCGGGACGCCTCGCGCGCCTGCGCATCCGCCTGCAGGACCGGCCCGGCGCCTTGTTCCACGTCGCCCGCGTGTTCGACGAGCAGCAGGTCAACATCGTCGAAGTCTATCATCAGCGCGTCTTCACGACGCTGCCGGCCAAGGGGCTGATCGCGGACATCGAGTGCGAGACGCGCGACGCTTCCCATCTGGAGCGCCTGCTCCAGGCGCTGCGCAAGGAAGGCTATGAGGTGACGCCGATCGAAGCGGCCTGATCGCTTCGCCCTTCGGCGAAGAGGATGGTCAAGATCGACGAAAGAATCGAGGTTAATGCTCTTTTCATGACGTTCGTGCGTAGGCATAGTCCGATTCGACCGAGGCGCACGATCTGACAGGGGGCAAGCTTTCGACATGACGGCGCAGTTTCGCTTCCCCCGTTTCTTCGTGACCACACCGGGCCCCTGCCCCTATCTGCCTGGACGGACCGAGCGGAAGGTCTTTACGGAATTGTCGGGCCCGAACGCCGCGGACCTCAATGATGCGCTGGGGCGCATCGGTTTTCGGCGGAGCCAGGGCGTCGCCTATCGGCCGACCTGCGTCGATTGCCAGGCCTGCGTGTCGGTCCGCGTCGTGGCCCACGAGTTCAAGCCCAATGCGAGCCAGCGCAAGCTGATGCGCCGCCATGCGGACCTCGAAGTCAGCCAGTGCAAGCCTTGGACGACCGAGGAGCAATTTGCGCTGCTGCGTCGCTATCTGAAGGCGCGTCATCCCGGCGGTGGCATGGCCCAGATGGACGAGTTGGACTTCGCCGACATGGTCGAGCAGACCCCGGTCAAGACCAACGTCATCGAATATCGGGAGCCTGCTGTCGATGGTCGCCCCGGCCGACTGGTCGGCGCCTGCCTGACGGACGTGCAGGCCGATGGTCTGTCGATGGTCTACAGCTTCTTCGAAACCGAAGATGAGCAGCGGCCCGGCCTCGGCACCTTCATCATCCTCGACCATATCCGCCGCGCGACGGAGTCCGGCCTGCCCTATGTCTATCTTGGCTATTGGGTCGAAGGCTCGCCGCGCATGCAATACAAGACCCGTTTCCGGCCGCTCGAGCGGCTGTCGGCCGGCGGCTGGCACCGTTTCGATGCGCCGCACCCGGTCGAGAAGGCCGAGGCTTTCTTCGCTCCGTCCAAGCTCAGCCAGCTGATCTGACAGGGGCGGGGCGGCTGCCTGCAGGCAAGCCGCCGCTGCAATCCCTTATTTCGTCGGTGCAACGGGCGCAGTTGCGGTAACGCGCCATATCTTGCCGCCGACATCGTCGGTGACCAGCAGGCCGCCTCGCTTGCCGACCGTCACCGCTACGGGTCGGCCGCGGGCCTCTTCGGAAGGGGAGAGAAAGCCGGTCAACACGTCGCGCGGTTTGCCCATCGGTTTGCCCTGCGCGAAGGGGACATAGACCAGCTTGTAGCCAGAGCGCGGACGACGATTCCAGGATCCATGTTCGGCGATGAAGGCGCCGCTGGCATAGTCCGGACCGAGGATCGCGCCCTTGGCGAAGGTCATGCCGAGAGCAGCGACGTGCGGGCCCAGCGCATAATCGGGACGGATCACATAGGACTGCAGATCCTGCTCGGGTTCGGGCACCCGCTTGTCGATATAGCCGCCCCAATAATACCAGGGCCAACCATAGAAGCCGCCCAGCTGGACCTCTGTCATATAGTCGGGGACGAGATCGGAGCCGATCATGTCGCGCTCGTTGACCGTGGTCCACAGGTCGCCCGTAGTCGGCTCGAAGGCAAGACCGTTGGGATTGCGCAGGCCATAAGCGAAGATGCGATCCTTGCCCGAGGGCAGTTCGATCTGCAGGATCGCAGCGCGCTTCCGCTCCAGATCCATGCCGTTTTCGCCGATGTTTGAGGCCGAGCCGACGGTGACGTAGATCGACTTGTTGTCGGGCGCGAGCAGCAGGTTGCGGGCCCAGTGATTATAGCCTCCGGGCAGCTTGGCAACGGTCACCGGCTTCGCATCGATCTTTGTCTGGCCGGGCTGAAAGGGTACCCGCACCAGCGCGTCGGTGTTGCCGATATAGAGCTGGCCATCGGCCCACGCCATGCCGCTGGGCGAATTGAGGCCCGAGATCAGGACCGTCTTCACCTCGGCCTTGCCGTCGCCATCGGCATCGCGGAGCAGGATGATACGGTTGGGCGAGGGCACGCCGGCACCCGCGCGGGCCATCAGCTTGCTCATCACGAAACCGGTGACGCCCCCCCCGCCATTATCCTTGTCGCGCGGCGGCGAATTGCTCTCGCTGACCAGGACGTCGCCATTGGGCAGGACGTAAATCCAGCGCGGATGGTCCAGCCCTTCGGCAAAGGGCGCGACCGACAGCCCGGCGGCAGCGGTCGGCGCCTCGCCGGCTTTCCAACCCACGGCCTTGGCTACTGCGACCGTCGGGATCATCTGTTCCTTGGGATCGACGAGCTTGGGTCGTGCCCCGACGACCGCCGCGAAGTCGACCGTGGCTCTTTCGTCGGTCGCCATGACATAGACGCCCACCCCGGCGGCGATCAGCGCGACGAGCGGCAGGGACAGCAGGATCTTCTTCTTCGTCGTCATCTCGCCTCTCCGGGGATCATTCCGTATCCTCAACGCATGTCAGGGCAAAAGGTCACGCCTCCGTACCTTAGTCCTGATCGGCGACTTCGGGGAGCGGGGGATGCAGGAGCAGCTTCTTCACCCGCCGCTCGTCCGCATCGGCAATTTCGAGCCGCCATCCGCTCGGATGCTCCAATATCTCGCCCGGCTGGGGAACGTGGCCCGCGAGCGACGATGCGAGGCCGCCGAGCGTTTCGACATCGTCGTCGATGTCGGCGAGGCGCGGATCGATCAGTCGCGCGACATCCTCCAGCTCCGCACGAGCATCGGCGGACCAGATGGCTTCGCCGAGCGGGATCAGCAGATCTTCTTCCTTCTCGTCATGCTCGTCCTCGATGTCGCCGACGATCTCTTCGACCAGATCCTCGATCGTCACGAGGCCGTCTGTGCCGCTATATTCGTTCAGCACGATAGCGAGATGGGTGCGCGTCTCGCGCATCTCGGCGAGCAGATCGATGATCCGCATCGACGATGGCACATAGCGCGGCTGACGGATGAGTCCGGCGATCGAGTCCGGTCGCGGCGCACCGGTGGCCACGATCCGGAAGACGTCCTTCACATGGACCATGCCTATCACATGATCGAGGTCCTCGTCGAAGACAGGCAGCCGGCTATGCTCGGCCTCTGCGAAGCGCGCCACCAGCTCGTCGAATCCGATCGTCTCGGGAACCGCGATGATGTCGCCGCGCGGGACCCCGATATCGCCTACCGTACGCTCGCCGAAATGCAGGATGTTGCGGAGCATTTCGCGCTCCGCATGGGAGAGGTCATCGTCATCCTCGCTGCCGTCGCCGGCATGCTCCTCGATGACTTCCTCGATCTGGTCGCGCAGGCTCGGCTCCTGCTCTGGCGCAAAGAGCGCGCGGAGCCCGCGCCACCATCGTCCGCCGCTGTCTGCGGCGCTGCTACTACTGTCGTCTGGCATCGTCTTTCTTCGTGCCGCTCCTTGGGCCTGATTCGCTAACCGAAATAGGTGTGCAGGCGCAATCCCCGCAAGCTTCCTTAGTTCGGCCAGATTAAACTATCAGGAAATCCAGCACATCCCGGCGATAGACCCCGGAGCATATCGGCTCATTTGGTCCAGCGCGCCAAGACCTCTCCGGTCGAATTGTCTTCGAAGGCCATGGTGGTGAACTCGGTTGCGACCACACAGCTTGGGCGTTGATCGGGCGACGGGGACTGGCAGTGGATCGGCTGCCCATCGGCAAAGGCGGCGATCCGCCCCTCGACGACAAGGTGGAAAAAGCTACCCGGAGCGGGTGGGGCGTCGCGCTTGACCGTAGCCGAATAGGGGCGTCCGCCGCGTTGCAGGGTGCGCGGGGCGCCCGTGGCGAAGAATTGCGCCAGTCCCACGGTGCGCTCGGCGGGGACATCTGCCCGGGCCGGTCTAGCCTCGGCCTCCCCTTGTTCGGGAGGAGCTGGCGGACAGGTTTCGGAACTCGTCCATGGCCGGGGTAGCCAAAATCCCTCGACCTGATCGTGCGGCGTATCGCCGGCAAGCGGCGCGATCCAGTCCGCCTCGGTCCAGTCGTCCAGTCCGAAGATCAGCTGCAGAGCGCCGCTGGCTTCGGAATAGCGCCAGCCTCGCTGGATCGCTTGCGCCTTGGCCTTCGACCCCGGTGCCTCTTCGGGCATCGGTCCGCCACAGCCAAAAGGCACTCTGAGCGTGAATGTCCGCCCGACCAGCGACCTGTCGGCTGCTGGCTGGGGCAGGCCGCCGGCATGGGCATCTGCGGCGCGCGCGACCGCCGCGATGATATCGGTCCGCCCCAGCACGGGTTCCGGTTTGGGCAAAACCTTGGTGATCCGCGCAACCGGCTTTTCAACTACCGGTGGAGGGGGAGCGACGGGCGTCGCCGTTTCGCGGTCAAGCGCGTAAAGCCCGAAACCGGCGATAGCCAGACCGGCTACAATGGCGCTCAGCCGTTTCACGAGGGGGGCGTTGGGACCAGGCATGAAAGGCAGCATAGCAGCATAAGGGCCGCTTTATGAACCCGTCCCGTCTCTCTTGGCCGGCTTCGCTGGACGGTTAAGTTGCTGGTAGGCCCCAAACTTTGTGCTAGCAGGGCGAGAGGATGACGATCGAGCAGATCATAACGCTTCTCGTCCTGGCTGGCGTCGTTGCGGCGCTGATCTGGGACAAGGTCCGCGCGGACGTCGTCGCGCTTGGTGGTGCAGCAATATTGCTGCTTTCGGGCGCCGTACGTCCCAGCGAGGTTCAGGGTGCTTTTGCCAGCCCCGCGATCATCGCGCTCGCGTCGCTGTTCGTCATTGCCCATGCGATGGAACTGGCGGGCTTGCTCGACTATCTGATCCACAAGGCGGTGGCGATGTGCCGGCGGGTCGGCGCTATCGGTATCTGGGTCCTGATTGGGCTGTGCGGAGTCGCGTCGGGCTTTCTCAACAATACGCCGATCGTGGTGCTGGCGGCGCCGATCGTCCGCGACGTGGCGAATTCGCTACGGCTCGACCCCCGGCGTTTTCTCATGCCGCTTTCCTATGTTGCGGTGCTCGGCGGCTGCTGCACGCTGATCGGCACATCGACCAATTTGCTCGTCGACGACATGGCGCGGACCTCGGGGCAGCCGCCATTCGGTCTGTTCGAGATCAGCCCCGTCGGCCTTTGGACTGCGCTGGTTGGCGGTATCTTTCTGATGCTGGTTTCCGGCCGGCTGGTCGCGCCGCAGGGAGCGGCTATGGACCGGCCCGACCGGCCCCGGCACGCGGTCACCCATCTCGACATCGCCGGCGAGTCGGTTGTCGAGCCGGAGCGCTTTGCCGTCGATCGTCCGCTGCACAAGGGCAAGGCGACGATTGCCACCGCCGTATTCCTCTCGGTCGTCGCGCTGGCGGCGCTCGATATCGCGCCAATCGCGGCGGCGGCGTTCAGCGGGGCCGTGCTTCTGATATTCCTGCGCGTGATCGCGGCGGATGAAGCCTATGGCGGCCTCCGCCCCCAGATATTGCTGCTGATCGCGGGCATGGTCGTTCTCGGTATCGCGCTCGAGCAGACCGGGCTGGCGGCGGCAGCCACCGATGCGCTGGTCGGCTCGGTCGGCAGCTTCGGGCCGCTGACGGCTCTGATCCTGCTTTATGGAGCGACGCTGATCCTGACCGAGATATTGTCGAACGCGACCGTGGCCGTGCTGGTTACGCCGGTCGCGGTCGCGCTCGCCGAAAGTCTTTCAGTGAGCCCCAGGCCCTTTCTGGTGGCGGTCATGATGGCCGGTAGCGCCGCCTTTGCGACACCCTTCGGATATCAGACGAACGTGCTCGTCTATCAGATGGGCGGCTATCGCTACATCGACTTCCTGCGTATCGGGCTGCCGCTCAATCTTCTGACCTGGGCGGCGGCCGTCACCGCCATCCACTTCTACTTCCCGTTCTGAGCGCTATTCAGTCCTCGCGGATCAGATAGGGGTCGGCGATGTCGAGCTTGGCGAGCGCGATCCGTTCCAGGTCCTCCATCGCCTCGGCCTCGTCATCCTCGAGATGATCGTAGCCGAGCAGGTGGAGCGTGCCATGGACGATCAGATGCGTGGCATGCTCGCTTGTCGCCACGCCCTTCTCGGCCGCCTCGCGCACGCAGACACCGCGCGCGAGGATGATGTCGCCGAGCAGGACTTCGCCGTCATCGCTGTTGTCGAGCGTCTCGATCAGATCGGGCTGGACCATCGGGAAGCTCAGAACGTTGGTCGGCTTGTCCTTCTGCCGATATTGCCGGTTCAGTGCGTGGACCTCTTCATCGTCGGCCAGCCGGACCGAGATTTCGGTGGTGAAAGGCGCGTTCAGCAGCGCGGCATGCGGCGAGATCGAGATCGCAGCCGTGACGGCCTCGATCGCCAGTGCTTCCCAGTCGGTTCCGTCGTCCCAACAGTCTTCTGCCTGCACGGCAACATCGATCATGCAGCGTTTGGTCCTTCATAGGCGTCGACGATCCGGCCGACGATCGGGTGGCGAACCACGTCGGCAGCACCGAAGCGGACGGTTGCGATTCCGTCCACCCCTTCGAGACGACCGACCGCGTCGGCAAGACCTGACTTGCCGATATCGGGAAGGTCGATCTGACGCGGATCGCCGCACACGACCATGCGGCTGTTCTGGCCGAAGCGGGTCAGAAACATCTTCATCTGTGCGGGCGTCGTGTTCTGCGCCTCGTCGAGAATGACGAAGGCGTCGGACAGAGTCCGGCCGCGCATGAAGGCGATCGGGGCGATCTCGATCTCACCCGATGCGATCCGCCGTTCGACCTGTTCGGTCGGCAGCATGTCGTAGAGCGCGTCGTAGAGCGGGCGGAGATAGGGGTCGACCTTCTCCTTCATGTCGCCCGGCAGGAAGCCCAGTCGCTCGCCCGCCTCGACGGCGGGGCGCGACAGGATCAGGCGATCGACCGTCCCCTGAATCAGCTGCTGGACGGCCTGCGCCACGGCGAGATAGGTCTTGCCGGTGCCCGCCGGCCCCAGCGCGAAGATGATGTCGGAGCGGTTGAGCGCTTCCATATAGCGGATCTGCGTTGCCGAACGCGGGACGATCGTCTTCTTGCGCGTGCGGATCATCACCTTGGGCGGATCGGACACGTCATTGCGGATGATCCCGTCGAGCGTCGGTTCGGCCGACATAGCGATCACCGCCTCGACGGCGCCGCTGTCTATATCCTGCCCCTGCACGATCCGGTTGTAGAGCCCGGTCAGCACCTCGCGGGCGCGGCCGGCGGCTTCCGCCTCACCCTCGATCTGCAGCTTGTTCCCCCTCGCCGCTATATAGACCCCTAGCCGGTTCTCGATCGCCACCAGGTTCTGGTCGAATTCGCCGAACAATCGTCCGAGCAATTGGGGCTTGTCGAAGATGATCTCGAGCCGGGCGCGATCTCCGGCCTGCGCGGGGACTGGCTTGCGCGACATAAGAGGCGGTGTGTTCCTTTCCTCTGATCACTCGGACGGTGATCGCCCGGTGACAACGATCCTACGCGCATTTGGACCCGTGCGAAGTGGGAAAGCGGTGGAGCATCCCACTTATCCACTGCGGATGTGGCTTTTATGTTGCGGCGGGAGGCCGCCGTCCGAGGCAAGCTCAGGCGGCGGCGCGCTCGCGGCCGACAAGCTCGCCCATCAGGCTGTTTGGCCCCGCCGACACGATGTCGACCGTGACCATCTCGCCGATGGCGGTATCGGCTTCGACGATCACCGACTGGAGCCAGGGCGACTTACCGATCCGCTGCCCCGGTTTCTTGCCGTCGCGTTCGAGCAGCACGTCGCAGCGCTTGCCGATACTGGCGAGATTGAACTGGTGCTGCTGCTCGTTGAGCAGCGTCTGCAGCCGCTGGAGCCGCTCATCCATTACCTCGGCGGGAATCTGGTCGGCCATCGTCGCGGCCGGTGTGCCAGCGCGCGGGCTGTACTTGAAGCTGAACGCCTGGGCGTGGCCGACCGCGCGGACGATCTCCAGCGTCGCCTCGAAATCCTGCTCGGTCTCACCAGGGAAGCCGACGATGAAGTCGCCCGAAATGGCGATGTCGGGCCTTGCCGCGCGGACCTTTTCGATCAGTGCCAGATAGGAGCGGGCGTCATGGCTGCGATTCATCGCGCGCAATATGCGATCCGATCCCGCCTGCACCGGCAGATGGAGGAAGGGCATCAGCTTTGGCACGTCGCGGTGTGCCGCGATCAGGCCGTCGCTCATGTCGTTCGGGTGGCTGGTCGTGTAGCGGATGCGGGCGAGCCCCGGCATCGCGTCGAGCGCCTCGATCAGTCCGTCGAGACCGCGCGAGCGGCCCGCCTCATCTTCGCCCGCCCAGGCGTTGACGTTCTGGCCCAGCAGCGTGATCTCGCGTGCGCCGGCATCGACCAGCGCCTTGGCTTCGTCGAGAATGGCGCTCCACGGCCGCGATATCTCCGCCCCGCGCGTATAAGGCACGACGCAATAGGTGCAGAATTTGTCGCAGCCTTCCTGCACGGTCAGGAAAGCGGTCGGCCCCTGCCTGCGTCGACGCGGCAGCGCATCGAACTTGGAATTGGCCGGCATGTCGGTGTCGATCGCGCGGCGTCCCGCAGCGGCGTCGGCGACCAGCTGCGGAAGGTTGTGATAGGCCTGCGGCCCCACGACGATGTCGACCGCCGGCGCGCGGCGGGGGATCTCTCCGCCCTCGGCCTGTGCGACGCAGCCCGCCACTGCGATCATAGGCTTCTCGCGAGGCTGTTCGTCGGCGCCCGCCCGCTTCACGATCCGCCCGATGTCCGAATAGACCTTCTCGGCCGCCTTCTCGCGGATGTGGCAGGTGTTGAGGACGATCAGGTCCGCTTCGTCCGGATTGTCGGTCGCGGACATGCCGTCGGCTTCCAGCAATTCGGACATGCGCGCGCCGTCATAGACGTTCATCTGGCAGCCGAAGGACTTGACGTGGAAGCGCTTGGGGGGTGTGCGGGACATGGCCGCGCCCATAGCGGAACTAGGACGACGGCGCCAGCGCGGCCATGATCGCGGCCTGCGCCTCGGCCGCGAGCGCCTTGCGATCGGTCGACGGGGCGAGCGGCGGCAGGAAGCGGAGCGTACAGCGCAGACTTCCGTGCCGCGACAGGACCTTCTGCGCATTGGGGCCGAGATCCTCGTCGCCCGTCCAGCAGATGTCGGGCGCGGCCGGGCCATAATCGATTGCCACCGGCTGGACGCGTACGCCCGGAGGAGCGGGCGCCACCGAGGCAAACAGGGCAGGCCGAAAGGGGAAGAGGGTGACGCCGTCATTGGTCGTGCCCTCGGGGAACAGCGTCACTGCCCGATGTTCGATCAGGGCGCGGCCGAGCTGGTCGACCTGGCCGTGCGCCGCGCGGCGGCTCTCGCGGTTGATGAAGACGGTGTCGCCGATCGCGGCGAGCATGCCCACCAGCGGCCAGCCGCGCACATCGTCCTTCGACACGAAGGCGGTGCGGGTGGCGCCACCCAGCGCCAATATGTCGAGCCAGCTGAGATGGTTGGCGACGTAAAGCACGTCATGGCCCAGCGGACGTCCCTCGACATGGACGTCCAGCCCCATCGCTTCGCCGAACCATTGCAGGAAGAAGCGTGTCCAGCCGATCCGTTTGCGCACCGGCCAGGTCAGCACATAGCCGGTCAGGCAGAAGGCCAGGACGAACAGCCCGGTCGAAACGCGGGCGATCGCTCTGCCGTTGGCCATGCTTATTTCGGACGCTGGGCCGAAACGCCGTAGAGTTCGAGCCGGTGATCGACCAGCCGGAAGCCCAGCTTCTCGGCGATCTTGCGCTGCAGTTCCTCGAGATCGCGGTCGACGAACTCGATCACTTCACCGGTTTCGACGTTGATCAGATGGTCATGATGCGTTTCGGGCGCTGCCTCATAGCGGGCGCGACCATCGCCGAAATCATGCCGTTCGAGAATGCCGGCATCTTCGAACAGCCGCACCGTGCGATAGACGGTCGCGATCGAGATGCCGGGATCGATCGTCGCGGCGCGCTGGTGCAGCAGTTCGACATCGGGATGGTCCTCGGCGTCGGACAAGACGCGCGCGATGACGCGGCGCTGCTCGGTGATGCGAAGGCCCTTGTCCGCGCAGAGCTGCTCGATGTCGATCCTGTTAGGCATGCGGCCTTGTTACCCGTATTGCGGTTGCGAAAACAAGATGCGGGTCGCCGAAAAGACAATGGGAGGGCAACCCCATCGGGCACCCTCCCATATCGAGTCCGGCGGACGGATCAGCGCGAGCGGCGCTTCGTGCCCAGGCCGATCTTCTTGGCGAGCGAGCGACGCTGCTCGGCATAGTTCGGCGCGACCATCGGATAGTCGGCGGGGAGGTTCCACTTGGCGCGGTACTGCTCCGGCGTCATCTGATAATGGGTCATCAGGTGGCGCTTGAGCATCTTGAGCTTCTTACCGTCCTCGAGGCAGACGATATAGTCGGGCTTGATCGACGACCGGATCGAAACCGCAGGCTCCTGCTTGATCTCTGGCTCGACGATTTCTTCGCCCAGACCGGCCAGCGCGTTGTGGACGTTCTGAATGAGCAGAGGCAGGTCGGAAACGGCGACGCTGTTGTTGCTGACATGCGCCGAAACGATGTCCGCCGTCAGCGCGATCAGAGTTTCGGAAAGACCATTATTGTCCGACATGAGTTGACCTTCACAGGAAAGAGATGACGAATCCGAGTTCGCAATGCCGCCCCGAGAGCATTGGCTGGGCTGGCTCTGCGGCACTTCGGCGGCTTTTGCAACGTAAATATAGTCGGGAAGATATAGGTCCGAGTCAAACCGAACATGAAAGGGTCAGAGCATCGTGAACCTGTCCGTCGCGACCATGGTAGTAGCCGGGCCGGCGACCGATCTGAACAAAGCCCGCCTTCTTATACAGTTCGATTGCAGGATTATTATAGCGCACTTCAAGATGGAGAATGTTTCCATTACGCGCATGCAATAGTTTGCGGGTGTGTTCGATCAATGCGAGGGCGATGCCCCTGCGCCGATGTGATGGCGCTACGGCAAGCAGCAGCAATTCGGCTTCTTCCGCGACCTGGCGGACGAGGGCAAAGCCGGCTGGAGTTTCCCCGCACTGGGCCAGCGACAGCCAGGTTCCCGGCAGGGTCAACATCGACAGGGTCTGCGCTTCGTTCCATGCCTCGCCATAGCCTGGGTCGAACGCCGTGTTCATGACCGCCATGACCGGTGCGAGGCCGCTGGGGCCGACCTCGGCGATGATGAGGTCGCTCACGTCACGCGGCCGCAGGCTTGGCGTCGGCCGCTCGTCCATAGATCGGGCTCGCGGGCAGCATAGCCATATCGCCCAGACGCAATGCGTTGGCTGCGCGCGGAAGGCAGGGATGGGCAATACCGTAGCCGCGCGTCTCCACCAGCTTTTCTGCGGCGGACCCGAAAACATGCTGAGCGGTCATCGCGCGGGCCGCTTCGGCGGGGGGGAGCGATGCCAGTTCGGACATCGGGCGGAGCGGATCGCAGCAATAGGCCTGGACGAATAACTCCCCATGGCCGCCGATGATGGCGACCGACAAGGCGGGAGCGATGGAGGCCGCCGCTGCGGCGATGACC
Source organism: Rhizorhabdus sp. (assembly GCF_018006725.1). GTDB lineage: Bacteria > Pseudomonadota > Alphaproteobacteria > Sphingomonadales > Sphingomonadaceae > Rhizorhabdus. The sequence continues at coordinate 15,473 of NZ_JAGMXV010000003.1, forward strand.
GCCATCGACGAATAGCCGTGGACCGGTGCGTTCCAGCCAAACGCCAGCGCGCGGGCTGCGGCCAGCCCCACGCGCACGCCGGTGAAACTGCCTGGGCCGCAGTCGACCAGGAGCCGTTCCGCGCGCCCGCCGCCGGGCAGCGAGGCAATCATCGGCATAAGCCGTTCGGCATGCCCCCGGCCAACTTCTTCATGAATCTCGGCCAGTAGCCGGTCACCGTCGAACAGTGCCACCGAGCAGGCGGCCGTTGCGGTATCGATGACCAGTGTGCGGCTCATTGGGCGATCAGACCGCCCGAACCTCGGTCACTTCCGGCACATAATGTTTCAGCAGCGTCTCGATGCCCTGCTTCAGCGTAGCGCTGGAAGATGGGCAGCCCGAGCAGGCCCCTTGCATCGTGAGATAGACGGTGCCGCGCTGGAAGCCGCGATAGATGATATCGCCGCCATCGCGCGCCACGGCGGGGCGTACGCGCGTTTCGATCAGGTCCTTGATCTGGGCGATAATGTCGGCGTCGGCAGGATCATCGCCCAGATCTTCGTCGGAGGCGATGCTGATATCGGCGGCCGAGCCAGCGCGGAACAGCGGTGCTTCTGAAGAAAAATGGTCGAGCAGCACACCGAGGACTCGCGGCTTCAGGTCGCGCCACTCGCTGCCTTCGCCGGCTGTGACCGAGACGAAATCCTGCCCGAAGAAGACGCCGGTGACGTCGCCCAGGGAAAACAGGGCCTCCGCCAAGGGCGATGCCACGGCCTCTTCCGGATCGGCGAAGTCGCGGGTGCCGGCGGTCATGACGGCGCGACCCGGCAGGAATTTCAGCGTCGCCGGATTGGGCGTGGTTTCTGTCTCGATCAGCATGGCCGTCATTTGGGGGCAGTTGGGCGGGGGATCAAGCCATTCCTTCTTTACCTGCGCGTCATTGAGCTTGATTAAGACGGCGGGCGCGCCGCTTTCGACCACCGGGGTCGGCATTCGGATCGCGCCGCACCATGCTCGGATCGGGGGGCGATGTTTCTCTGGAAGAATGCGGTCGTGCTCTTCGTGCTGCTGGGTGTCGTCACGCTGCCGGCATCGATGCTCGTGCGCGCCCGCTGGGAAAAGGCCTATCTCGTCCGGCTTTTCTTCTGCGGCATCGTCGCGGTCTGCCTCGCGCTGAGCGCCCTGCCGATGATCGCGACGCAGATCGGTTATCTGCTGTTGCTGACCGCCTGTTTCGATCGACGCCTGCCGATGGCGGCGACCTATTTGTTCTTTCTGCTGTGGACGCCGGCGGCGGGCTCGCTGCTCGCGGTATCGGGCGCCTACATCGCGCCGATCACGCCCTTCCTGACTTTCTCGGGAGCTTTGCTGCTGGGCTATCTGCTCCACCCGGAAAGCCATCAGCGGCGAAAGCCGGTGGCGAGCGATCTCGCCGTTCTCGGCTTCACGCTGGTCTATTGCGTCTGCATGTCGCTGCGGGACACGCCGACCGGCATCGCGCGGACGGTCGTCACCTTCCTTATTCCCTATGTACTGAGCTACCAGATCCTCTCGCGGGTCAAGATCGGTTCGCCTGAGGTCGTGCTGCGCCTGTTCGTCTTCGCCGCCGCCGCCGCCGGCCTGCTCTGCCTGTTCGAAACGATCCGGCACTGGCCGCTCTACGCCGGGGTAATGGGGGTGAAGAACGACATCTGGACGGTCGACGCGCCGCGCATCTGGCTTGAGCGCGGCGGCATCGCCCGGGCTTATGGGCCCTTTGCCCATCCGCTGACTGGTGGCGCGATGCTCGGGCTCGCAGCCGTGGCGGCCTGGGGGCTGTCGCGAATTCGCGGTGTTTCGGGGCCGTTGACGGTGCTCGGCGGACTGATCCTGCTCGGTCTCGCAGCGACGCTGTCGCGATCTGGAATGGTCGCGGTCGCGGTGGGGCTGATGGTGTTCCAGTTTCTGCGGGGCCGCTATTGGCTGGCCGTCCTGGTGCCGCTTGCGGGGCTCGTCATCGTCCTGGGTTTGCCGATCCTGGGAGGCGAGGATGCACGCTTCAACGCCGCCTATCGCATCGGCCTGCTCAGCGGTGTGCCCCGTGCGCTCGGCGGGCATCTCTGGTTCGGCTATCGCGAGGCGGTGGCCCAGGGGCTGCTCGACAGCTTCATCCAGGGACAGGGTATCGTCGACCTCGTGAACGCCTATCTGGCGCTCCTCGTCGAGGGCGGGCTCGTCACGGTCATAGCGTTTCTGCTGTTCATCCTTTCGGCCTTTCCGCACTACCGCGCGATCAAGCGGCTGCAGCCCGATCGCGAGCAACTGATCCTCGCGCAGGTGCTCATCTCCATTCACAGCGCTACGGCGGTCTCGCTGGCGTTGCTGAGCAGCTGGGTCGCGCCGATGCAGTTGAGCTTCATCATGGTCGCGCTGCTGGTCGCGCTGCGCACCCAGCTGGAGGCCGCCGGCGCAACGGCCCGCACGCGGCCGCCGCTCGTCGCGGCCGTACCGGACGAGCCGGGCGAAAGGCTGCCTGTCCTGCGATGAGCGCCGCCGCCGGAGCCTTGTCCTGGCGTCCGAAGGCGCTTGCCGCGCGCCTGTTCGGCGGGCCTGGGCGCATGTTGTTCGGCTTTACCGTCGCCACCATGATCCTGCGCCTCGGCGGCAACATCGTCCTGACCCGCCTGCTCAGTCCCGAAGCCTTCGGTATCGTCGGGGTCATCACCTCGACCATGATCATCCTGGCGATGCTGTCCGATCTCGGCGTGTTCGACTTCGTCATCCGTCACGAGCGCGGCGGGGAACGCCGCTTTCTGGACGTGGTCTGGTCGATCCGGCTGGGGCAGGGGGGGCTGCAGGCGGCGGCGATGCTGGCGGGCGCGTGGCCGATCGCGCTGCTGCTGGGCAAACCCGAACTGGCCTGGCCGATTGCCGCCACGGCACCTCTCTTCCTGATCAATGCGCTCTGCCCCATGAGCCTGCTGCTTGCCCAGCGCGAGGGGCGGATAAAGGCCAGCTGTTCGGTCGAGCTGGCTGCGCTGGCGGTGCAGGTCGCGTCGAACCTCGCTCTATCGCTGCTGATGCCCGATTATCGCGCGTTGATCATCGGCCTCTATGTCAGCGGTATCGCCCGGATGGTCTTCACCGCTGCGATTCTGGGGGGGAGGGTGCGGGTCGCGTGGGACAGCCGTCTGGCGCGCGAATTTTTCGGCTTCTCCCGCTGGATCATGGCGTCGACGATCGTGACGCTATTGATGACGCAATTCGACAAGATGCTGTTCGCGCGGCTGTTCACGGTGGCTGATTTCGGCGTCTACATGCTGCCCGCCAATCTGGCAGTCGCATTCCAGCCCTTCGGCCGCAATTATGTCGAGCGCCATTTCTTCCCGCTGGTCTCGCGGACGTGGCAGGATGCGCCCGACCGGCTGCGATCGATCTTCTACGCGGCGCGTCGGCGACACTATCTGGTGCTGTTCGCCGGGATCGGTTTCGGCATCGGCATCGCACCTGCGCTGTTCCGTGTCTTGTTCGACCATCGTTACGAATATGGCTGGATCTATCTGAGCGTGCTGCTGCTGCGCATCGCCTTCGATCTCGATTCCTTCACCAATCTCCAGACGATGCTCGCCATCGGTCATGCGCGGGTGATGTTCTACGCCAATCTGCTGAGGCTCGCGGTGTTCCTGCTGCTGGTCGCCGTGACCTTCGGTCCGCTCGGGCCGATTGCGTTGCCGCTCGCGTTGGCGGGTGGCGAGCTGGCTGGGTTGCTCTACACTCTGCCGCTGATTGCGCGACACGGACTGTTCGATGCGCGCGACCATGCGCTCTACTATGCGGCCTTGTTGCTTGCTGCCCTGGCCGGCGCCGCGATCAGTTGGGTCGCTGCGCCACAGGTAATCGAGGCAGGACTGCCATTGACCGGCTGAGCGATCAGTCGCGCGGCGTGCGCTTCCACATCCGTTCGGGTTTGCGGATCGCACCGAGATAGAGGGGCAGTTTCCACAGCATATAGACCGGCGCGAGCAACAGCTGCCGGGCACTGGCCTGCGCGCGGCCGAAGCGCCACCAGCCGAGCAGCACCAGTCCTGCCGTGACCGTCAGCAGGGCAACCAACATCATTGCGGCCGAGCCCGAGGCCCCGAGCGCGATCAGCGCTCCGGACGCCAGCAGGCTGGCGGTGCAGAGCATTCCGAGCAGAGCCAGCGGCGGCACGCACAGATGGAGGCCCAGCCACAGAAGATGCGCTTCGCCCGACAGCAGCAGCTGGGGAGCCTGGCGGATGGCGCTACGCAGGAAACCCTGCTCCCAGCGGCTGCGCTGGCCGAGAGTGGCGGAACGCGTCGCAGGATCCGACCATGTCGTCACCTGCGGCAGGAAAGCAGGTGCCATGCCGAGCTGGGAGAGGGCTATGCCCATGCCGAGATCTTCGGCGATGTCGTCGGTGTCCAGCGGGGCAGCATCGAAGCAGCGCCAGGGAAAGGCCATGCCCGAACCGGTCAGCAGGGCCGGCGCCCCGATCCGCGCCAGCCCGCGCTGGCGGATCAGATTGCGTAGCAGCAAGGCAAAGCCGGAGACGGCCACCAGCGGTCCGCGATCGGGGATGGGCCGAAACAGATAGGCCGACTGGACCGGGCGATTGAGCGCGGCGGCCGTCCCGGCGAGTCGCGCCAGGCCGTTTCCCTCTACCGCGCAGTCTGCGTCGAGCACCGCCACGATCGCCGGGGGCGCTGCACGCAGGTGCCGGCGGGCGAAGCCCAGTGCATGGCCTTTGCCGCGATGGGTCGGATCATGCCGTTCGATTACCTCGGCCCCCGCCGCGCGGGCGATCTCGGCCGTCCTGTCGGAGCAATTGTCGGCGACGACGAGGAAGGAGCTTCCGGCTGGCGCGGATGCGCGAGCCGCTTCGATGCAGCGCGCGATTCCGGCTTCCTCGTCATGTGCCGGTATCAGGATGGTGATGTCGGCCGGCTTCGTCGACGGCTGCGCCCTGGGGCGTAGTTGCGCCGCACTCAGTTCGATCGAGAGGACAGCCAGCGCGAGCATCGCGGGCAGTACGACCAGCCAGGCGAGAGCGTCGATCATGACCTCTTATACTCGATGAGGGTCGGCGCGCGGTCGCGGCGGCGGTTACGCCAGTAGGACAACAGGCCGACCATCTCGGCATATTTCCCGAGCATCAGAAACAGCGCGAAGGGCACGCCGCGCCGGACGCCGTGTCGCAGCGCCTCGCGGACGGCGATCCGCGCGAGGTTCAGGACCAGCAAGGCGAAGACCAGTATGGTACCGAGAATGGCGCGTGGGTCGAGCAGCATCGCCACGAGGAGGCTCGCCACCGCGGCCAGCGGCAGCAGTCCTGCCCAGAATAATATCCGCGCTCTGCTCCGGCCGTAATCGTGCAGGCTCGAGCCGGGATGGCGATCGACGAGTTCGGCGAAGGCGTGGCCTGCGCGCATCGTCCGGCGCCACCACTGGCGGAACCGAACCATGTCGCCGTCGTGGATCGCCATCGGCGCATCGATGCATTCGATCCGCCAGCCGGCCATGCGCAGGCGCAGCGCGAAGTCGGGGTCCTCCCCGGCGATCATGTCGTCCTGATATCCGCCGGCATTGCGGATCGCTTCGACGCGCAACAGCACGCTGCCGCCGAACACCGCCGCCGGCCCGGCGGGGACGGCCCATTCGCGGTCGAACATCCACCCATAGATGCTGGCGTCCGGCGCTCGCTCCCGCAGCCGCCCGAACAGCGCGCCCAGTTCAGGCTCGCGGTCCAGCCGGTCCGTGGCGATCGCGATCCAGCCGGGCTCGAGGGCGGAGTCCCCGTCGAGCATCTGAAGATATCGGATCGAGGGGTCGGCCAGCAGCAGATCGATGCCCGCATTGCGTCCCCGCGCGGCGGAAAAACCGCGCTCGGGCGAAAGTTCGATCACGGGAACACCCATCCGTCTCGCCGCCTCGACGCTGCTGTCGGCCGATCCGGAATCGACATAGACGCTGCGCCACCCTTGCGTCGAAGCGAGGCTGCGCAGCAAGCGGGCCCCTTCGTTTCGGCCGATCACCACGATCGCGACGTCGGTCCGAACCATAGTTTACGCTTTGCCCTATTGATCGCTACGGGTTGCCGGTCTGTAATCGGTGCGAAAGGGATGGCTGGCAAGAGATGGCTTTCGGGACGGCTCGCATCTTTGCGGCAGCCATGCTGCTGCCGATGACGCTCGTCGCCTGCGGTTCGGCCGAGGAGAAGGCCTCGAAAGCGGCAACCCGCTTCGACATCTATTATGCCCGGCGCGACCTTTATTCGGCGCGGGTCGAGATCAACCGGGTTCTGGCGGCGCAGGACGATGTGCCCGAATATTGGGCCCGGCTGGCACGGCTCGAACTGGCCGACGGCCGCCTGCTTCAGGCTTATGACGCCTATAATCGGGTGGTCGAACTCGACCCCGAAAACAGTGAGGCGATCCAGACCATGGCCGAGCTGTCCTATTCGGGAGGCTCCTATGACGATGCCGAGCGGCTGGCCGACAAGATTTTGGAGAAACAGCCCCGCTCGCTGCGCATGCAGCTGGTCAAGGGGTCGGTCGCGGTCGAGCGTCGGGAGATCGACAAGGCCAAGACCATCGCAAAGGCCATGCTGGAAATCGATCCGACCAATGAGGGGGCGACCCTGTTGCTGGCCCGGACGATCAACCTGGGCGGCGATCGGGAGCAGGCGATCCGCATCGTCGAACAATCGGTCGCGAAGGACGGCGAGTCCGTTCCGAAGCTGCTGGCGCTGCTCGATCTGCATTCGGGCAATGCCGATTTTCCAGCGACGGCGCGGACCTTTGCACGGCTGTTCACGCTGATGCCCGACAACGCCGATCTCCGGATCGAATATGCCCGGCTTCTGTACGAAAAGGGGCGCCCCGATCGTGCGCTGGGGATGCTCGCTCGGCTGATCCGCCGCCATCCCGGCGACCAGGAACTCCAGCAGCGGATCGTCGACATGTGGACCGAGGTCGGCGCCGACAAGGTCGATATCGACTTGCTGGGACGGTTCGTCGCGCGCAGCGGAGATCGCCCGCTCAAGATGGCGCTCGCCCATCTGCTTCTCGACCGGCAGCGTTATGCCGAGGCGGAGCGGCTCCTGCGGCCCTTTGTCGATAGCGAAACGATCAGCGCGCCCAATGTCGAGGCGGACGTCCTCTATGCGGGCGCGCTAAGCGGGCTGGGGCGCGGTGGCGAAGCGCGGACGATGGTCGACCGGATATTGCGGTTCGATGAGAATAATCCCCGAGCGCTGCTGATGCGGGTGCAGGTTTCGACGCGGACAGGCGATCTGTCGCGGGCGTTGAAGGATGCACAGGTGCTGGTGCGGGACAATCCGAAGATTGCAGAGGCGCGTGTGGCGCTGGCCGATATCCAGGCCCGGCGGGGCGAGCCGGTCCTCGCCGACAACAGCTATGCCAGCGCGATGAGAGATCTTGCCGATGACCCTGAAATGCTGAAGGCCTATGTTGGCTATCTGCGAGGCAAGGGGCGGGACCGGGTGGCGCTCGATGCGACAAAGCGCTTCACCCGCGATAATCCCAGGTCGTCCAATGGCTGGCGGCAGCGCGCGGAGCTTTGCCTCGATCTGCGCGACGGCGAATGTGTCGACGAAGCGCTGGACGCTCTCGAGCAGCTTCCCGGAGGACAGAAAATCCGCGCCGGCCTGTTGCCGCGCCGTGCAGCGCTCGGTTCGTCCCAAAACGGTGGGGCATCGGCGGTTATTGCCGCTGTTCGGACCTCCCGGTCCTGTGGCAAAGGCGTTGCGACATGCTGACCATGGTTACCAGCGAGTCGGACGGTGCGGTTCCGACCTCGCGCAAATATCGCTTCACGTCCAACGTGATCGCCACGATCATCCTCGTGGTCGACCTGCTGTGCCTGATCGCGGGCGCGCTGGCGACGCCGCTGGTCTATGAAGCGTTGCTCGGGCCGCAATATTTCTTTGAACGGCACCTCAACGTCGCCGTGATCGTCTCGGTCAACTTCTTCCTGATCCGGCTGTCCCGCAACAGCTATGCCCACCCGATGGGACGCGGTGGCGACAGCGATCAGGCGGTCGCCTTCGAATTCCTCCTCGCGGTGCTGCTCGTCTATGCGACGATCTGGCAGATCGGACAGGCCAAGCCTTTCTCGACCGGGCTGGCGCTCGTCTACCTGACGCTGACGCCCGCACTCCTGTTCGTCAGCCGGTTCCTCGTCCGCAAGCTCGTCTGGCACCTCGTCCAGGCCGGCTATATCGGCCAGCGGATCGTGATCTACGGTGCCGAACAGGCAAGCTGCGACCGCGTCCTGCGGCTGATCGACCTCGAACGGCTTCCTTATGTGTCGGTCGTCGGCGTCGCTGACGATCGCTCGACCCGCATCATGAGCGCGGCACCCTGGTCGGTGCCCTTTCTGGGTGGTCTCGACGCTCTGGTCACCCGGATCGCCAAAGGCGACGTGGACATGGTGATCGTCGCCCTGCCGATGGTCAGTCAGGCCCGGCTCGACCAGATCACCGAGCGTTTGCAGCAGGTCTCGGTCGACATCTGCCTGATGCCGCGCGAGGCGCTCGACCTTTCGCAGCAATATACGATGCGATTCATCGGGTCGGTGCCGCTCTTCGCGCTGTGGCAGCGGCCGATCCGTGACTTCCACCGCATCATCAAGGCGGTGGAGGATCGTGTGCTCGCCTTTGTCGGCTTGATCCTGCTGTCGCCGCTGCTGCTGCTCACCGCGCTGGCGATCAAGCTCACCAGTCCGGGGCCGGTGCTGTTCCGACAGGAACGCTTCGGCTTCAACAACGTGCGGATCAAGGTGCTGAAATTCCGTTCGATGTATGTAGAGCGGCAGGATGAGAGCGGCGCCGCGCGGACCGTGAAGAGGGACGATCGCGTCACCCCGGTCGGGCGCATCATCCGCCGCCTGTCGATTGATGAACTGCCCCAGCTGTTCAACGTGCTGACGGGCGAGATGTCGATCGTCGGCCCGCGGCCGCATGCGACCGAGATGAAGGTCGGCGATACATATTATTTCGATGCGGTGCGTGGCTATGCGGCCCGTCACCGGGTGAAGCCCGGTATCACCGGCCTGGCGCAGGTCAGGGGCCTGCGGGGCGAGATTGCGACGATCGAGCGGGCCAAGCGCCGCGTCGAATATGACAGATATTATATCGAGAACTGGTCTTTCCTGCTCGACCTGCGGATCATACTCGAGACGGTATGGCGCATCATCTGGGACCGAAACGCCTATTGAGCGGGTTCAGCCTGGAGCCCTCGCATGACAGGAGATGAAAAAGGGCCACCCCGATCGTGCGGGATGGCCCTTGTTTTCTGCGGCCCGTGAAGCGGAGTGCTTACTTCTTTTCGGCGGCCTTCGCCTGCGAAGCCTTGATCGCCGATTTGTCGGGTTCGTAGCCCGGCTGATACTGGATTTCAGCGCCGGTGCGCGCACGCGCGACCTGCGCCTTGCTCTCCGCAACCAGGGCCTTGCGACGGACCACTTCGGCTGCTGCCAGACGCGCGACGTTGCCGGGGGTCGGCGTGCTGTCGCGGCCAACGATCACGCTGGCGACATATTGCCCGTTCGAGGGGAGGACGAAGGGTTCACCCGGCGGCAGCTTGTCGATGATCTTGACCATCTGCGGGTCGAGCCGGCCGGTGTCGATCACGCCCTTGCCGCGCGACATGGCGAGGCCGAGCTTTTGCACGCCTGCCGCCACATCGTCGAGCGAATGAGCGTCGCGCAGCATCAGCAACTGCTTGGGATCCTTGGGGGCTGCGAACTGGATCTGGTCGAGCAGCAGGCGCTGACGACCGGAGAACTGGCTGGGATTGTCGGCGATATATTGGGTGATGTCACGATCGTCGGGCATCGGGACAGTTGCGGCGATCTTCTGGCCGAGGAGGCTGACGAGCAGATTCTCCTCGAGGCGGCGCTGCTGCGCGACGAATTCGGGGGTCTTGTCGAGGCCCTGCTCGCGCGCCTTCTGCACGATCAGCTTGCGATCGATCAGGCGCTGCAGCACCTCCTTGCGGATCTTGGCGCGGTCGGCATTGTCCGGAATGCGGGCGCCCTGCAGTTCCGCATTGAGCTCCTGCATCGAGATTTCCTCGCCGTTGACGATGGCGAGGATCTGGCCCTTGGGCTCTTTATGGCAGCCGGTAAGCAGCAATCCTGCTGCGACCGCGCCGCTCAAGAGGGCAGCCTTCACTTTCACTTCTCTTCCCCCGACGCCTGTTTGACAGTCCCGAATGAAAGGGTGCTACATGATTGCGTAGGGCGCCGACAAGTCGATATGGCGCCAAAATGGCGCGGAGGGCCTTGCGTTGGAAACAGTTTACGATTGGCTGACCGTGGCGATCTTTGCCGGGCTCGTCGTGCTCTTCCTGCAACGCTCGGTCGGCGACCGGCCGCCGCGGGATTCGATGTTCCAATATCTTGCTGCGTCGGCTGGTTGTGCGGTCGCCAATTATTTCGGGAACGAAGCGGTGGCGGGTCGGGGTCTGGTCTATCACCTGCTGGCGAGCGCGGTGATCCTCGCGACGCTCGTCTATATTCACCTCGCGCTGCGTCCGCTCGACAAGCCGGTCGACTAGCTTCGTCGATCAGTCTCTCCGAACGGGAAGCGGAGCGCCTGCTTCTCCGAACAGCAGGCGGCGCGCCGTCGGGCCGAGTTGCGCGAACAGGGGGCCGATGAAGCGCTTGAGGGTCGTTATTGCCGTCTCGTCGTCGGGGGCTGCCGTGGAAAAGCGGATCAGCACGCCGTCGGGAACGCGCCCCTTCAGATTTTCCTTCGCAACGGCCCAATGCTGCTGCCACCATTCGGTGGGGAAGTCGTTGCCGATGCGGGTCCAGTAGATCAGCTGTTCGAAGCGGCTGACGCTGCGGGTCGCCAGATAATGGCCTGGCACGCTGACGCCACCTCCGGCGTCGAGCGGAACGATACGCTGCTCCTCGATCCGGTAGCCCGCGGCGGGGTAGCAGACTTCGGGGCGATGCACCTGCAACATCCCGTCCTGCACCCCGTTATAGGCCACCAGCATCATCACCGGCAGGCCATTGGGCGACGCATAATAGCGGGTGATGATGGCGTTATAGAGCCGGTCGCTCAACTGGTCTGGCGGCGGTAGCACCAGCCCGCTGCTCGTCTGATATTCCCAGTCGCCGACCTTGAGAGGGAAAAGCGGGTTGAGCCGCGGCTTCCCCGAAAGCATCCGGAAGGGCTCATCGGGCCGGCGTGAATTGGCGATTGCCGCAGTCGCTGCAAGCAGGCCGCCCGCGATCATCGACCGCCGCGTGACGAGGCGCTCCTGGTCGGCGGGGAGGATGTCGACCTTGTCCGTCACGCGTCCGTTCCTCGTGCCAGACGGTCGCGCAGCGGCGAAGCAAGGGCGTCTACGGCGAAGATGCACAGGACCGAGAACAGGAACATGGTCAGACCGGAAAAATTGTGGAGAAAGCCCTGTGCGGCCTCGTCGCCGAGATAATAGGTGATCATGATCAGTGCGAGCACGCGCACGAAATTGGCAAGCACGGCGACCGGGACGATCGCCAGCATCAGCAACAGGGCATAACGCCAGTTCGCATTGTGGCGGATGTAGATATAGAACAGGCCGATCGCCGACAGGCTGATCAGCGAGTTGAGGCCGGCGCAGGCTGCCGCGATCAGCAACTGATACTGGCCGATGATGATCGTGACCCCCGACCCCGCGATCGGATAGCCGAGATTGTAAAGCAGACGGATCGCAACCTCGGAGATGGCGATTTTGAGCGGCTGGGTGACCATCGCGACCACCGTGTCCGGCGGCGGGAAGATAAAGGCGGTGTAGAGGATGGGGAACCACATCGCGCGCAATGCAGCCCAGCCCACCAGCCAATAGGCGCTGGTCAACAGCAGGCCGTACATCAGAAAGCCTTCGACCTCGATCACGTTGATGATGCGCGTGGTGACGTAAAGCGGGATCAGGATCAGATAGAGCGCGATCGCCTTGCGCGTGCTTCCCGGCGCGGCGACGGCGCGCGCTTCGGTCCAGCGGCGCCAGAACAGCCACAGCCCCGTCGCCAGAACGATCGGTCCATGAGCGCCCTGCTCGGTGACCCAGCTCTGCGTTGCGACGCCGTACAATGTGGGAAGCGCGATCAGCAGGCAGCCGAGCACGAGGAGCCAGCGATATCGCAGCGCCGATAGCAGCGGCGCGAGATCGGCGAGGCCGTAGCGTTCGGGGCGAACCCCAGGCTCCCGCCCCCTGACCATGTCGCCCGTCATGCCACTTACGCCCCGTCAGTCCCGATCTCCCGCCCCGCTCATGCTATATGCGTGCGGCATGGTGCGGGAGCGAGCCGATCGACGTCTTGCGTCAGTACATAGCGGATCGCAACGGCGTCGAACAGGTGGCGGTCATTCTGTGTGATCCTGATGCACAATTCGGCAAGGACTTTGCATTAGTTTACGAGCGGCTTCACCAGCGCGATTTTGTGACGCGCTGCATCTGTGGTAGAAGATAAGCGTGTCACGTGCTGGGCTGTTCGGGGTAGTATTGCATGTTGAAGGAAGCTGTAGCGTCCAAGGCCGCCAAGTTGCTGATGACCTGCGTCTGTCCGGTCGCCGGCACTACCGCGCTGAGTCTCGGAGTTCCGCAGGTGCGCGATGCAGTCCATAAGGCCACGCAGCCGCGCCAATATGCCAAGCCGAAGACCCGAGTCCGTGCGGCGCCGGAGGAGGGTATGCAGGTCGCTTCGGCCGATAGCCCGTGCCCCAGCGTGACGCCCTTTGCCCTGTCCAATCTGCCGACGGTCACGCCGGTGCCGATGGAATCGACTCCGCTGCAGGTTGCCGAAGCGCCGCCCCCCGACGCTGCGGTGCCGTTGACCCCGCGCATCTTCGTCCCGCCGTCGGGCGGCGTTCCGCCCCCCGACACGTCGGGCGTTCCGGAGCCGTCGACCTGGGTGCAACTGATGCTGGGCTTCGGTCTGATCGGTGGAGTCGCGCGGGTGTCCTATCGTCGCAATGGCACCCAGGCCGCCGACGGCGTTCAGCCGTCCTGACGATTGCAGGGCGGCATCGCGGCCGCCCCTGTCATAAGCATGTGGTTCGGATTGCCCGTTCTGGCTTCTATCGGCTTCAGAAGGGGCGCTCGCCGATTACATTGCCGCCTTCGCTATAGCGACAGACAAGGAAATCGTCGGCGCTGCCATGCGCCACGGCGCAGCCGACCGCGCGCGAGGATCGCCACATCACCTGCGTGTAGTGCGCAACCTTTTCCAGATCGCCGCTGACGCTGTTGTTGGGAAAGATGCCTTGCTTGAAATCATCCTTCTCTGAGATCCACAGACCCACCATCGATTCGGGTCCGTAATATCCGCGCGTTCCGGCCCAGAGATTCTCGCCCTGCGGATCGGTTTCACCGGGAGCGTCCTCGGAGTGCACCAGGTAACCGACGCGAACGAGATGCTGGGCATAGAGCCGGGCATCCCGCTCGAGCAATTCGTTCCAGGCCAGCGGCGGAATGCCCAGGGATGCGCGTTCGCGATTGTGGCTGGCGAGAAGCCGCTGGTTGAGATTGTTGTCGAAACCGGTCGCGCCCTGCATGAAAGGGGCGGCAAGGGCGAGGCCAAGGGCGGCAGCCAGCTTCGCGATGTTCCTCTTGCGCGGGTCGAGACGCATGTTGTGCTCCACGGGATCGATGCCCTGGAGCCTATTCCTGCCCGCCTTGCCTGATGGTTGGCGGGACTGGTGACCATGGAATTCACCGTGGAGCCAGCCGGTGCAGCGCGGGAGTCGCGCAAATCCGGGAGATTTTGGTCAAGGTTGACAGGTCGCTAACCAGTGCGATCGATCCTGACAGGGGGGCATCCGTGCGACGCCCCAGCGGGCGCCTGCACAGGCCAATGTGGTCTTGTCGAAATGAAGAAATGCGAGGTGGTGCTGCGGGCCGGATCCCCCGGCTCGGGCCTGGATATTCCCAAGGCCTCGATTTTACCGCAGCCACCACGTCCTGCACGCCGTTACCGGACTTTCACCGGTGCATTCCTCTCCTGCGAAAGGGCCCGCCTCAAAGCGATTGTCCCTGCCGACGCAGCCCCTCGTTCCTATCCGATAGAGTAGTTGTACGCTAGCGGAGTCGGGACGCTTATCGTTTCCCGATTATGTCGCGATGCTCACGCGGACGCTTTTGCGGATGATTGTTGCAGTCGAGCCACTGTCTCGCGGTGTCAGAAGCGGGCGTCGGTATAGGCACGGCTTATGTCGCCCTGCCATTCGCCATGATAGCTCTCCAGCAACTGCTCCGCCGGGGTCTTGCCCGAAGCGACGATCTCACGCAGCGGGTTGAGATAGCCCGTCTCGTCGTCTCCCGCGCCGTTCAGACGCGCACGCGCACGCAGGCCGCCAGCCGCGATGTCCAGAATCGTGCCGGCCAGCTGCTGGAGCGTACGGCCACGCGGGCCACGCGCCTTGAGGCCCAGCCTCGGCACCTCGTCGCGGATGCGCTGGTGATCCTCGATCGTCCAATGTTTGACCTCGTCCCAGGCCGCGTCCATCGCCGCATCGTCATAGAGCAGGCCGACCCAGAAGGCGGGCAGGGCGCAGATTCGTCCGTGCGGTCCGCCATCGGCGCCGCGCATCTCCAGGAAGCTCTTGAGCCGAACTTCGGGAAAGGCCGTCGACAGATGGTCCTTCCAGTCGGCGATCGTGGGCTTCTCGCCGGGCAGCACCGACAGGTCGCCATTCATGAAATCGCGGAAGCTGAGTCCCGCCGCGTCGACATAACCATCGCGGAAGGCGAAATACATCGGCACGTCGAGCATGTAATCGGCATAGCGTTCATAGCCGAAGCCATCTTCGAACACGAAGGGCAGCATGCCGGTGCGGTGCGGATCGGTATCGGTCCAGATATGGCTACGATAGCTGAGGAAGCCATTGGGCTTGCCCTCGAGGAAGGGCGAATTGGCGAACAGCGCCGTCGCCAGCGGCTGGAGCGCGAGGCTCAGCCTGAACTTGCGCACCATGTCTGCCTCGCTCGAATAGTCGAGATTGGTCTGGATCGTGCAGGTGCGCAGCATCATGTCGAGACCCATCGATCCGACGCGCGGCATGTGGCGCAGCATGATGTCGTAGCGGCCCTTGGGCATGATCGGCAGTTCCTGCCGCGTCTTGTCGGGCCACAGGCCGAGGCCGAGGAAGCCGATGCCGAGACGCTCGCCCACCGCCTTGACCTGTTCCAGATGGCGTCCGGTTTCGGCGCAGGTCTGGTGGATATTGTCGAGCGGCGCGCCCGACAGTTCGAACTGGCCGGCGGGTTCCAGGCTGACATTGCCGTCGGCGCCTTCGAGGGCGATGATCTTGTCGCCCTCATAGACCGGTTCCCAGCCATATTTGGTCAGGCCGATCAGCAGCGCGTGGATGCCGCCGCGTTCCTCATAGGAAGGCGCGCGATGCGAATCCTCGAAGAAGACGAACTTTTCATGCTCGGTGCCGATGCGCCAGTGGGACCTCGGCTTCTCGCCGTCAGCGAAGACCGAGATCAGGTCGTCGCGGGATTCGACAATGGGATCTTCGCCTTCGGCGGCCTTGCGCGTGCTCATGGCGGCGCCATAGCGGACCGATCGGTACCTTGCTAGCGCTGATTGCTCAGCGCCAGTCCCCGGCCAGCGCCATCCACACCGATATGGCGGCGGCCATGGCGGTGTCGGCGCGCAGGATGCGCGGCCCCAGCGAAACCCCCACGGCTTGCGGCAACGCCTTGATCGCGGCGCGTTCCTCGGGCGTGAAGCCGCCCTCCGGACCGATCAGGATCGCAGCGGGCCCCGGCCGTGCCACTTCGGCCATGGGCGCCCCGCCTTCCTCGTCGGCGAAGATCAGCATGCGATCGGCGGGCCAGTCCTTCAGAAAGGCCGACAGTTTCACCGGTTCGTCGAGCTGGGGCAGGGCAGTGCGCTCGCACTGCTCGGCCGCCTCGATCATGTGCGCGCGGAGCCGGTCGAGGTTGAGCCGGTCGACGATCGTGCGTTGGGTGATGACGGGCTGAAGGCGCGCCACGCCCAGCTCGCAGGCCTTCTCCGCGATCCAGTCTATGCGGCCCTTCTTGATCGGTGCGGCGAGCAGCCACAGATCGGGCACGGCCTCGCGCTCGCGGGTCTTTTCTTCGACGCGCACCGAGACGGACCGCTTGCCGACGGCCTCGATCATGGCACGCCATTCGCCGCTCACGTCGTCGAACAGGGCGATGCGGTCGCCCGCCTTGAGCCGCATCACCGACCCCAGATAATGCGCCTGTCCCCCATCGATGACGAGGCCGAGGCCAGCACTGAGGGGCTGGTCGATGTAAAGGCGGGTGAGACTGGCGGGGGGCCAGGCGGGGGTCTGGGCCATGGGACTTCCGAAGGCGGGGCTTTTGCCCTACCTGCCGCCCATGACCGAGGAAGTCGAGCAAATCATACCCGACAGCGAACTGCGCGGGGTGGCCGGTCGCCTGCCGGCGGCAATCCGGCCCTTTTGGCTGCTTGGCCGCTTCGACCGACCGATCGGCAGCTGGCTGCTGTTCTGGCCCGGCGCCTGGGCGATCGCGCTGGCCGGCAAGGCATTCGAGCGTTGGGACCTGATCCTCTGGTTCGCCTTCGGCTCCATCGTGATGCGCGGAGCCGGCTGCGTTTACAACGACATCGTCGACCGCGATCTGGACCGGAAGGTCGCGCGCACTGCTGCCCGTCCGTTGGCGAGTGGCCGGGTCACCCTCAAGGCGGCCTGGATCTGGCTGCTGCTGTTGTGCCTCTTCGGTCTGGTAGTGCTGCTCCAGTTGAACCTCGCCGCTGCGATCACCGCGCTCGCCAGCCTGGGGGCGGTCGCCGCCTATCCTTTCATGAAGCGGATCACATGGTGGCCGCAGGCGTGGCTCGGCATCGTCTTTTCCTGGGCGGCGCTGGTCGGCTGGCCGGCGGTAACCGGCGGTTTCGGCCCGGCGCTGTGGCTGCTCTACGGCGGGTCGATCTTCTGGGTTATCGGCTATGACACCATCTATGCGCTCCAGGATATCGAGGACGACGCCCTGGCAGGGGTCAAGTCGTCGGCGCGCGCACTGGGGGCTCGCGCCCGTCTCGGCATAGGTATCTGCTATGGTGTCGCCCTTTGCCTGTGGTGCGCCGCCTTCTGGCAGATCCGGCCTCAGCTTCTCGGCCTGATCGCCCTGTTTCCGCTCGCCCTGCATTTCGGCTGGCAGCTGTCCGGGCTCGACCGGCACGATCC
Organism: Rhizorhabdus sp.; assembly: GCF_018006725.1. Classification (GTDB taxonomy): domain Bacteria; phylum Pseudomonadota; class Alphaproteobacteria; order Sphingomonadales; family Sphingomonadaceae; genus Rhizorhabdus. Next base: position 32,679 of record NZ_JAGMXV010000003.1, read on the forward strand.
GGCCGATGCCCTGCGGCGCTTCCGTTCCAACCGCTTCGCCGGGCTGCTGATGTTCCTCGCCTGCCTCGTGGTCGGTGCCACCGCCTGAACGGATCGGGGCCTATAAACACCTCCGCCCATTTGACCTTTACGGTGGCGATACCTAAGTCGCCTCGATGCTGACCCTCTCCGAAGCCCAAGAGCGTACCGCCGATCTCGTAGCCGCCGCCCGCAAGGCCGGCGCCGATGCAGCGGATGCGCTCTATCTGTGCAACAATTCGACCCAGATATCGGTGCGCCTCGGCGCGCTCGAAGATGTCGAGCGCTCGGAGGGCGAGGAGATCGGCCTGCGGCTGTTCGTCGGCAAGCGATCGGCCAGCGTCTCGTCGTCGGACCTGTCCGCCGATGCGCTGGCAGCGCTGGTCGATCGTGCGGTCGCCATGGCGCGTGAAGCGCCCGAAGACCCCTACGCCGGGCTCGCGCCCGAAGAGCGCCTGCTGCGCGGTGAGGCGGTCGAGGTCGATGGCGACGACGGCGCCGATCCCTCGCCCGCTGCGCTGCGCGAACGGGCCGAAGAGGCCGAGGACGCGGCGCGCGCGATCGCGGGCGTCACCAACAGCGAGGGCGCTGGCGCTTCGGCGAGCCGCACCCTGATCGCCCTGGCGACCAGCGCCGGCTTCGCCCGTGGCTATTCGAACAGCGGCTATGGCTGCCACGCCAGCGTGATCGCCGGCGAGGGCGGCGCGATGCAGCGCGACTATGCCTATCATTCGACCCGTCACCTGTCCGATCTGGAAGCGGCAGCGGCGATCGGGCGTCGCGCCGGAGAGCGTGCGGTGAAACGGCTGAACCCCGGTCGGCTGGCGAGCGGCGCGATGCCGGTCATATTCGATCCGCGCGTCGGATCGAGCCTGCTCGGGCATCTGGCGGGTGCCATCACCGGCTCGGCGGTAGCGCGGCGGACGAGCTTCCTCCTCGATCGTCTTGGCGAGCAGGTGTTCGCGTCGGGCATCGTCGTGCGCGACGATCCGCATCGGTTGCGCGGACTGCGCTCCAAGCCCTTCGACGGGGAAGGCCTGCCGACTGCTGCGCGCGACATCATCGCCGACGGCGTTCTGACGGGCTGGGTTCTCGATTCGGCCTCGGCGCGGCAGTTGGGGCTCGAGCCTACCGGTCACGCGACGCGCGGCATCGGAGGCCCGCCGGGTGCGGGGCTGACCAATCTCTATCTGGAAGCGGGAGCCCTCTCGGTCGAGCAACTGATCGCCGACGTCAAGCTGGGCGTCTATGTGACCGAACTGATCGGGCAGGGCGTCAATGGCGTGACCGGCGACTACAGCCGGGGCGCCTCGGGCTATGTCATCCGCGATGGCCAGCTGGCCGAGCCGGTGGCCGAGATAACCGTGGCCGGCAATCTCAAGGACATGTTCCGCGAGCTGACCCCGGCATCGGATCTGGAGTTCCGCCGTGGCGTGGACGTTCCCACGCTGCGCATCGACGGGATGACCGTCGCCGGTGCCTGACACCCTCCTCGACGCGGTGAGCGCGATCGCGGCCGAAGTCGGCGCGATGGCGCATGCCTCGTGGCGGGGGGATTTCAAATATTGGGACAAGGTGCCGGGCAGCCCGGTGTGCGACATCGACCTCGCGGCCGATGCGCTGTTGCGCGAGCGGCTGATGGCGCTCGACCCCGAGGCGGGCTGGCTGTCGGAGGAAACGGTCGACAGCGCCGAGCGGCTCAATTGCGTCCGTGTCTGGGTGGTCGATCCGATCGACGGTACCCGCGACTATGTGCGCGGCCGCGAGGGTTGGGCGGTGTCGATCGCACTGGTCGAGGGCGGTCGCCCGGTGATCGGCGTGCTCGACGCCCCGGCACGCGGGGAGCATTGGCGGGCCCAGGCGGGGCGCGGGGCCTATCTCAATGGGGAACCGATCCGCGCTTCGGCGCGGGCGAGCTTGCCCGGGGCGCGGGTTCCGGCCGATGTGCTGGCCCGTGCGGATGCGGATCTCGTCACCGTCGGCAAGCCCAATTCGATCGCGCTGCGCATTGCGATGGTGGCCGCCGACCGCGCCGACCTGCTGGCGACGCTGCGCTGGGGTAATGAATGGGACATCGCCGCCGCCGCGCTGATCGCGCAGGAGGCGGGTGCTGTGGTAACCGACGCAATGGGGCGTCCGCTGCGGTACAACAGCACCAAGGGTGAGCAGTTCGGGGTTCTCGCAACCGCGCCGGCGATCCATGCCGATGCGGTCGAGCGGCTCTCGGCCCGCGCGGCGCGCGCTGTCATTCGCTAGGTTGCATCCGGCTCGGCTTCCGAGCCCGCCCGTCAGAGACCGAGGCGGGGTATTTCGATGGCGGGGCAGCGATCGACTACGGCCTTGAGTCCGGCCGTCTCGGCCCGTTCGATCGCTTCATGCGGGGTTACGCCCAGTTGGGTCCAGACGGCCTTGGCGCCGGCCGCGATGGCCTCGTCGATGACCTGTCCTGCCGCTGCCGTGTTGCGGAAGATGTCGACGAGGTCGATCGGCTGGGACACCTCGTCGAGCGAGGCAACCACCGTCCGGCCATGGATGGCCTGGCCCGCCAGCTGCGGGTTGACCGGCGTCACCTCATAACCCCGCGACAGCAGGAAGCGCATGACGCCGAAGCTCGCGCGATCCGGCCGGTCGCTGGCGCCGACCATCGCGATGTGCCGGGTTTCGCGCAGAAGCTGCCGAAGGTCGTCGTCCTGGGTGATCGGCATTGCGCGCTCCTTTTGTCTACGCCCTCAAGATGCGATCGATCGCGGCGCCTTCAACCAGTCGGCGATCCTTTGGGCGAGCGGCGCGAACAGTTCGTCGTCCGCGTTCGCGGCCGGCGGGCGTCCGGCATCGGAAGCCGTGCGGATCGCGATGTCGAGCGGCACGCGGCCGAGGAAGTCGAGGTCCATCGATTTCGCAGCCGCCTGCGCGCCCCCCTGGCCGAAGGGATCGGAGACTTCGCCGCAATGCGGGCAGGCATAGCCGGCCATATTCTCGATCATGCCGATCACCGGCACCGATGCCTGGCGGAAGAAGTCGATCGCGCGGGTCGCATCCATCAGGGCGAGGTCCTGCGGCGTCGAAACGATGATCGCACCGGCCGGCTTGTACTTCTGAACCATCGTCAGCTGCACGTCGCCGGTGCCCGGCGGCAGGTCGAGAATCAGCAGATCGGTATCGCCCCATTCGGCGTCGATCAGCTGACCCAGTGCATTGGCCGCCATCGGGCCGCGCCAGGCGACCGCCTGTCCAGGTTTCACCAGCTGGCCCATCGACAGCATGGGTATGCCGTGCGGGGAGGGAACCGGGTCCATCTTCTGCCCCTGGGCAGTCGGTCGGACGCCCTCCGTCGCCAGCAGCCGGGACTGGGAGGGGCCGTAGATGTCGGCATCGACAAGCCCGACCTTGTGACCCAGTTTCTTCAGCGCGATGGCGAGATTGGCGGACAGGGTGGACTTGCCCACACCGCCCTTGCCCGATCCGACCGCGATGATCTTGCGTCCGCGCTTCTCCGCGGTCATCGCGACGCGCACCGTCTCCACGCTCTCAATCGCCGACAGGGCCTGCTTGACCTCGGCTTCGATCCGCGTGCGCGCATCGGCGGACAGGCCGGTCACGTCGAGCACGACGCTTGCGGTTCCCGCGTCGAACCGGGGCGGGGCCGCACGGCCCGAGGCGAGCAGCCCCTTGCTGGAAATGGGGTCGAGCACGCGATCTAGGGCGGCGGCGAGCGATTCAGCGATATCCATGGCGGCAGCAAATAGGGCTTCGTCGACCAAAGGGCACTGTTTTTCCGCCGATCGCCTCCTATAATGACTGCATGAACGATAGCGAAAGCAGCGCAATGCCCGGCCAGCCCCTTCTCAACGAGGGCGGCCCCTGGGGCGGCGGAGGATCGGGCGGCGGCGGAGACGAGCCCAACCCCTGGAACCAACCCCCGCGCGGCCGGCCCGGCCGCGGACCTGCCGGACGCTCGGCGATCGACGAGCTCGTGCGTCGCGGACGTGCCCGTTTCGGCGGGCGCGGCGGGCCCGAGCCCGATGCCGGCCGGCTCCTGCTTTGGGGCGTCGGCGGCCTGCTGCTGATCTGGGTGCTGTGGACCAGCAGCCACCGCATCGATCCGCAGCAGCGCGGCGTTGTCACCCGCTTGGGCTCCTATGCCAAGACGCTCGGTCCCGGCATGCAGTTCACCTTCCCTTCGCCGATCGATCGGGTGACCAAGATCGATATCGAGGACATCCGCGTGAAGGATATCCCGGAAGGCGGCGGCACCGGCCAGAATCTCATGCTGACCGGCGACCAGAACATCATCGACCTGGCCTATTCGGTGCGCTGGAACATCCGCGATCCCGAGCTTTTCATCTACGAACTGGCCAACCCCGAAGAGACGGTGGGCGAGGTCGCGGAAAGCGCGATGCGCGCCGAGATCGCCCGCGTTGCACTGAACGACGCCATGGGCCCGCAGCGCAGCCAGATCGAGCAGCGCGTCCAGCAGCGGATGCAGGAAATCCTCGACGGCTATCGTGCGGGCATCACCGTGCAGGGTGTCGCAATCAAGCAGGCCGATCCGCCCGCGGCCGTGGTCGAGGCGTTCAAGTCGGTTTCGGCGGCGCAGCAGCAGGCGCAGGCCTATCTCAACGAGGCGCGGGCCTATTCGCAGCAGCTCGGTGCAAAGGCCGAGGGCGAGGCCGCGGCCTTCGACAAAGTCTATGCCGAATATCGCCTGGCGCCCGAGGTGACCCGCCGTCGCATGTATTATGAGACGATGGAGCGCGTCCTGGCGAAGACCGACAAGACCGTGGTCGAGGCCCCCAATGTCGTCCCCTATATCCCCCTGCCGCCGCAGCAGGCAGCGAAGGCGCAGCAGCAGCAATGAGCATGAGCGACAATCTCGCAAGCCGGAACGTCATCGGCCTCGCCATCGGCGCCATCTTCGGCGTCGTTATCATCAGCAGCTGTTTCGCGGTCGTGCCCGAGACCAAGCAGGCGCTTGTGGTGCGCTTCGGCAAGCCGCAGACCGTCTACAACGCCTATAAGCCGAACGAGGATTTCGGCCGGACGGGCGCCGGCGTCATCGGCAAGATCCCGTTCATCGACCAGATCGTCTGGATCGACAAAAGGGTGCGCAATTTCGACATGGAGCGCCAGTCGGTGCTGTCCACCGACCAGTTGCGGCTCGAAGTGGACGCCTATGCGCGCTACCGCATCGTCGATCCGCTGCGCATGTCGATCACGGCGGGCACGGAGCGCCGCGTCGAAGAGGCGCTGCGGCCGATCCTCGGCTCGTCGCTGCGCAACGAACTCGGAAAGCGGCCCTTCGCCGCGCTGCTGAGCCCCGAGCGCGGCGCGGTGATGGACAATATCCAGACGCGCCTGAACCGCGTCGCGCGCCAATATGGGGCGCAGATCGTCGACGTGCGGATCAAGCGCGCCGACCTGCCCGACGGTACGCCGCTCGACTCGGCCTTCAACCGCATGCGCACCGCGCGCGAGCAGGAAGCGCGTTCGATCCTGGCCGAAGGGCGCAAGCAGGCGCAGATCATCACGGCCGAAGCCGATGCGAACGCGGCAGGCACCTATGCCGAGAGCTTCAACAAGGATCCCGACTTCTACAATTTCTATCGGGCGATGCAGTCCTATCGGGTCACGTTCGGCACCGATGGTACCGAAGCGCCGGGCTCATCCAACGTGATCCTGTCGCCCGACAACGAGTATCTGCGCGAGTTCAGAGGGCGTCGCTGAACGGCAGGCGGGAACGCTACCGTTCAAGCGGTGTTCAGCGATCGGGACCGAAATAAACCGCTCGCGATATCGGCAGAAGCAGAACAGGAGTTTTAAGGAGTTGGCCAAAGTGCGTTATGCCTATGCGATCACCGCGGCCTTGCTGGCAGGTGGTACCACCGCAACCCTGACGATGCAGCAACCTGTGGGAGCACAGGTCGCGCAGAACGCCCCGGGTTCGATCAACGCCGCTGCCCCGCGTCCGGGCGCGCCGATGAGCTTCGCCGATCTCGCCGCCCGGCTCCAGCCGGCGGTCGTGAACATCTCCACCACGCAGAAGATCCAGGTCCGCAGCGGTGGCAATGCCTTCTCCGGCACGCCGTTCGAGGAACTGTTCAAGCGGTTCGGCGGCGGTGGGTCCGATGGCCAGCCAGTCACGCGCGAAGCGACGTCACTCGGTTCGGGCTTCATCATCTCGGCCGACGGCTATGTGGTGACCAACAACCACGTCATCTCGGCTTCGCCCGAGGGCGGCAGCAATGCCGTCGTCAGTTCGATCACCGTGACGCTGCCCGACCGCAAGGAATATAAGGCGACCGTCGTCGGCCGCGACCAGGCCTCGGACCTCGCCTTGCTCAAGATCGAGGCGAAAAACCTGCCTTTCGTCCAGTTCGGCGATTCCACACGCACCCGCGTCGGCGACTGGGTCGTCGCTATCGGCAATCCGTTCGGCCTCGGCGGGACGGTCACGGCGGGCATCGTGTCGGCGCTCCACCGCTCGATCGGCATCAGCGGTCCCTATGATCGCTACATCCAGACCGATGCGTCGATCAATCAGGGCAATTCGGGTGGCCCGATGTTCGACCTGCAGGGCAATGTCATCGGCATCAATACGGCGATCTTCTCGCCGACCGGCGGCAACGTCGGCATCGGCTTCGCGATCCCCGCCGAAGAGGCCAAGCCGATCATCGATCAGCTTATGACCGGCAAGCGCGTCCGTCGCGGCTATCTGGGCGTCGGCATCCAGCCGATGACCGAGGATATCGCGGCAAGCCTGGGCCTGCCCAAGGATCGCGGCGAAATCGTCGCCCGCGTCGAGCCTGGCGAGGCGGCCGCGCGCGCCGGCATTCGTCAGGGCGACATCATCGTCAAGGTCGACAACCAGGATGTCACCCCCGACAACACCCTGTCCTATATCGTGGGCAAGGCGGCCGTGGGTGCCAAGCTGCCGGTCGAGGTGATCCGCGAAGGTCAGCGCAAGACATTGACCGTCACGCTTGGGGAGCGTCCGCCCGAAGATCAGCTGATCAACGGCGGGCAGGATGCCGATCAGGACGACAGTGTTCCCGATAGCGGCCAGTCCGCGCCCGATCAGGCGACCCGCAACTCGCTCGGACTCGGTCTGCAGACGCTCACGCCGGACATCGCCCGCAGGCTCGGTCTGTCGGCTTCGCTGCGCGGCGTCGTGGTCAATTATGTCGACCCGAGCAGCGATGCTGCGGCCAATGGTTTCCAGCCGCGCGACGTGATCCTGCAGATCAACAATGTGCCCGTGACGACGGTGCAGGCAGCTGCCGCGCAGATCGATGCGGCGGTGAAGGCGAAGCGCCCATCGGTGCTGCTGTTTGTTCAGCGCGGCAATAATCCCCCGCGCTATGTCGGCGTACAGCTGAAGAAATAAGGCCGCATCGCCGTCTTTCGGGGCGGCGATGTCTTCCTAAAGCACCAAATAAAAAGGGCCGGCGGATCGCTCCGCCGGCCCCTTTTCTATGCCGCAAGGCCGATCGTCAGAAGCGATAGCTGACGGTCGCGCGAACCGAGTGGAACGCGAACTTGCTGAACGAACGCTGGAAGTCGGTGCCAGCGGCGTTCTGCGCGATGAACGGGTTGGTCGCCGGGGTGACGCCGGCAAGCGAACCGACGGTGACCGTGCTGTCGTTGTTCTTGAGCGCGGTGAAGGTGTAGAGCGCGCCGACCGAGAACTTGCCGATTTTCTGCTCGATACCGCCGCCATAGGTCCAGCCCCAGGCGTTCTTCGTCGGATCGTTGACGGTCGCGCTGTTGACCGTGTTCGACATCGAGAAGCTGTTGCGGATCTTGCCGTAGGCCGCACCGCCGGTGCCGTAGATCAGCGTGCCGGTTTCGAACGAGTAACCGGCGCGGGCGCGAATGGCGCCGTCGCTCTTCAGCTTGGCCTGCAGCTTGTAGACGGCCGGGGTGGTGCTGAAGGCGGTGACGTTGTCGTACAGGTACGACTTGCCATATTCCGCGATCAGGCCGACGACCGGGCCCGACGTATCGCCGAACTGGTAGTCGTAACCGGCGTGCAGCTTCCACGCGGTCGAATCATTGTCCTTCGAGCAGCCCGTGGTCGGGCGGGCCGAGGTCGGCGCGCCGCCGCAGAAGCCCGGCGAGAAGTTCGGGAAGGCGTCGCCGAAATTGCCATCGCGGTTGCGGTCGAAGTTTACGACTTCGTCGCCATCGGTCGGCTGCCAGTTATAGCCGAGCTGGCCACCGACATAGAAACCGGTCCAGTTGCTCGAGGCCACGTCCTGCGCCGAGGCGGCGCTCGCAGCCATCGCGGCTACCAGGCCGGCCGCCGCAGTGGTCGTGAGGAAAAATCGCATGTCAAAAACCCTTTCTGCTGCCGTTACGGCACAGCGGAAACGGTTCCCACAGCATTTCGATCCTGAGTGCAAGCAAGAAAAACGATGTGGTGCACAAACGACACAACTGCGATTTTTTCCTGAAAAGTGAAATACATCACAGCTATTGGCCGTAGCTGGCCTCGCTGGCACGCTTGATTGCCTCCCGCGCTGCAGCGATCAGTGCGCCTGCCTTGGCTTCACATTCGCGTTGCTCATAGGCGGGGTCGCTGTCCGCCACGATCCCTGCGCCAGCCTGCACATGCATCACCCCGTCCTTCACCACGGCGGTCCGAAGCACGATGCAACTGTCCATCGAGCCATCGGGCGAGAAATAGCCGACGCCGCCGGCATAGGCGCCACGCGCTTCGGGCTCGAGCTCGGCAATGATCTCGCATGCGCGGACCTTCGGAGCGCCCGACACCGTGCCGGCTGGGAAACCGGCGAACAATGCGTCCAAGGCATCTTTCGACGGATCGAGCCGGCCGACGACGTTCGAAACGATGTGCATCACATGGCTGTAATGTTCGACCGTATAGCTGTCCGTGACTTCGACAGTCCCGGCGACCGCGACCCGGCCGACATCGTTGCGCCCCAGGTCGAGCAGCATCAGATGCTCGGCGCGTTCCTTGGGGTCGGCAAGCAGGCTCTCGCGGTTGGCCGCATCCTCCAGCGATGTCGCGCCGCGCGGGCGGGTCCCCGCGATCGGCCGGATCGTGACCTCGCCGTCGCGCGCCCTCACCAGAATCTCGGGGGACGATCCGATCAGCGCGAAGCCAGGCAGGTCGAGGAAATAGAGGAAGGGCGACGGATTAATCCGCCGCAGCGCACGATAGAGGTCGACTGGCGGCAGCGGAAAGTCGACGGTGAAGCGCTGGGCCAGCACCACCTGAAAGATGTCTCCCGCACCGATATAGCCCCTTGCGCGGTCCACCATGGCGGCATAGCGGCCGGGTTCCAGCTGCGGCGTGGGAACAACCGTGGAAGGATCGGGCACATCGACGGTCGGTCGCGGGGGCAGCGTGCCCGCAAGGGTCGCCGCCTGCGCTTCTATCCGCTCGATCGCGCCCGCCACCTTGGCTTCGGGCGATCCGGGGCTGTCGGGCCAGAGCGGCGCGACGAGGAAAAGCTGATCGGCAAGACGGTCGAAGATCAGGATCAGGGTCGGCCGCGCGAACAGCATGTCGGGCAGGTCGAGCGGGTTTGCGGGCGCTCGCGGCAATTTCTCGACCAGTCCGATCGTTTCATAGGCAAAATAGCCGACGAGGCAGGCGAGCGCGCGGGGCAGCCCCTCGGGCACATCCATGCGGCAGCTGGTGACCAGCCGGCGCATTTCCGACACCACATCACCCGGCAGGGGTTCGAATGCTTCCGGATCGGTCGCCCAGTTGGGATTGATCTCCGCGCTGTTGCCGTGCGCCCTGAACAGGAGGTCGGGGGCGAGGCCGAGCAGCGAATAGCGCCCGCGCACCGCGCCGCCTTCGACCGACTCCAGCAGGAAATCACCCCGGCCGGGAACGATCAGCTTGAGCGCTGCCGCGACGGGGGTGTCGCAATCGGCGATCTGGGTTCGCCAGACGAGCGCAGGCTCGCCCCGTGACAAGGCGTCGATGGCAGCCTGATCGCGCGCGTCCATCCCCGTCCTGCCTCTCTTACTGCGGCGTTGCGATCTGGCGCTTGGTCGCCGCGATGGCGTCCGGATAGCGCTTCACGTCCACCTCGTCGCGCGCGGCACGGATCAGCTGGTCGCCGAGCTCCGGCGTGTAGGAGCGGGTCAACTCCTGCTGGGTGACGCCAACCAGCGCTGCCGCCTGCGACAGGTCGCCGCGCTCGACCTTGTTCAGGACTGTGACGAAATAGGCGCCCTGATCGCCGGTGACGAGGCGAGCCTTGCTTGGCTGGAGCGCGAACATCGCGCGGAGCGGCTCGGGGATGGGTTGGCCGGCCTGCTGCGCCCGGATGATGTCGAGCTGGCGCGCACGGCTCGGCTGAACCGGGGGAAGCGCCACGCCGCTGTCCGCCATGGCCTTGCCGAGCGGGGTGCCCGCATTGACCGCTGCGACGATCTTGTCGCCGATCGCCTTCGCGCGCTGTTGCGCGCGCTTGACGACAAGGTCGCGGACAACCGCTTCGCGCACCTGCGCCAGCGGTAGCGGTGTCGGCGGAATGATCTTGGCGACGTTCATCAGCGCGTAGCTCTGGTCGCGGATCACCGTCTCGACCGTGGGGCGGTCATCCGCCGCAGCTTCGAACCCCGTCTTGAGCAACGCGCTTACCTCGGGCGGAGCCTTCCAGCCGGGCTGGTCGATCGCGGTACCGTTCGACAGCAGCGCCGGGGTTTCCTTGATCGTCAGCTTGTTGGCTGCAGCGATTTCGGCGAAGCTGCTGCCATCGGCGATGGCATCCTCGATCTTGCCGGCGAGATCGGACAGCGCCTCCTGCATCTTCTGGCGCTGGAGAACTGGCAGGATTTCGGCGCGGGCCTGATCGAGTGTCTTGCCGGGCTTACCGGCAACCCCCTCGACCTTGAGGACATACCAGCCGAACGCCCCCTTGATCGGTCCCACGACGGCGCCCTTTGCGGCTGCGAAGACCTGGTCTGCGGCAGCGGCGCCTGCGGACTCGGTATAGTCCTTCTTCTGCTGATCCGCGATCGTGGAGGCTTCGAGCCCGGCCTTGGCGGCGGCGGCGGCCATGGTTGCGCCACCCTTGACGGCAGCTGCAATGGTCTGGCCTGCCTGCTGGGTCGGGGCGATGATCTGTGCGATCGTCCGGGTTTCGCGGGCCGCGAAACTGTCGGCATTTTCGCGATAATAGGTCGCGATCTCCTGCTCAGTCGGCTTCGCCTTGTCGGCAAGCTGCGCCTCGCCGAAAGCGGCATAGCGCAGTATGCGTGCCTCGGGCCGGGTGTAGGTGGCAATATTGGCCTTGTAGGCAGCGGCGATGTCGGCCTCGCTCGGCGGCGTCTTGCTGGCCACCAGCGCCAGCGGGATGATCCCGACCGATCCTTCGCGGACTTCCATCAGCAGTGCCGCATAGGGGCGGGCCATCTTCGACGGCACTGGCGCAAGGGCTGCCGCGGGGGTCAAAATCTGGTTGCGGATGATCTCGCCAGCAATGTCGGCGCGCAGTTCCTTCTCGCTGATTCGAGCCTGTGCCAGCACGGTCCGCATCACATTCTCGTCGAACTGGCCGGCCACGTTGCGGAAGCCCTGCATGCCCGCGATTTCGGCGTCGACCATCCGCTTGCTGAGCGCGAAGCCCTGTTCCTTGCCCCAGGCCTCCATGGCGCGGGCATTGATCATGCCGCTCAATACCTGCTCGAAGCCACCCGACGCCAGGAAGCTCTGCGCATCGATCTCCGGTCGCTCGCGACGCAGACCATCGATCTGGTTGCGAACCCGGTTGGTGAGTTCGAGCGCGCTGATCTTCTTGCCGTCGACCTTGGCGACGGTCGCCCCGCCTCCGCCGCCGCCCAGCATCGACGGCGATTCGACCCCGGTGATGATGAAGGCGACCATGATCAGGCCGAGCAGGCCGAGGACGATCCAGGAGGAGAGAGCACGGCGGAAAAAGGAAATCATCGGGCGGTCCGTATGAACGTGACTGGCATGAGCGCTGCCATAGGGGGCATTCCCGGCCTCCGCAACGTCCGCCGCTCCCCGATGGGGCGACGTGGCACCCGTGGTTGCACCTCGTCGCCCTGCTGCTTAAGGGGCGCTGATCAAATCGGAGGGGTAGACCATGGCTTTGCGCAAGCTTGTCGCTGGTAATTGGAAGATGAACGGATCGCTGGCCGCGCTGTCCGAGCTTGATGCGGTAGCGGCGACTGCCGCGAGCCATGCTGCCGTCGACGTGGCCATCTGCCCGCCATTCACGCTGATCGCCGCTGCTGCTGCCCGGACGCCGGGCCTGGCGATCGGGGCGCAGGATTGCCATGGTCAGCCCAAGGGGGCCCACACAGGATGCGTCAGCGCTTCCATGGTCGTGGAGGCCGGCGCAAAGCTGGTGATCGTCGGTCATAGCGAGCGGCGCGCCGACCAGCATGAAACCGACGCCGAGGTGCGCTCCAAGGCGAGTGCTGCGATTGCGGCGGGGCTCACCGCCATTGTCTGTGTCGGTGAGACCGAGGCGCAGCGCGACGCAGGCGAGGCCGAGGCGGTCGTCGCGGCACAACTCGACGGTTCGATCCCGGCCGATGGCACCGGCGCCACGCTGGTTGTCGCCTATGAGCCGGTCTGGGCGATCGGCACCGGCCGCACCCCGTCGACCGCCGACGTCGCGGCGATGCACGCAGCGATCCGCATGAAGCTGACCGCGCTTCTCGGCGACGAGGGCAGCAAGGTCCGCATTCTCTATGGTGGATCGGTGAAGCCCGACAACGCCAAGGAATTGCTCGCCGTGGCCGATGTCGACGGCGCTCTTGTCGGCGGCGCAAGCCTGACGGCCGCACAGTTCGTCCCGATCATCGAAGGCGCTGTCGCCGCCAGCGCGTGAATCGGGGCGAAGGTTGAACCTTCGCCCCCGATCGATTAGATGCGCCGCACGTTGATATCGAAAGCCCGCAATGTTCACCTTCCTGCTCGTCATCCATCTGATCGTCGCTGTCGCCCTCGTGGGGGTGATTCTCGTGCAGCGCTCGGAAGGCGGCGGGCTCGCCTCTGGCGGTAGCCCCGCCGGGCTGATGAGCGCACGCGGTGCAGCCGACTTCCTCACGCGGATGACCGCGATTCTCGCGACGATCTTCGTCATTCTGAGCATCGCGCTCGCCGCGCTGGCTTCGGTCGAGCGGTCGCCGGCCAAGGTCGATACATCGCTCGTCGGTAAGACCGGCACTTCGGCTCCGGCACCCGCCGCGCCCGTCAATGATCCGCTCGCTGCAGCGGCAGCGCAGGGCGGTGACGTGACCCTGAACGGCGCCACGCCGCAATAACGCAAGATTTCCTGGAGCGGAGGGCTTCCGGTGCCTGCACCGGGGGCCTCGTCTGATTGGGCCGCCGATCTGGTCCACAGTTTTTATCGAAAAGAAGGAATGCCCACCTTGCCCTTCGCCCCCTCGCGCGACTAAACCCATCCTCCCATGGCGCGGTTCATTTTCATCACCGGCGGCGTGGTCTCCTCGCTTGGCAAAGGTCTCATGGCGGCAAGCCTTGCTGCCTTGCTCCAGGCGCGCGGCTACAAGGTCCGCATCCGTAAGTTCGATCCCTATCTGAACGTCGACCCCGGCACGATGTCGCCTTACCAGCATGGTGAGGTCTATGTGACCGATGACGGCGCGGAGACCGATCTCGACCTTGGCCATTATGAACGTTTTACAGGCGTTCCCGGCCGGCAGTCGGACAATGTCACCTCGGGGCGGATCTACCAGACGATCATCCAGAAGGAGCGTCGCGGCGACTATCTGGGCGCGACGGTGCAGGTCATTCCGCACGTCACCGACGCGATTAAGGAATTCGCCCGCGCCGACACCGATGGTCTCGATTTCGTCCTGTGCGAGATCGGCGGCACTGTCGGCGACATCGAATCGCTGCCTTTCATCGAAGCGATCCGCCAGCTGCGCAACGATCTCGGTCGCGGCAATTCGGTCTTCGTCCATCTGACGCTGGTGCCTTACATCGCGGCCGCCGGGGAGCTGAAGACCAAGCCGACGCAGCACAGCGTGCGCGACCTGACTTCGCTGGGGATCCAGCCCGACGTGCTGGTTTGCCGCTGCGAACGTCCGCTGCCCGAGAGCGAGCGGGCCAAGATCGCGTTGTTCTGCAACGTCGCCAAGGAAGCGGTCATCCCCGCGCTCGATGCCAGCAGCATCTATGGCGTGCCGCTGCAATATCATGACGAAGGCCTCGACGAGGCCGTGCTCGCCGCCTTCGGCATCGCGCCGCAGGGTGAACCCGATCTGTCGCGCTGGAGCGAGATCATCGACCGCCTCGAAAATCCCGAGGGTGAGGTAACGGTCGGCGTCGTCGGCAAATATGTCGGCCTGCTCGATGCCTATAAGTCGCTGCACGAGGCGCTCGTCCATGGCGGCATCGCCAACCGGGTGAAGGTCAATATCCGCTGGATCGACGCCGAACTGTTCGAGCAGGACGAGGCCGCAATCGCTGCCCAGCTTGAGCCGATGCACGCGATCCTGGTGCCCGGTGGCTTCGGCGAGCGCGGTTCGGAAGGCAAGATCGCTGCGGTTCGATTCGCGCGCGAACGGGGCGTACCCTATTTCGGTATCTGCCTCGGCATGCAGATGGCCTGCATCGAGGGCGCGCGGAACACCGCCGGTATCGCAGCCGCATCGACGACCGAGTTCGGCGCGACCGAGGAGCCGGTCGTCGGCCTGATCACGGAATGGATGACCGAGGCCGGGCGTCAGAAGCGGGAAGCCGGTGGCGACATGGGCGGAACGATGCGACTCGGCGCCTATGAGGCGGTTCTGGCGGGCAACAGCCATGCCGCATCCATCTACGGCAGCACGACGATCTCCGAACGCCACCGCCACCGCTATGAGGTTAACGCTGGCTATCGCGAGCAGCTCGAAAAGGGCGGCCTCGTCTTCTCTGGCATGTCGCCCGACGGCGAACTGCCAGAAGTGGTGGAGCGGCCGGATCATCCCTGGTTCGTCGGCGTGCAGTTCCACCCCGAGCTCAAGAGCAAGCCGTTCGACCCGCACCCGCTGTTTCGCAGCTTTATCGAGGCGGCGGTGAATCAGAGCCGGCTGGTCTGATCCTTCTGACATATGGGGAGGCGGTGGGACCGAATCGGTTCTCCGCCTCCCTTATTTTCCTACATCGGCAGTTCGGGGACTACGGGATCGCTCGGTGCGCCCGGATCGGGGTCGGTCGGCGATGGTACCGGAATGTCCACCGGGGTTTCGGCCGGGACGTCCTGGGGTAGTGGCGGTTGGCTGGCCATGATGCTCTCCTCTGAAGGAGAACGCGCAGGGCCGGCACAATGTTCTTCGGCCTGCCGTGAACCGCAGATCGGTTCGGCCTGAAACGGCAAACGCCGGGATCGTTTCCGATCCCGGCGCCGCGTGACGATTATTCGCCAACCCCCTTGGCGGGCTCTACACCAACCACCCCTTAAATGGCGGCGGAGCCTCACTTTTCCCCGAACCATGGCCGTTTTTGTTGCTCATGTTCCGTGGGAGTTTTCCTACATTGCGCCTTGGTCCTTGTCATTGGCTTTCAAGAGTCACGGAATCGAAACACGACGGGTGTGTTCAATCGGCAACAGAGACCGATCGGTACCGTTCCAGTTTTCCAAGCGAGGCGGTTGCCGAGCGGCCTGATGGCGCATAGACAGCCGCATCCGCACCTCTTCTCGCGAGCTGGCCTTTTCATGCGTCTTTCCCGCCATTTCCTCCCCGTGATGAAGGAGTCGCCCGCCGACGCTCAGATCGTCAGCCACAAGCTGATGCTGCGCGCGGGCATGATTCGCCAGACGGCTGCCGGCATCTATGCCTGGCTGCCGCTCGGCCACCGCGTCCTTCGCAAGATCGAGCAGATCGTCCGCGAGGAACAGGACCGGGCGGGCGCGATCGAACTGCTGATGCCGACCATCCAGTCGGCCGATCTGTGGCGCCAGTCGGGCCGCTATGACGACTATGGTCTGGAGATGCTCCGCATCAAAGATCGTCACGAACGGGAAATATTGTTCGGTCCGACGGCCGAGGAAGTGATCACCGCGATCTTCCGCGACAATGCGCGCAGCTATCGCGATCTGCCGCGTACGCTCTACAACATTCAGTGGAAGTTTCGTGACGAAGTCCGCCCCCGCTTCGGCGTGATGCGCGGCCGCGAGTTCCTGATGAAGGACGCCTATAGCTTCGATCTCGACGTCGAGGGCGCGCGCCACAGCTATAACCGCATGTTCGTCGCCTATTTGCGGACCTTCAAGCGCATGGGCCTGTCGGCGATCCCGATGCAGGCCGACACCGGCCCGATCGGCGGCGACCTCAGCCACGAATTCATCGTGCTCGCCCCGACCGGCGAGAGCGAGGTCTTCTACCACACCAACTGGGAAGCCGAGCGATCGCTCGATGTCGATGCCGACGACGCGGCCGCGCTGCAGGGCTTCGTCAGCGGGCTGACCGACGACTATGCTGCGACCGACGAGAAGCGCGACGAGGCGCGCGAGGCCGAGGCGGGCGACAAGCTCAAGCAGTCGCGCGGGATCGAGGTCGGGCACATCTTCTTCTTCGGCACCAAATATTCGCAGGCTATGGGGCTGAGCGTGCAGG
This sequence comes from Rhizorhabdus sp., assembly GCF_018006725.1. GTDB lineage: Bacteria > Pseudomonadota > Alphaproteobacteria > Sphingomonadales > Sphingomonadaceae > Rhizorhabdus. The sequence goes on from NZ_JAGMXV010000003.1 coordinate 49,278, forward strand.
GGCCCGACGGCTCGCCCGTGACTCCACAGATGGGCAGCTACGGCATCGGCGTGTCGCGTCTTATGGGAGCGATCATCGAGGCGAGCCATGACGATGCCGGCATCGTCTGGCCCGAAGCGGTCGCGCCCTATCGGGTCGGCCTTATCAACATGCGTGCGGACGATGCGCGCTGCTCGGCGGCCTCCGACGATCTCTACGCGAAGCTGCAGGCAGCCGGCGTCGACACGCTGTACGACGACCGTGACGAGCGCGGCGGCGCCAAATTCGCGACGATGGATCTGATCGGTCTGCCCTGGCAGATCATCATTGGTCCCAAGGGCCTCGACAAGGGCGTCGTCGAACTCAAGCGCCGTGCGACCGGCGAGCGGGTCGAACTTTCGGTCGAGGACGCGCTGGCGAAGGTGACGGGTTGAACCCTGTCGCCGGTCTCGGTTGCCGGGGAGCGATCCGATGATCCTCAATCGCTATGAGCGGATGATCGCCAAGCGCTATCTGCTTCCGGGCCGGGGCGAGGCCTTCATCTTCCTGGTCGCCTCGATCAGCCTCGTCGCGGTCGCGCTGGGAGTCGCCGCGCTGATCGTGGTGATGAGCGTCATGAACGGCTTTCGGGCCGAGCTGTTCGACAAGATCGTCGGCCTCAACGGCCATGCGGTGGTGCAGGGCTATGGCGGCAAACTACCCAATTGGCGGAGCATCGCCGACGACGCCCGCAAGCTGCCGGGGGTCACATCGGCGACGCCGCTGATCGAGCAGCCGCTGATGGCCAGCTATGACGGTCGAGTCGAGGGCGTGCTCGTGCGCGGCATGACGGTCGAGGACATCCGTCGCAACCCGGTTATTCGGGGCAAGGTGCTTCGGGGCACGATGGATGCGCTGGTGCCGGGCTCCAGCCGCGTTGCGATCGGTGCGCGCCTTGCCGAGCAGCTGGGCGCCGATCTCGGCAGCCAGATCAGCCTGATCAGCCCGCAGGGGCAGTCGACCCCTTTCGGCACGGTGCCGCGCATCGTTTCCTATGAGGTCGCCGCGATCTTCGAGGTCGGGGTTTACGACTATGACAAGGCCTTCGTGGTCATGCCGATGGGCGATGCCCAGACGCTTCTGATGCTCGGCGACGCGGTCGGGATGATCGAGATCCAGACCGTCGATGCCGACCGGGTGGGACAGATATTGGCGCCGCTCAAGGACGAGGTCGTCCGCGTCGGGCAGCTGAGCGACTGGCGCGACCTCAACAAGTCGCTGTTCGAGGCGCTGGCGGTCGAGCGGGTGACGATGTTCGTGGTTCTCTCGCTGATCATCCTGGTGGCGGTGTTCAATATCCTGTCTTCGCTGATCATGCTGGTGCGCGCGAAGCGGCGCGATATCGCGATCCTGCGCACCATGGGCGCCTCGCGCGGGGCGCTGATGAAGATCTTCATGACCGTCGGCACGGTGATCGGGGTGCTGGGCACCGGCGCGGGTCTAGGCCTCGGCGCGCTGTTCCTCTTCTACCGGCAGGCGGTGGTCAATTTCGTCCAGTTCGTCACCGGCCAGAATCTGTGGGATCCATCTATCCGCTTCCTGACCGAATTGCCCGCCAAGAGCGATCCGGTAGAAGTCGGGGTGATCGTGACGATGGCGCTGGGCTTCAGCTTCCTTTCGACGCTCTACCCGGCCTGGAAGGCGGCGAGCACCGATCCGGTCGAGGTGCTGCGCTATGAGTGACGTGCTCGAAGTCCGCGCGCTCGCCCGCACCTTTCGTCAGGCCGATGTCGAGATCCACGTCCTGCGCCAGGTCGACCTTTCGATCGCGCCGGGCGAGATCGTGGCTCTGCTGGGGCCCTCGGGTTCGGGCAAGTCGACCCTGCTGCAGGCGGTGGGGCTGCTCGAAGGCGGCTTCGAGGGCTCGATCCGCATCGCGGGCGAGGAGGTGGCTCGGCTAGATTCGGTCGGACGCACCCGTGTTCGGCGCGACCGGCTCGGCTTCGTCTATCAGTTTCACCATCTGCTGCCCGATTTTACCGCAGTTGAGAATGTTGTGCTGCCGCAGCTGATCCATGGGGCGGAGACCCAGCCGGCACAGGCGCGCGCGGCCGAACTGCTGAGCGCGCTCGGTCTGGCGCAGCGTCTGGGCCACCGCCCGTCGCAGCTGTCCGGGGGCGAGCAGCAGCGCGTCGCCGTTGCGCGCGCCCTGGCAAATCGGCCTGCGCTGGTTCTGGCCGACGAGCCGACGGGCAATCTGGACGAGGCCACCGCCGACATCGTGCTGGCCGAATTTCTTCGGCTCGTCCGGCAGGAGGGCTCGGCGGCGCTGGTCGCGACGCATAACGAACGGCTCGCCCAGCGGATGGACCGTATCGTCCGTCTGCACGAAGGCCGGCTGAGCTGAGCAAGCACCGCCATTAACCATAGCAGCTGAGCGGTCCGTTAAGCATTTTTGCCTAGGGCGGAGCTATGATCCGGGCCTGGAGCAAGTCAGCCAGTGACGCTGCCGGTCGCCTTGCGCGCTGCGTGCGCGGGGGCGTTGCCGTCATCGGTGCGCTGTCGCTGACGACCATCGTCGGCATGGGGGCTTTCGCGATCGAGCTTGGGCGCGGCTATGCCGCCGACCAGACGAACCAGCGTATTGCCGACATGGCCGCGCTGGCAGGGGCGCTCGCCTATAACGTCAACAACAACACGACGCAGATGACCGCTTCGGCCAAGGCGGTGGTCGTGGCGCAGGGATTGCCTGCGAGCGCCGCAAACGTGGCGCTGGTGACCGACGCGCCGACCAGCAAGCAACTGGTGCAGGTCACCGTTACGACCTCGGTCCCGCTGGCTCTCGCCCGGGTGCTCACGGCATCGCTGTCCTACGATGTCACGGCAACCGGCTCCGCGACCACCTCGACGACCAGCAGCACGGCGCCCCCGTGCATCGCAGCGCTTTCGGCCACGCCGACCTATGGCATCACACTGACCGGCGGCGTCAGCATCAACGCGCCGGGCTGTGCCGTCGGGACCAATGCCGGGGTCACCGTGCCCTATGGCACCTACGTAACGGCTAAGCAGGTGGCGGCGGGCAAGAGCGTCAACAACCCCGGCAGCGGCATCACGACCTCGCCGACCGCGAACAACATTCTGCAGAACAAGTCGGGTGCGGCCAGCGACTGGATGAAGGACGACAGCGGACTGAAAGCCGCCCTGTGCCAGGTCAACAAGCTGACCGCGACCAGCGATGCCGATTACGCCGACGGCAATACGACCTGCATTTCGGCCAAGGTCGCGCCAACGGCGGTCCGCTATACCGGGCCGGCCAAGGACTGGACGCTGGCTTATGAAGCAATCGGCGGCTCGGAACCCAGTAAATATCAGGCTGTTGCCTATAATTGCGATTACACGGTTCCTGCCGGCACCTACAGCATCCGCAAGTTGACCGTGCCCGGCGGCTGCAAGATCAGTTTCGCCTCGGGTTCCACCCTGACCTTCGATTCGATCGACATGAGCGGCGACACGATGACGATCGGCAACGGAACGGTCACGGTCGCGGGCGATTTCAAGGTCAATGCCAACAACCCCATCACCGTCGGCAATGGCGATCACAGCTTCGGATCGCTGACGATCCTCGGCGGCAAGAAGATCGACATCGGCAGCGGCAACTTCAATCTGGCCGGCGGCATGAGCCTGTCGGGCGGGGCCTATATCAAGGTCGCGATCGGCGTGGGCAACACGGTCGTCATCGGCAAGGACGGATCGGGCAACGCGATCACCGTCGAAGGCGGCAGCCAAGTCTGCTTCACGTCCGATTGCACCAAGGCGACCGCAGCGGCCGGAGTCTTCAGCGCCGACGGCAATATCTCGAACACCGGCGGTGGCAGCCTGATCGTGTTTCCCAAGTCGGTGAATCACGTCATCAATGGCGACCTGACACTGTCGTCGAGCGCCATCTTCAGCCCCGGGCTCTATATCATCAAAGGCAATTTTACGAACGGCACCGGCGGCACGATCCAGGGCACGGAGATCAGCTTCGCGCTCGGTGGCACCTTCTCCTTCGCCGGGGGCACCACGCTCGATCTCGCCGCGCCGGGCGCCAGCGCCAGCTACGGCGTGCCCAACGTCCTGCTGATGACGAAGAGCAGTTCCGCGACCAAGCTGGGTGGCGGCGCATCGGGCAAATATTCGGGCCTCGTCTATGCGCCAAAGTCCGACATGGTGGTCGACGGCGGCGCATCCATGTCGTCGGGCACCTCGGCCTGCCTGATGCTGATCGTGAACACGCTCAGCCTGAATGGCGGCACGGCGATCGGCAGCACCTGCACCGGCATGTCGGGATCGGCGAGCAGCGTCGCCAGCGTGGCCCTGTTCAAATGATGCGGCGACCCGACTTCGCTTCGCTGGCCGGTGACCAGCGCGGCATGGCGACGATCGAGTTCGCACTGCTCTCGGTACTGTTCTTCTTCGTGATGACGGCCGGCCTCGACGTCGCCATGTGGTATCATCAGCGCCTCCGCCTCGACAGCGCGGTGGAGCAGGGGGCGATGATCGCGTTCAACGGGCGCACTGCGGTCAACCAGAACGCGATCGGCACCTATGTCGGGGTTGCGGCGAAACTGTCGACCGCCCCGACGGTGACCGTCGGCTGCAATGGCGGCACGTCCAATTGCGTCAACAGCTCGCGGACCTGCGCCTGTCTCGGCGGGACCTCGGCCGCGCCGACCTATACCACCGCCGCCTGCAATTCGACCTGCAGCGACGGCAGCCTGGCGGGCTATTATATGACGATCAAGGCGACCGCGACGAGCAACACGATGCTCGTTCCCGCCGCCATGCTGGGCGGCGCGCTGACGCAGACGCGTACCGCCGTCGTGCGTCTCGAATGATGCTCCGCTCGCTTGTGGGCGACCGGCGCGGCGTCACCGCGACCGAGTTTGCGCTGGTTGCGCCCGCCTTCCTCGCCTTCATGTTCCTCATCATTGATGGCGCGCGCATGGCCTGGAGCTTCCAGGCGCTGCAGGAAGTCGCGACCAACACGGCGCGGTGCGCCGCGCTCGGCGCGACCGGTTGTACCAACAGCGCCGGGGTGAAGAGCTATGCCGTCGCTCGCGCCGCCGCCAATGGCGTGAAGATCGATGCTGCTGCCGTGACGCTCACCGGCGCGGCCACATGTTCGTCGGTGTCGGGAATGACCAAGGTAGCGATTTCGGCGAGCTATCAGGGTGCCTCGACCAAATTGCTGCCGAGCAGTTTGACGACGCTTGCCACCGAAAGCTGCTTTCCGACGGCGCCCTCCTCATAGCTGCTCCAGACCGGCTGCCAAGACTGTGGATAAAAGGGGCGGCGAGGGCTGACGAATCCCTCCGGGGGGCATACATTCCGGTTCATGCCTTATCAGCCCTTCGTCCCGCTGCGGATCTTCTCCGCCTACACGATGCTCGAAGGCGCGATCGATCCCAAGGCGATCGCCAAACACGCCCGAAAGCGAGGTTTTCCTGCGGCGGCACTGACCGACCGCAATGGCCTCTATGCGGCGATGGCCTTTTCGGATGGCGCCAAGAAGGAGGGCATTCAGCCGATCATCGGCACCATGCTCGCCGTGCGGCGGCCGGGAATCGATCAGTTGATCATCGATTGGATCGCCCTCTATGCGCAGGACGAGCGGGGCTATGACAATCTCTGTGCACTTGTCTCTGCGGCCCATCTGGAGCGTCCGGTCCACGAGGACGCGCATGTGCCGCTGTCGGCGCTTGAAGGGCGCACCGACGGACTGATCGCGCTGACTGCCGCAGGCGAAGGCGCGCTGGGGCGGCTGCTGGCCGAGCAGCAGCAGGCGGCCGCCGAAAGCTATGCCGACACGCTGCAGGCCTTTTTCCCCGGCCGCCTCTATGTCGAGCTGTGCCGACGCGGCAATGCGGTCGAGGAACAGGCCGAAGCTGCGCTGATCGACCTCGCTTATGCACGCGACCTGCCCTTGGTGGCGACCAACCCGGCCTGTTTCGCAGAACCCGAATTCCATCCGGCGCATGACGCGATGCTGTGCATTGCCAGTTCCTCTTATATCGACACCGCCGAACGCCCGCGCAGTTCTCCGGACCTGTGGCTCAAGCCGGCAGCCGAGATGCAGCGCCTGTTCGAGGATCTGCCCGAGGCGCTCGCCAACACGCTGGTGGTCGCGCAGCGCTGCGCGGTGTCGGCCCCCTATCGCAAGCCGATCCTGCCCAGCCTTGCGGGAGACCGGGATGGCGAGGCGGAGATGCTCCGCCGCGACGCGCGCGAAGGGTTGGAGCGGCGGCTGGAAAAGCTCGGCATCACCGATCCGCTCGAACGCGAAGCCTATTTCGATCGGCTGGCGTTCGAGACCGACATCATCATCAAGATGGGCTTTCCCGGCTACTTCCTGATCGTCGCCGATTTCATCAAATGGGCGAAGGAGCAGGGCATCCCCGTGGGGCCGGGCCGTGGATCGGGCGCGGGGTCGCTGGTCGCCTGGTCGCTGACCATCACCGATCTCGATCCGCTGCGGCTGGGCCTGCTGTTCGAGCGCTTCCTGAACCCCGAACGCGTGTCGATGCCCGACTTCGACATCGACTTCTGCGAAACCCGGCGTGGCGAGGTGATCCGCTACGTCCAGCAGAAATACGGCCGCGATCAGGTCGCGCAGATCATCACTTTTGGAAAGCTGAAGGCCCGCGCCGTGCTCAAGGACACCGGGCGGGTGCTCCAGATGAGCTATGGCCAGGTCGACCGGCTCGCCAAGCTGGTGCCCAACCATCCGACCGACCCGTGGACGCTCGACCGGGCGCTCAACGGTGTGCCCGAGATGGCGGCCGAGTATAAGGGCGACGTCGAAGTCCGGCGCCTGCTCGACCTTGCGATGAAGCTCGAAGGCCTGCCGCGCCACAGCTCGACCCACGCCGCCGGCGTGGTGATCGGCGACCGCCGACTGGACGCGCTGGTGCCGCTCTATCGCGATCCGCGTTCCGACATGCCGGTCACCCAGTTCGACATGAAATATGTCGAAGGCGCCGGCCTGGTGAAGTTCGACTTCCTCGGCCTCAAGACGCTGTCGGTACTGCAAAAGGCAGTCCAGTTCCTGAAACAGCGCGGAATCGAGGTCGACCTCGATGCGCTCGCCTGGGACGATCCCGAGGTCTATGCCCTGCTCCAGCGCGGCGACACGGTCGGCGTGTTCCAGCTGGAATCGGAAGGCATGCGGCGCACGCTTGCTGCGGTCCGGCCGACCTGTTTCGAGGACATCATCGCGCTCGTCTCGCTGTACCGGCCGGGCCCGATGGACAATATCCCTACCTTCGGCGCCCGCAAGAACGGGCGCGAGCCGATCCAATATCCGCACCCGCTGCTCGAAGGCATTTTGAGCGAGACCTACGGGATCTTCGTCTACCAGGAACAGGTGATGCAGGCGGCGCAGATCCTGGCGGGCTATTCGCTTGGCGACGCCGACCTTTTGCGCCGCGCGATGGGCAAGAAGATCAAGGCGGAGATGGATGCCCAGCGCAGCCGCTTCGTCGATGGCTGTGCCAAGAACGACATTTCGGCGGACAAGGCGAACGAGCTGTTCGATTTGATCGACAAATTCGCGGGCTATGGTTTCAACAAAAGCCACGCGGCAGCCTATGCGCTCGTCGCCTATCACACCGCCTGGCTGAAGGCGCATCACAAGGCCGAATTCTACGCCGCCTCGATGTGCTACGACATGGCGCAAACCGACAAGCTCGCCATCTTCATCGACGACATGCGTCGCATGGGCGTCCAGTGCCTGGGGCCGTGCATCAATCACAGCGAGGCCGAATTTTCGGTGGAGCCGCATGGCGAGGCTCATGCGGTCCGCTATGCGCTCGGCGCGCTCAAGGGCGTCGGCGAGAAGGCGATGGAGCAGCTGGTCGACGAACGAAAGGCCAAGGGCGCGTTCCGGTCGCTGGAGGATTTCGCCGACCGGATCGACCCGCGCCTGCTGAACCGGCGCCAACTGGAAAGCCTGGCGGCGGGCGGCGCCTTCGATGCGCTGGAGAGTGAACGCGCGGGTGTATTCGCCTCGGCCGAACTCATCCTCGCTCATGCGTCCAGCGCCGCGCAGCAGCGCGAGAGCGGGCAGGGCGGTCTGTTCGGCGACCTCGACGACGGCGGCATTCCGCCGATCCGGATCGATCGCGGACTGTCCTGGACGCTTGCCGACCGGATGGGAGCAGAGAAGGAGGCATTCGGCTTCTACTTCTCCTCGCATCCCACAGACCAGATACGCCATCTGGCCGATGCCAATGGCGCCCGCAGCTTCGCCGCTTTGTGTGCGCTGCCGGCGCCCGCCGATGGCGGTCGGGTCAATGCGGTGATGGCCGCGCTGATCGAGGAGGCACGCTGGCGAACCTCGGCCAAGGGCAAGCGCTACATGATGGCGACCTGCTCCGATTCGAGCGGGCAGTTCATCGCGACCTGTTTTGACGATCTTGCCTCGGCCGAGCTGGAAACCGCCGCCAAGACCGGCGCCTGTGCGCTGCTGCGCGTCGAACTCGACTGGCGTGCCGGCGAGGAGACGCCCCGGGTGACGATCCGCACGCTGCAAGGCTTCGACACGATGGAATCGATCCGCCTGCGCGTCGACGTCGAGACGGCGGATGCCGCGGCAATTCCGGCGCTGGCCGCGCTGGTGGCGGGCGAGCGCGGAGGCAGGGGCGAGATGTATCTGAAGGCGTTGCTGCCCGATGGCTCGCGCGCCGAGGTTCTGCTCGGCCGAGACTTCAGGCTCGACGCTGAACTGGTTGCCCGGATCGAGCGGCTGCCCGGCCTGACGGCCCGCATCGGTACATCCGGCCGGCCGCAGCTTCATCTGGTCGGGACCTAGCATAGCCGCCGGTTAGTCGGTCGACCGGCGTCACCTCATCATGGCCGGGCTCTTCCTCACCCTTTGGACAGGTAAGCGAATAGCCGTTGCGAAATATGACTGTAGGTTCATATTCATGCTCGACACGGGGCTGAGCAGTCCCGATGCCTGGGAGAGCGATATGACCGATGTGCAGGCGCAGCAGCGCGCGCAATATCCCGACAACACATGGGGCGATATCGCGGCGCGCGACGGCGACCTGCCCCCGGTGCTCGCGCTTCAGGCCAATCCGCCGCAGGATCTGCGACCGATCGATTTCGAACGCTACACCTCGCCGCGCCATTTCGACCTCGAGATCGAGCGGATGTGGAAGCGGGTGTGGCAATATGCCACCCGCGAGGAATATCTCGCGGAGGAGGGCGACTATGTCGTCTACGATCTTGCGCGTCTGTCGGTTGTGCTCGTGCGGACGGCGGACGGCATCAAGGGCTATGTCAACTCCTGCCTGCACCGCGGGACCAAGCTGAAGCCGTCCGGCGACGCGGGCTGGAGTGCGTCGCTGGCCTGCCCGTTCCACGGCTGGGAATGGGACCTGTCCGGCAAGATCAGGAAGATCCCGTGTGAATGGGAGTTCCCGCATCTCGACAAGGCCAAGGCCTGCCTGCCCGAGGTCCGGGTGGACAGCTGGAACGGCAATGTGTTCATCAGCTTCGCGAAGGACGGCCCGAGCCTGACCGAATATCTGCAGGATCTTCCTGCGCATTTTGCGAACTGGGACATGACCGGCTGGTATGTCCACACGCATATCCGCAAGCACCTGCCCGGAAACTGGAAGCTTGCGCAGGAGGCCTTCATGGAGGCCTATCACACGCCGGTCGTGCACCCGGAAATGACCAATGTCGTGGGCGACCATAATATGCAGCACGACATTTTTTCCGATCATGTCAGCCGCGATCTCTGCGCGATGGCCACGCCCAGCCCGACTTCCACCGTCACGATGACCCAGCAGCAACTGCTCGACATGATGCTGGTCGGTGACGGGTCGATGGTTGGCGAGCGCTCGGAGGTTCCGTCGGGCAAGACGGCGCGCTGGGTGATGGCGCAGCAGCTCAGGGAGACGATGCGGCGCGAGCATGGGCTGGATTATTCCGGCCACTCGGTGCCGGAGATGATCGACAGCATCAAATATGCGGTCTTTCCCAACGTCAATTTCTACCCGGCGCCGGGCCTGTGCCTGATCCAGACCTTCCGTCCCGATGGTCACGATCCCGACCGCTCGATCTTCGATCAGATGGTGTTGCGGCCCAAGCCTGCGAGCGGCGATTTCACCCCCGCCGAGGTCGTCGATCTCGCCGAGGATGTGCCGTTCAGCAGCGTCGAGGGCATGGATCCCTTCCTGGCCAGTGTGCTCGATCAGGACACCGACATCATGCGCTGGCAGCGCGAGGGCATGTATGCGAGCGCCACCGGCGTGCAGATCCTGTCCAACTATCAGGAATCGCGCATCCGGCATCTGCACGACACGCTCGACCGGTATCTGGCGGGCGATCTCTAAGGCCCCGCGATTAGCGTTTCTTTCCTCGGCTGCCGCCGCCGGCGCCCGACGCGCGGCCGGCCATTCCTGTTCAGAAGAAAGACATTCCGATGGATCTCGAACTCAAAGGCAAGAAGGTCATCGTCAGCGCCGCAACCCGAGGCCTTGGCCGGCGGATTGTCGAGCGCTTCCTCGACGAAGGGGCGATCGTCAGCTTCTGCGGCCGGCGCGCCAGTGCGGGCGAGCCAAACCCGTCCGACGACGAGGTGCACTCCAACCCGCTGGCGGGGGACGGGGTGACGGAAGCGCTGGCGGCGCTGTCCTCGCGCGGTCAGGTCTATGGCAGCGTCGTCGACTGCGGCTATTTCGATCAGGTGACGGCGTGGGTGGAGAAGGCAGCAGAGGAGATGGGCGGTATCGATATCGTCGTCTCCAATGCCAGCGCGCTCGGCGGGATCCCGCGCAGCCGCAAGGGGTGGGACATCAACTATAATGTCGACCTTATGTCGGCGGTGGCGATGTTCGACACCGCGCTCCCGCATCTCAAGGCGTCGGGCAGCGGCGCCTTCGTCCAGATGTCGACGATCACCGCGATCGAGAGCCATGCCTTTGGCGAAAGCGGCTTTTCCTATGGCGCGATCAAGGCGGCGCTGATCAACTACACGCACCAGCTGTCGCAGGATTATATGCGGTTCGGTATTCGCAGCAATTGCGTATGCCCGGGCCCCACTTATGTCGACGACGGCAGCTGGGCCTATCTGCAGGATGCGATGCCAGACTATTATGAGGCCAATCGGACGAAACATCCCGCAGGCCGCTTCGGCAAGCCGGACGAGATCGCCGATGCGGTGCTCTATCTCGCCTCGGCGCGCGCCAGCTGGATAAACGGCGTCAACCTAACGGTGGATGGCGGCTTCACGCGTAACGTGAAATATTGATATGCCGCCGCGCATCGACACCCCGCTGACTCGTCTGACCGGCATCAGGCTGCCGATCGTCCAGGGCGGCATGCAATGGGTGGGGCGTGCGGCCCTTGCCAGCGCGGTATCCAATGCGGGCGGCCTGGGCATCTTGACCGCCCTGACCCAGCCGACGCCGGAGGATCTGGCGCGGGAGATCGCGCTGTGCCGCGCGATGACGGATCAGCCCTTCGGGGTGAACCTGACGATGCTGCCCGCCCGCACGCCTCCGCCTTATGAAGCCTATCTCCAGGCGGCCATCGACGGCGGGGTGAAGGTGCTGGAAACGGCGGGCATGATTCCGCCGGAGTTCTTCGCGCGCGCGAAGGCTGCGGGGATGATCATCCTGCACAAGTGCACCACGGTGCGACACGCCTTGTCGGCCGAGCGCAAGGGCGTCGACATCATCTCGATCGACGGGTTCGAGGCAGCGGGCCACCCGGGCGAGGAGGATGTCGGCGGGCTGGTGCTGGTTCCCGCTGCTGTACGCGGGCTGTCGATCCCGGTGATCGCATCGGGGGGAATCGCCGATGGTGCGGGGCTGGCAGCAGCGCTCGCGCTCGGCGCAGCGGGCGTCAACATGGGAACCCGCTTCTGTGCCACGCAGGAGGCCCCGATTCACCCGGCGATCAAGGCCGCCCTGGTGCAGGCGAGCGAGGGCGATACGCGCCTGATCTTCCGCACGCTGCGCAACACCGGGCGGGTTCTTGGCAATGCGGTGTCGGAAGAGGTTATCGCCATCGAAAATCGCCCCGGCGGCGCGGGGTTCCAGGACATCGCCCATCTGGTGGCCGGGGCCAGGGGGCGTGCCGCGCTCGAAACGGGCGATGTCGACGGCGGCTTGGTCTGGGCCAGCCAGGCGATCGGTTTGATCGACGATGTGCCGACCTGCGCCGACCTGCTCCTGCGGATGGCTCGGGACTGTTCGGATCGGCTGCGCACGGCGCTTTCAGCCTTTGCGCCGGAACGGGTCGCTGCCTGATCTTCTATGGCGCCACGTGCCGCTGGCGCATATGGGAGCGACATGGAAGAATCCGAGAGTCCCGCCGCTTTGCTTGGCAGACTTCCGTTCGAGCGCGATCCCGCCGTGTGGCTCGCCAACTCGACCAGCTATGTCATGCCCCGCCAGCAGCGCAGCCGTGCGGCACTGGAGCGCATCGTTGCCGCTGCCATGAAGCTGTTTGCCGAGCGGGGCTTCGAAGCGACGCCGGTAAGCGCCATTGCCGCCGAGGCCGGCGTTCCGGTGGGCACCGTCTATCAGCGCTTTGCCAGCAAATCCGCGCTACTGCAGACCGTTATCGAGGGCTTTCGCGCGCTCCGCATGCACGAGATCGAAGCGCTGTGCCGATCGGCGCAGGACAGCTCGGTCACACCCGTCGATGTCGTCACCCTGCACGTCGACATCATCTTCAGCGCCTTCCAGAGCGACGACGGGCTGCTCCGCCTGATCGAGCGTCACCGGCTGGACGATATCGCCACGCATCGCGACCAGAGTGAGGCCAATGCGCAGGTGGCGGCCTGGATCGCAGACCTGCTGGTCGCCAAGCTGCCCGATCGCGACGCCGACGATCTGCGGCGCAGGGTGACCTATGTCCACAACATCGTTCGCGGCGCGGTCATATGGTCGATCCTGCCGGTTGCGGGCGAGCTCAATCCCCAGCTGCGTATCGAATCACCCGGTTTCGCCGAGGCGGCCCTGGCGATGGCGCTTGCCTATCTGGATATCGAGCGCGGTTAGCCGGGCGGGTCGCTCAGGAGTTCAGGTCAGGAGTTCAGGCCGATATAGCCCAGCTGCGCCGCCTTGTAGACGGTCTGGCTGCGGTTGACCGCGTTGAGCTTCGCTCCCGCATTCATGATGTGGAAACGGACGGTCGCCCGGCTGCGCGAGATGATCATGCTGATCTCGATGTCGGTCTTTCCAACGGCGGCCCAGGAAAGGCATTCCACCTCGCGCTTGGACAAGAGCGACCAATTCGCCGGGATGCCACCGAGCTTCACCATCGCCCGTTGATAGGAGGTGATGAAGGTCCGCGAATAGAGGCCGAGCATATCGGCATAGGCCTCATATTCGGCCGACAGGTCGAGCCTCGCGGGATCGGGCAAGGTGAAGCTGACCGAGCCGATCTGGCCGAAAGGCAGATGGACGGGAACGACGATCGCCGCGCGGGTCAGGGCGCGTTTCTCGAAATCGGCAAGATCGATCTCGTCCAGCCAGCTGTTGGGAAGGCGGGTGCGGAAGCCTTCGGCATTGACCCAGAAAGGCTCGGGTTCGAAGCGGCATGCCGTCGTGAGCGGCGAGGCGAGCGCCAGATAAGGCGTGCACAGCCATTTGTCCTTTTCGGTCCAGCCGAAGACCTCGGTCGCCAGATTGGCGCCATCGCCGTCGCGCATGCGCTGCCTGAGGGCGATGTTGTCGCAGGCAGCGATCCTGCATTCGAACATCTCATATATCGCCTCGCGAAAAGCGATCGCAGCCCGGCGAACGTCGGCCCGGTCGCGGATACGCACGGCATCGATCTTGTCCGGGAAGTTCATCTCTGTTCTCCTGTGCTGGAGCCGGCGAGCCTTGCCTCAGATCGGCTTGATGGTCGGATTGGGATGGATTTCGAGGATCTCGAAGACATTGCCGAAAAAGTCGCGCCCATAGGTCGCGGCGAAGCCCGTCTTCTGCCCGTCCTCGTCGACCGTAATCGTCGACAGGTCGGGCGGGGTGTGGAAGCGCAGGCCTGCCGCGATCATCCGCTCATAGGTTGCCTGAACGTCGTCCACCTGAAAGCCGACATGGGTGTAGCCATGGAGGTGGACGGGGCGGTTCGGGTCGGCGCCGGGCTGTTCGGGCGCCAGATATTCGAAGATCTCGACCTGGATGTTACGAAGCCGGGCGATGAAGGTGCGCGCGCTGGTGGCGGGGACGCCGATAATGGCGTCGATCCAGGGGTTGCCGGCTTCCCATGCGACTTCCGAGATGATTTCGGCGCCGAGCAACTCGACGTAGAATCGGCGTGCCACCTCGATGTCCGGAACGGACAGCGCGAAGTGGTGGACGCCCTGGAGATGCGGCTTCATTGCGCCTGTGTCCGCACGAGGGCGAGGCGCGATCGCTCTTCGGCGATAGGTGGGACGCTGCAACGAGGCGGGATCGCATGCAGATCGATCATCGTGACTCTCCCAATGTTCAGGTAGTGCGCAGTTCGCTGCGTGCTAACATGAACCTGACTAGGTGTTCATATATCAGTCGGCTTTCAGGTCGCCTGTGATTTTGGCGAGAGCGCTGCTGTTGGTCTCACCGCAGGGGGGCGGGTTGAGCTTCGGGATGACAGACCTGATCGCTGCGTAGGATAGTCGTCGGACATAATGGAGAGCGATGTGCCTGAACCTGCTGCCGCCGATTTCGAGGAACTCGCTTCCGGCTTTCTGTTCGTCGAGGCGCCGCGTGCGGCGGCCGATGGCTCGATCTGGTTCTCCGACCTTTCCGCCGGCAGCGTCCATCGTCGGGAGGCCGATGGCACGGTCAGGACGATGCTGACGGGACGCGACTGGGTCGGCGGACTGGTTCACGATGCGTCCGGGAAGGTCCTGTGCGGTGGGCGTGGAGGCATCATCGCGCTCGATCCCCTGACCGGAGATACGCAAGTGGTCCTGTCGGAGATCGAGGGCGAACCGATCATCGCCGTCAACGATATGGAGGCCGACGGCGCAGGGGGCTTCTATGCCGGTACGATCGATTTCGTATCGATCATGGAATTGGGTCGTAAGCCGGCACCGGGCTGCCTCTTCCACATGGATGCGTCCGGCAAGATCACCGTCATGCGCCGGGATGTGTTCGCATCGAACGGCATTGCCTTCAGCCCCTGTGGGCGTTGGCTCTACCATTCGGAAACGAGCTGCGGCGTGTGGCGCTATGCCCTGGGCGATGGCGTTCCGGAAAAGCCGGAACTGTTCATCTCGCTCGACGACAGCGACGGGTTGGTCACAGATCGCGATGGTGCCCTGTGGGTCGCCTGTTGGGAAAGCGGAATCCTGCGGCGTTTCTCGGCCGAAGGCCGTCAGACCCACTGCCTGACATCGCATGCGCCGCACATCGTCAGCGTCGCCGTGATGCCCGGCGAACCTGCCTCGCTTCTGGTCACAACGGGCGGCAATGCCGAGGCGAGCGGGGTCGGTGGCCTGCTGCGTCTGGCTGTCGACGTCCCCGGGGTAGCGGACCATAAGACGGCGCTGACCATGTTGGAGAGGGCATGATGATCGAGTTCGAACATATCGGTGACGGCTGCGGCGTCCTGTCTCTCGCACGGCCCGAAGCGGCGAACGCCATGACGGTGCCGATGGTCGACGCCTTTCGCACGGAACTGGCGCGCATCGAGGCCGAGGAGGATGTTCGTGTTCTCGTCCTCGCGGCGCAGGGCAAGGTGTTCTGCGCCGGACTGGACCTGAAGGAGGCGATCGGAGACGGCGCGCCGCAGGATCCGATGGCGTGGATGGACCTGCAGGAACGCTTCGCCGGCCTGATGGAGGCCATCACCAAGGCGCGCTTTCCCGTCATCGCCGCGATCGACGGAGCGGCGGTCGGTGCCGGCATGGGGCTGGCGCTCGCCGCCGACGTGCGCGTGGCTGGCGCCAAAGCCCGCTTCCTGGTGGGGGCGGTGAAGATCGGGCTCAGCGCCGGGGAGTGCGGGATCAGCTACCACCTTCCCCGCATGATCGGTTCGGCACGCGCCTTCGAGATCATGCTCACCGGTCGTCCGGTCGGCGCGGAGGAAGCCGTCGCGATCGGTCTGGCCTGCCCGGCCGACGCCGGGGGGCCGGTCATCGAAAGCGCGATCGCGATGGCGCGACAGATCGCGCAGAACAGTGATTATGCGATCAAGCACAGCAAGCAGATCATGCGCGCCAATCTCGACGCCCCGGGCCTCGGCGCCGCCCTGGAACTGGAAAACCACGTCCAGTGCCTCGCGCTGATGACGCAGGATTTTCAGGAGGCTTGCGCCGCTTTCGCTGAAAAGCGCAGCCCGGCGTTCATCCGACGGGGGCCTCGGAACCCCTGACGCCCGGCAAAGAAAAGGGGCGCCCGGCGATTGCCGGACGCCCCCAATGGACGAAAGGTCGCAGCCTTACTTCTTCTTTTCGGGCGCCACCGTGATACGAACTTCCTCGCCCGACTGGCCGGGGAAGTTGGTGAACATCGCCTCGATCAGGTTGGGCACCAGCTTGGTCAGCGAGTCCTCGACCGAACGGGCCTTCGCCTTGCCCTCGAACAGGCGCTTGCCATCCGACACGCGCTCGATGATCATGTCGGCGCGGCTGGTGAACACCGTGTAGGTGTCGATTTCCGGATACCAGGGATCGTACCAGAAGGGGTCCCAGCCATAATAAAAGGCGGAGCCATAGCCCCAGCGACGGCCATAGGGACCGAAGCCGCCCCAGGGGCCGCCACCCCAGGCGCCGAAGCCGCCACGGGCCGACGGACGGGTGACCGTCTTCTGGACCCCGTTGTCGACGCCATAGTCGAACTTCACGATCAGCTCGGGCTTCGCGCCGCCCTCGACCGGACGATAACCGTAGGATGCCAGGCGCTGCGTGACGAGGTTCGCATATTGGGCAAATTCGAGTCCGCCCTCGTTGCGCGGATCGGCGGCAACGACGCTGAACGTCTGCCCTTCGGGTACCGGCAACGCCTGGAAGCGAGACACATTGGCCTTGAACGATGGTGTGCAGGCAGCAACCGCAAGCAACGCGAGGGGCGCGGCTGCGGCGAATATCTTGCGGATGATCGGCATGGGTAAGGCCTTGTCTTTTTAGAGAACGGTCCTGCGAACTTCTTCAACCTAGTTACGTAACAGCTTATCGCAAGCCGCGCGTGAACCTTTGTTGAACGTTGCTGCACGGCTTCCGTTGCCCGTGGCCGAAAAGAGCCGGGAAACAGGGGTTTGAACTGACCCAGCAACGCCGTGCCGGCCACCCCCCGCAAATCAGGGGCGAAGCTGCCCGCTACCCCGCACCACCCACTTGTAGGTGGTTAGCCCTTCCAGCGCGACCGGGCCGCGGGCGTGCAGGCGGCCCGTCGAGATGCCGATCTCCGCGCCCAGCCCGAACTCGCCGCCATCGGCGAACTGGGTCGAGGCGTTGTGCATGACGATCGCGCTGTCGACGCTCGTGATGAAGCGATCGGCGGTCGTCTGCTCCTCGGTCACGATCGCGTCGGTATGGCGCGAGCTGTGGCGCGCGATATGCGCGAGCGCGCCGTCAACCCCGTCGACCGTGGCGATCGAGACGATCGCGTCGAGATATTCGGTGTCCCAGTCCTCGTCGTTCGCAGCAACGACGCGCGGATCGAGCGAGGCGATCGACGCATCTCCGCGCACCTCGCAACCGGCTTCGAGCAAGGCGCCGACGATCGTCCCGGCCTCGCCATAGGCCCGATCGATAAGGATCGTCTCGGTCGCGCCGCAAATGCCGGTCCGGCGCATCTTCGCGTTGATTGCGAGCGGCAAGGCCTTGGCGGGGTCGGCTGCGCGGTCGATATAGAGGTGAACGATGCCGTCGAGATGGGCGAGCACCGGTACCCGTGCTTCTTCCTGCACGCGGGCGACCAGGCTCTTGCCGCCGCGCGGAACGATGATGTCGATCAGGCCTTGCGCCTTCAGCATCGCGCCAACCGCCGCGCGATCGGTGACGGGGACCAGCTGGATCGCGGCCTCGGGCATTCCTGCCGTGCGCAGGCCGTCCAGCAT